>CAJUKL010000133.1 GCA_910587195.1 uncultured Clostridia bacterium | reverse complement strand
CCGGAAACGCTGGAACAAGTCTTATTGAATCCAGATACCATGATAAAGTTATGTACTACATTAAAAGAGGAACAACAAAAACGGCAAAAATTAGAAACCGAAATTGCTATGAAAAATCAGATGATTGCAGAATTAAACCCAAAAGCAAGCTATTATGATGTGATACTGCAGACAAAAGATACGGTAGCCCTACCATTGCAAAGGATTATGGAAAGTCTGCAAAGTGGTTAAATAATTATTTAAATGAAAAAGGGATTCAATTCAAGCAGGGCAAAGTGTGGCTTTTATATCAAAAGTATGCAGAAAATGGTTATACTGCATCTAAAACGCATACTTTTGAGGACAATAATGGAATAGTACATAGCAAAATTCTTACCCATTGGACACAAAAAGGCAGATTGTTTATTTATGATTTGCTGAAAAAAGAAGGTATTTTACCCTTGATAGAAAGAGAAATCCAAAGAGCAAGTTAAGGGAAATAAGGTGATACCTATGACAATCGGTGAAATTTTAAAAAATTAAAAACTATGAAAATCAGTAGGGCGGCTTTGATAGAAAAAAAGAAAGGAGATTGCTATGCGAAGTATTAGCGTTGATTTTATTTCCAAAAATGACATTAGAATTAGCATTGATGGCGAGAAAATAACTGATGTTGCGGGTTTTTCACTGGAAATTAAAGAGGGTGAAGTTCCAAGTTATTCCATACAAAAAAATGTATTTCCAAAAACAAAAGAAATAGACAAAAAAGAAACTTCCTTATGTTCTTTGTGGCGAACTATCCCACAAGCTGCAAAAGCTTTCAAAGAAAAAGATTCTAAAACAGCGATTACAGATTCTTTGATTCGCAGATTGTTAGCAGAAAATAAAATAAAAGGTAAGCCTAAAGCAGAAGGTAGTAAGGTAATGATGGTGGATTTGAATGAAATTAGAAGCTATTTTGATAGCGACAATAAAACTACCAAAACAGCAAAATTAAAACCAATTTATTAGAGGGTGGAAAAATGAAAATACTATTAGGTTATTTTACCTTTCTTGCAGCATTGACTATTTTCCTCGTTTTTGCATATATGCTGACAGCATTGTTTGTGTGTTGCTTCTGTTTTGCAAAAGCTTGCCTAAAAGAAATGGTAGCCTATTGTAAGCAAAAAATCAGAAAGAAGGGATTCTAATGGAAGTAAGTTTTTGCAGTTTAGAAGATGGCTATGACAAGCTAATGTACATGGTTCGAAAGCGCAAGCAGCTAGAAGGCACTTCTTTCTATGATGAATGGGTGCAAGATTGCCAGAAATTTGCGGACAAGTTAACAGCAGCTGGCGCCAACCCAGCGCATATTACTGTTATGCTGGAGTGGAAAACAGACAAGGGTAGTTATTACGGCTGTAACATGTGTCATAGCTGGCATAGCATTTCGGTATGAAATAAAAAAGTACAAAGAGGAATTAGAAAGGGGAATAGCAAAAAAAGAGTAAAAAACGCTATGAAATTAACTGCAAGAGAGTATGCA
>CAJUKL010000132.1 GCA_910587195.1 uncultured Clostridia bacterium | reverse complement strand
ATTTTGTTTTTTCATATTTCTGTTTCCACTTCCAAAACGTGATATAGGTGGCATAAGTTTATCTATATCTGAACCTGTTGTTTTAAGTTCTCCAACTTTGAAAGATTGTATAATAAATTGTTTTGTTTCGTCATGTTTTAAATGTTCATCAGCAATAAGTGTTTGCAAATCTATATTGCATTGTTCCTTGACAAACTTTTTCCAGTCATTTTGAACATCTGTCTGAGCATTTATTTTTGATATAAATTCTTCAATAAGCTCTTTTTTTGAACGTAATTCTAAACTTGATTTTATGGCTTTGTCTATATTTAAAAGTATTTCTTTATTTTCACAATTTGATTGATGATATTTCATTACAAGCATAATAATATAATCAATATTTACTTCAATCTGCTTTACCAATTCTATTTCAAAAACAATGTCATCATTTATGTCTGTTTTTTTAACATTAACTCTATATTTATCATACAAATCATTATATCTACCAATATAATCTTGAAAATCTATAGGGGAAAGTAATTCATTACCTAAAAATTCATCAAAAGAGGAAAGTATATTATGCAATCTTAAAATACTACCTATCATACAAATAAAATCTTTCTCTGCATTTTCTCCTATGATTTGTTTTTCAAGTGGATATTTTTGATTTAGTTTTTCAATGCACCTTTTATATTCATCAAAATATTCATTATAAGATTTTAACAATACCATTCCACAAGCCTCTTTGTCTCCAAACAGTGCTATCGCTTCATCTGTTTCTTTCTGCAAGTTACGAAAACAAACAATATTTCCATATGTTTTCACAGAATTTAATATACGATTTGTTCTGGAATATGCTTGTATCAGTCCATGCATTTTCAAGTTTTTATCTACCCATAAAGTATTAAGAGTGGTAGCATCAAAGCCTGTAAGAAACATATTTACAACAATGAGTATATCAATTTCTTTATTTTTCATACGAAGTGATAAATCTTTATAATAATTAGGAAATTTTTCAGCACTCGTATCATAAGCTGTATTAAAATAAGCATTATAATCTACAATTGCTTTTTCCAAAAAATCTCTTGAACTTTGGTCAAGCCCTTCTGTATCATCTGAATTTTCATCATTCATAAAACCATTTTCATCAATATCTTCATTTGGTGCATAACTATATATTGTTGCTATTTTTATGTCTTTGTCAAATCTTTCAGCAAGTTGTTTTTTAAATTCTGTATAATATAGTTTTGCGGCAGTAATAGAGGATACAGCGAAAATAGAATTAAAACCATTCAATTTTTGTTTTATTTTTTCTTCATTTTCTGCTTTTCCTCTTGCCACATCCTCTATGTTTTTTAGTTTATTAAAATCATAATAACCAGTATTTCGTTTTGTTTTTTGCTCAAAATGCTCTATAATGTATTTTACTATTTCACTGATACGCTTAGGAGCTAATAATGCTTTTTCATTATCAATAGCTTCTACTTGACTATCTGATGTATTCTCTTTTTTACGTACAGTGTTAATATAGTCTATACGAAATGGAAGCACATTTCCATCATT
>CAJUKL010000131.1 GCA_910587195.1 uncultured Clostridia bacterium | reverse complement strand
AAAAATTGGTTTGCTATCGCAGCCAGCATAGCAAACCATAAAAAATAATGTCCAAGCGGTGCAACACATCTTTACAAATAAAAAAACTATGAAAGTCAGTAGGGCGGCTTTGATAAAAACAGATAGAAACAAGAAAATCAGAAAGGGGATTGCTATGCGGCATATTAGCATTGATTTCATTTCTCAAAATGATATTAGAATCAGTATTGACGGTGAAAAAATAACAGATATAACAGGTGTTTTGTTGGAAATTAAGGTAAATGATACCGAAAGATATTGCATTGAAAAAAATGCGCCTCCCAAGCAGGAAAAAGCTACAAGCTATGCTATGGTTGAAAATTGGCGAACCATTCCCGAAGCAATACGGGATTTAAAGGCGGAAGACCCAAAAACTGCTATTACAGACTGTAGTGTTAGAGATTTAGTCAAAAAAGGTGAAATTGCTTCTATAAAAAGTGGTAGTGTTACAAAGATAAATTTAACAGAATTAAAAGAGTTTTTCAGAAACAACAGTAAGATAAAACAAACAATAAAACCATCAAAAGCAAGAATGGAAGCAATTTTTTAGCAGTCTATATAACATATGTCCAAACAGTGCAACAAAAATAAAAATGGAAAGAGGTTAAAATATGGCTAGTTTAAAGAAGTTAGTAGAAACCTATCAAGAGGACTTATTAGACGGAATTAACTGGGTAGTATTTTGGAAAGTTGGGCGTTCTTGGCATGCTGATATCATCTTTACAGAAATCGATGTTGATAACCCTGACCCGGAGTATGACCCTATTTCAGTGGATACAAAAGAGTATTTAGAGATGATTTACAAGCGAGACAACAAGGCAATTATATTAAACGGTTATTATTGTAGCAGTTTTTATGAAGATGAACCGTTAGCAGAGTGGGTAAAACATGTCCGTTATTGCTATGAAAGCCAACTTGAAAATGCGTATCAAGTAAAAAGATTCCTAGAACTACGTGAAGTTGTTTTGACAGAAAAAGATAAAAAGGATATTGCAGAAGCAATAGAATTAAAAGAAAAAGCAGAAGAAACAGAAGCAGCAGAAGAAACGAAAGAAACAACAAAGCGAGATATAACACAAACAATCGAAGGTCAAAAATTTTTAGATTCTAAAGTTGGTGCAGATGTTATAAAAAATATTTCAACATGGGATAAAGCTTTAACAAAGGGCAATAACAAAAAAAGCAAAGAGTGTCTTGCTTACTGGAGTGGAGTACAAGCAATGTTAGAATACTTTACAGGGATAGAGTATTATTTTTCTAGAACAGAAACAAAATGTGGCATTATTAATGAAAACGAAAACTGGTTATTCAGAATCCGGTAAGAGAAAAGAAAGAAGGAAAAGCATGGAGCTACAAAAATTAGTGATAGATGAACAAGAAAGAATCTTTCTAAATGGTGTTGAAATACCGCATATTTTAGAATACTGTTTGAAAAATTCGGTGGAATCCAAAACAGCAGAACTGACAATCAAAATGCATGTTGCAATAGATTCTATTGGAAAACAAGAAAACAAAGAAGCAAAAAACCAAGAAACGACAAGTTGTACAAGCATTGTGTACACCGGATATAAAAACAGTGGTAGCAGAAATTCTGATACTTACACTACCGGAATGTATTAGAAATGACAGGCATTGATGGAGACAAAAAAAGGATATTTGTAAGATACAGAAAGAAGGGAATTTATGGCTAGTTTAAAGAAGTTAGTAGAAACCTATCAAGAGGACTTATTAGACGGA
>CAJUKL010000130.1 GCA_910587195.1 uncultured Clostridia bacterium | reverse complement strand
CCCTACAGGGGAGCAGATGGTAAGATTTATTTTACAACTTCCATTCCACACAGTGCTGTCAAATTCAGAGATGCCTATATTGATGAACAAAATAATGTATGGGCTGAATACAAACCACTGGATACAGAAATGGGAAGACAGGTCAAAACATTTCTGGACAATGGTTTACCGATAGGATTTTCCAACAGAATAAGAGGGAGCTCTAAAAGAGAAAAAAGAAATGGAAAAACAGTGCAGATAGCAAAAAAGATAAAATTATATACTTGGGATGTAGTGTTAAATCCAGCAGAAAAAAGTGCTTTACAGTTGCCTATTGTATTAGATGATATAGAGGAGGAAAAGATGAATTTTTTTGATATGAGTTTACAAGAGTTGGAAAAATGGAAAAAAGAAAACAAAAATGCAGAGGAAACAGAACTTTCCCTTTGTGACAGTGTAATTGCGCTGAAAAAACAAGCAGAAGAAGCAAAACAAAGAGAACAAGAAACAAAAGAACAAATGCAGGCAATGACAGATGAAATAGAAACAAAAAAGCAAAAAGAACAAGCACAACAATTCCTTTTTGATGAAGTGGAAAAACTAAAGTACACTCAAAACATAAAAGAGGCAATTTTGAAAAAGGGGGCTGTTCTTTCAGAAAAAGAGGACATCAAAAACTTTTTAAAACAAGAAAAAGAATTTTTGGATGCCCTGGAAATAGAAAAAAAATTAAAGCAATTAGGCATGACAAAAGAAGAAGGAAAAACAAAAGTGATAGTGACAGAAGGAAAAGAGTTTTCTATTATCGACAGTATGATGGAAGAAATGGACAAGGAATTACAAAAAAAAGACAACAGTTTTTTTGTAGATAAAGAATTGAGAAAAGCCAACAATGCGATTGTAGACAGTGTATTAAAAAGCATGGAAAGAAAAAAAGACAAAGATACGAAAGCGTTTTTAGATGCGCTGCAAAAAGAAAAAAATGTGTTTTTAGATGAAACTGCACCAGCCATTGCAGCAACAGGAGCGTTTGCGCAGTCTGCAAATATTTCTCTTGCGATATTAAAACAAGCATGGCAGGATATACAATTTTTGCAGTTATGCATGGTGGAAGGATTTAGTGGAAGTACCTACAAAATGCCGGTAGAGTTTCAAAGTCATGATTTATACAGTGAAGAAGATTTTGCTGTTGGAGAATTAGACAGTATCCCAACAGAAAATGTACAGACGTTTTTATTAGAATTTGGTGCACAATGGCTGAAAAAAGGCTTTATTGTTACAAAAGAAGCACAAAAGGAATTATTGAGCGGTCCTATGCGCTATGATGTATTAGCAGCAAATGCCGCAAGTATTGCAAACAGATTTCAAAGAGTCATTGATAGAATGATTTCTACAGAAATGTTGGCAAGAGCAGACGAATATCACGCAAAAAAAGTGGAAGAAGAAACAGTTGCAGCAAGCGAAGTAGAAGAATTGACAGAAGGTGTGAATATTCCTGAAGGAAGTAATGCAAAATGGAAAGTCAATTTATTGTGTGGAAATGCTTCTCCATTGAGTGCGGTATGTGTTGCTCCTATCGTAAGACCTAGAAAAACAGTATGGTTAGACCAACAGGGAAGAAAACAAGAGGATTTTATCAATCCAATCATTGTAAAAAACAGTGGCGGAAAAGAATTGACAGAAGGTATTTTTATACGCTCAAAAGGCATGATTGCAGACAAACAGGGAAAAGAAGCAGATTATGCCGTTGATTTTGAAAATGCTTGTATTTACTTTAAAAAAGAAGCAATCAGTAAAACGGCATTACCAAAAGTAAGTTACAGTTATGCAACGAATATTGTGTATTTTAATTTAGCAATTCCAAAAGCATTGGAAAGCTATCCAGCAAGATATTACAACAGTTTGTTAGAAATGATAGATACCCAAAAGGCATATATGGGAAGTGCGCCTAGATATGTTACACCTGATTTTTGTATTGGCAGTTTAAA
>CAJUKL010000129.1 GCA_910587195.1 uncultured Clostridia bacterium | reverse complement strand
ATTACTTGCTTCACAATATGACTTTCCAGATTTTCCTCGGTCAACTGAATCGAAATATCTAAAAAATAGTCATTATGCTTTAATTCCATGTGATAGCCATTTTCCCCACAAATTTCATCCATCAGCAAAACCAGTCGCCGCCAAGTGTAGGGCAAATTTTCGTTCAGACGTATCCAAATATTTTTACGCCGTACTGCTAAGCTATCGTTTTTATTAGCGGTCAAGTCTAGGATAGTTTCCCAGCGACTACAGCCGTATTCGGTCAAACTTTCTAAAAATCCATTATCAAAAACCACTTCTAATGCTTTCCACATGGCGTTGACTTGTGGAGATTCTGTACTACACAATATCTGATACTCTCTTACGTTTTTTATAACTTCCGGGAGGTATTGGCATAAATCAATTTCTCTACTCATGTATTTTCCTCCTTTAAAATCTTTAAAAACCTTGAGGGCTAGCCCTCAAACTCCTACAAGCTTTTTGAAAAAAGCTTGACCAAAAACTTTACCTTAGCGAAACGCTAGTTTCGCATAAAAGTTCTTTGCTTCTTTCTTTCAAGAAAGAAGTAGAGTTTGAGGTAACGCCTCAAGGTCTTTGGTCATTGTCCTCATGGACTTCCCCCTTTTTTACAATGTTGTCTGCACCAATTTCTATGTTGCTTTGTGTTCCATTTAAGGTGGTATCGGATACATCAAGAACCCCTTCTAAATCAAGAATACGGCTTTCGATTCGTGAAATTCTTACTACTAAATTTATTTCATTCCCCCAAGTTTCATTTAATTCTTGAAAATATTCTTCTATTGTTTTTTCTAAAGCGGCTTGAATCCTATCAAAATAATAGCCATTCTGATATGTGATATGAGCAGACACATTAACAACAGTTTCTCCTGCACCTACCACTGTCACAACATGTCCAATCGGCGCAAGTCCCAAGCCTTGCCCTTGATTTTGTGTAGGGTCTATTGCCGTTTGTACCATGTCAACCAATTCTTGACTAGGTGCATGGTATTCTGAATCCAATAAAACAAGTTTTACGGTACCGCCACCTTGCCATACCGGATAAACCTTAACCGCTCCAACGCCTTGCATTTTTAAGACTTTTTGCTTGTAATCTGCAATATTCCCGCCAAAAGCAAGCCCAAAAAGACTATCATAATATCGTTGGCGTAAACTTTGGTCGCTTTCGACATTTTCCCCGGGTATAAGCACCTCTATTAAATTTGCAGTTGTTAAATCTGGTATGTATTCCACGGGAATCATTTTGCCTAGATAGTGATTTCCTTGTTCCCCAGCAGTTTCACATTGCAGTTTAAACGTATTTTGTTTTATTTGTTCCGTGACAATATAATGTAATCCTTCTAAATAGTAGCGGCTACCTATCGGCACATCAATATTAAATTCCCCTTTTAAAATCGCTTTTGATGCCTGTTGTCTTTCAATTCCTCTTTCGTGACATTTTTTAGTTAAAAATATGCCTTCTGTTGTATCTACAAACACCAAATTAAGTATCGTTTCCATTTCGATGTATGCATTTTGTAGTTCAATCGCAACGGGCGCAAGGGCATTGTATAATACGCTTCCTTCCCTTTTGTCTAAGTCGTTTGGTATCATGTCAAGCATTGCCTTGATAATGCTTTGAAATGTCATATGTTCATACATTGTAACGCACCTCCTGCGAAAATGTACCAAAAATGCTATTTACTTTAAACTCTACTTTTACTGTATTTCCCTCTACATCTGTGACAAAATCAGATACATCTTGTATTCTGTCATCTTGCATGAGTGCCTGTTTGATTCTTGACGGCAACACCGCACAAGCATAGGTAGTCGGTTTTCCAAACAAATCCTTTAATTCGATACCATAGTTCCAGCTATAAATAACATAATCATATCTTTCTATGCTTAATATCAAAAATATCGCTTGTTTTAGTGCTTCTATGCCATCTGTTGTTCCCCTCATGACATCCTTTTTGAAGTCAATATAATATGTT
>CAJUKL010000128.1 GCA_910587195.1 uncultured Clostridia bacterium | reverse complement strand
CTTTTTTCACTTACTTTCTTGAAAGAAAGTAAGCAAAGAACTTTTGTGCGAAACTAGCGTTTCGCCGCCGTGTGATGGAGTAGAATGATTGTTGTAGATGAACGACAACGCACCACCAACGGTTAAAACTTCGTTCTGTACTGTTCGCAAAAGAAAAAGTTTTTGGTCAAGCTTTTTTCACTTACTTTCTTGAAAGAAAGTAAGCAAAGAACTTTTGTACAAAACTGGTGTTTTGCAGCTGTGTGTTGGAGTGGAACGGTTGCTGTGGCTGAACAACAACGAACTACCAACGACTAAAGTTTAGAATCTGTACGGTGTGCGAAAGAAAAAGTTTTTGGTCAAGATTCTATTATATTTATTGTCTAGGAGGAAAATCATATGCCAAGAACAAAAAACGATAAAAGGCAAATGATGGCAATTACCATTTGCCTTTTCTTTTTATTATCTACTATGGTAGGGGCAATGTTAGCAAATGGTCTTTCATTGGAAGAAGTGAATCATTTACAAAGTAGTTTAGAAGCCTTATTTCAAAAAGAGCAAAATAGTTTTTTATCTGTTTTTTTTAAATATTTAAAATATGATGTTTTGATATGGTTGGGGGGATGCTTTTATTATGGTGCGATACTTTCTGCGGGCATATTAGCGTTTCGTGGAATTTCTTTAGGATATACCACATCTGTGTTGTTTAGAACATATGGAGCAAAGGGAATTTTTCCAGTAATTTGTTCTATGCTGCCACAAAATTTAATTTTATTGCCCATCTATTTTTTTATGACTTGGATTGCTTTTTGCTTTTTGTTGGAGCAAAAAAGTGGACAATATGGAAAAGGTGCTTTAAAAAGAGAGATTACGAGAAGATGGACGGAATATATTATTTTGTTTGTGGGGTCTGTACTAGCAGTTATCCTTGCTTCTTTGATAGAAATATATGTATCAGAATGGCTGCTTTCTATGATTTCTGGCTTTTTATTTTAAAAATTGGTAGAATTGTAAAATTTTTATACATAATTTTGGTGTATTTTTTGTGTTTGTATGGACTTTTATACAAAATAAGAGTATGATAAAGAAAAGGTCATCTTGTTGGGTTCTGAATTTTTGAGCAATTACCTCAAATAAAATAGAATCTGTTATAGTAAAAAGGAGAATCTGCATTATGAAGCAAAGAATTACATCATTTTTATCTTATCTAAAAAATGAAAAAAAAGCATCGGAAAATACAATCCTTTCTTATGGCAGAGATTTAAAAGAATTTGTTTCTTTTTTGGAAAAAATGGAAATTCCAAATTTTACTGCAGTAAATAAAACAACTATTTTAGCATATAACTATGAAATGAAAAAACAAAAAAAGGCTGATAGTACCATTTCAAGAAGTATGGCTTCTTTGCGGGCCTTTTTTCAATATTTAATTCAAATAGGGGAAATAGCAGAAAGTCCTACCTTTGGCATAGAGCTACCAAAAGTGGAAAAAAAAGCACCAGAATATTTACTTGTGGAAGAAGTGGAATTATTATTAAAACAACCTACAGAAAAAAGTGTAAAAGGTTTAAGAGATACAGCAATGATTGAATTATTATATGCAACAGGTATCCGTGTTTCTGAATTGATTGCTTTAAAAGAAAAAGACGTTAATTTAGCACTGGAATATGTAGAATGTAGAAATGAGGACAAAACAAGAATTTTGCCATTTGGAAAAAAGGCAAAAGAAGCAATAGAATCTTATTTAAAAACAAGCAGACCTATTTTAGCAGAAAAGGGTAAAAAAAGTGATATTATTTTTTTAAACTGCTTTGGAAATCCCATGACAAGACAAGGCTTTTGGAAAATTATCAAAGGATATGCAAAAAAAGCAGGAATCCAAAAGAGTATTACTCCCCATATGTTAAGACATTCTTTTGCAATGCATTTATTAGAAAATGGTGCAAGTTTACAGTTTGTGCAGGAAATGTTAGGACATTCTGATATTTCTACAACGCAGGTATATTTAAGAGCGGAAAAAGAAAATGCAAAACAAGTTTATACCAAAACACACCCCCGTGCATAAAAAACTTAGAATCTGTACTGTATGCAAAAGATAAAGTTTTTGGTCAAGCTTTTTTCACTTACTTTCTTGAAAGAAAG
>CAJUKL010000127.1 GCA_910587195.1 uncultured Clostridia bacterium | reverse complement strand
AAATATTATTTTGTTTTATTGATGGACTACTTAAAATGGACTTTTTTTTGTTCATTTCTTTTGTTCTGTAAATAGGATACACCATTTTGTTAGCACTGTCAATAGGTGAGTGCTAATATTTTGTAAACAATTTATGAACTTTTTATGCTTTGTTTGATTTTTAAAATATTGTGTATACTGTAATCATACTCTATCAGAAAGAAGGTTATAAAATGCAGATACAGTTAGAAGAAAATAGAATGGTGAAATTTTTACAAAAATTTGATAAGTTTCCTTTTGTTATCAAATATCAAGGAAATTGTTATACGGTTGGAGAAGGAACTCCTATTTTTACAGTAAATTTTAAAAAGGAGCTTGATGTCAAAGAATTATTAAAAAGCACTTCTCTTGCTTTAGGGGAGGCATATATGCGTGGCGATTTGGAAATAGAAGGGGATTTATATGAGACATTAGACCATTTTTTATGTCAAATGGAACAATTTTCTACAGACCAGTCCTTGCTAAAAAAATTGCTGTTTCCCTCCAATTCTAAAAAAATGCAAAAAAAAGAAGTCTGTTCCCATTATGATATTGGAAATGATTTTTATCAACTTTGGCTAGATAAGACAATGAGTTATTCTTGCGGATACTTTAAAAATGATACAGATTCCCTTTATCAAGCACAGGTCAACAAAGCAGATTATATTTTGCAAAAATTGTATCTTAAACCCAATATGACTTTACTTGATATTGGCTGTGGTTGGGGATTTCTTTTGATAGAAGCAGCAAAAAAATATCATGTTAAAGGAATGGGTATTACGTTAAGCAAAGAACAATATGAAAAATGTAAGGAACGTATTACACAAGAAGGATTGCAAAATGAAATTAGCATAGAACTATTAGACTACAGAGATTTGAAATATTTAGACAAAAAATTTGACAGAATTGTAAGCGTAGGAATGTTGGAACATGTAGGACGAGAGCAATATCATCAGTTTCTTTCTTGCGTTTATGAAAGATTAAAGCCACAAGGATTATTTTTACTACATTATATCAGTGCAAAAAAAGAGAATCCTGGAGATGCTTGGATTAAAAAATATATTTTTCCTGGTGGAGTCATTCCTTCTTTAAGAGAAATTATACAGGAATGTTCTGAATTTTGTTTTGATGTATTAGATGTTGAAAATTTAAGATTGCATTATCACAAAACATTACTTTTTTGGGATAAAAATTTTAGAGAACAACTCCCTATCATTCGCACAATGTTTGATGAGGAATTTGTTCGAATGTGGGACTTATATCTTTGTTCTTGTGCAGCAGCATTTCATAACGGTGTTGTAGATTTACACCAGATATTATTGACAAAAGGTGTCAATAACCATTTGCCTATAACAAGATGGTATTGATGATGAAAAAAGTGTTTCAAAAGTTGATTTTCTTTTGAAACACATTTTTTTATTTTTTTGCTAACTTTTCTATGCCACGAAAGATTTGCAATACTCCTTTTTTTTGTTCTACCGAACAATTTTGATAAAACAATATCATTTCGTGAGGAAATTCTTCTTTTTTTATTTCCCCTTTTAAAAGATAATCAATGCTTACATGAAGAATGTTACTAATTTTAATAATATTTTCTACAGAAAGCCCTGTAATCCCTCTTTCCACCTCACTATAATGCTTGAGGGAAATATTTAATTGGTCGGAAAGCTGTTCTTGTGTCATACATAATTCTTTTCTTTTTTCTTTTAGACGTAAACCCATTTCTTTTTTATAATCCAACCTTTTCACCGCCTTTTTGCTTTTTGATTAAAGTATAGCCCAAGCAAAAAAGCAAAATAACAATGTAATAGGTTGTATAAAATAAAACGAAATAGGTTGTATTTTGGTAAGGATTCCTTTATAATAAAAACATATTTTTTTAAAGGCTGGCGGTGTCTATGAAACAATCAAATTGGTGTTTTTTTACAGCCGTATTTGTATTTATCTGGCAGTTTTTTGTGCTGCCTTTTTTTTACCAACTTTTTTGAAAAAAAGTTAGACAAAAAACTTTATCTTTTGCAAACGCAACAGAATGAATTTTTAACCGATGGTATTCTGTTGTCGTTCATCTAAAGCAACCACTCAACTCCAACATACGGCAGCGAAACGAAGTTTCGCACAAAAGTTCTTTGCTTACTTTCT
>CAJUKL010000126.1 GCA_910587195.1 uncultured Clostridia bacterium | reverse complement strand
CGTAGTTTTTATGAAATATACAAATGGCTTTACAAAATAATGGAATATGATGGAGTGCTTGAAAAAACGTGAAACAAAGTGAAACTTTTTTGCAACAAAATGAAACAAACTTGCAACAAATTGAGACAAAGTTGAGACTTTTTTGATGGAAATATGTGTTAGGATAGGAGTATGAAAATTTGTAAAACCCCCAATTTTTTAAAAAGGATAGTCAGAAATGGCTATCTTTTTTTGTTTTTGGAAAGGAGAAATTAAACATGGAAAAGTTACAGATTACCTACAAAGCATTAACGGAAATAAAAGAGTATCGGAACAATCCCAGAAAAAACGAAGAAGCTATAGAGCCTGTTATGGAATCTATCAAAAACTTCGGATTTGTGGTACCAATTTTAATAGACCAAAATAATATTATTTTGGCTGGACATACCCGGAAAAAAGCAGCGGAAATTTTAAAATTAAAAGAAGTGCCTTGCATTTATGTAGAAGATTTAACACAAGAACAGCAAAAAGCATTTCGATTAGTAGACAACAAAACAGCAGAGTTTTCACAATGGGATATGGAAAAGTTAGAGCAGGAACTTTCTAGCATTTTTAATATTGATATGGAAACCTTTCATTTTCCAGATTTTTCAGAGGAGGAACTAGGAATAACAGATGAAGATTTTTTGCAAGAAAGCGAAATATCACAAAGTAAAAAAGAAAAAACAGTTATTTGTCCGCATTGTGGTAAGGAATTTACAGTATGAAAATTTTTCTGGCAGCAACAAACAACGGTATGACAAGGGCACAAAAAGCAGAAGTCATTGCAAAATATTCTCCAAAATATATTTTGGAAACGTTTTATGAAGGAGAAAAAGCTTGTTTAGAAGCAATCAAGATAGTAGGAAAGAAAAATTTTTTACTGGACAGTGGCGCATTTTCTTATATGAATGGAAAACAGATTAGCAAAAATGATATGGATATTTATGTAAGAAAATATATTCGTTTTATCTGTCAATATGAAGTTCCTTATTTTTTTGAAATGGATGTAGACAAAATATTTGGATTGGAAACGGTAGAATCTTGGCGGAAGCAAATAGAAATCCAAACAGGAAAAAAATGTATTCCCGTATGGCACAAGCAACGAGGGGTAGAATATTGGAAAAAAATGTGTAGAAATTATGATTATATTGCGATTGGTGGGCTTGTCTTAGGTGCAAAAAAACAGGAATATCCTTCTTACAAAAAATTAGTAGAATATGCTGCTATCAGGGGAATCAAGGTACATGGATTAGGCTTTACCAAAACAAAAATATTAAAAGAATATCCTTTTTATAGTGTGGATAGTTCTAGCTGGGTGATGGGTGCAGTCATGGGAAAACAAAAACATCTATTTGAAAACGGAATCATTACTATACAAAAAATAGATACCAAAGGAAAACGCTTAGATACAAATAAACTTTGTGCGCACAATCTGGCGCAATGGGTTTTATATCAAAAATATATGGACGGGGTGAACATATGGACAAAACCGAAAAAAATTTAATCTGGCTGAATTGCTTTTTTATTGCAAGCTTGTTGATGGCAAACATAGTCGCAGGGAAAATAGTTTCTATTGGTTCTTTTGTACTGCCTGCGGCTGTTGTGGCGTACCCAATTACCTTTCTTTGTACAGATATCATTGGAGAAATTTGGGGAAAGCAAGAGGCAAATCAAACGGTAAAAAGAGGATTCCTATTACAAATATTTGCGCTTTTGTTGCTTTCTATTGCGATTTTATTGCCACCAGCAGCGTTTGCAAAGGCATATCAAGAACAGTTTGTAGCGGTGCTTTCTAACAGTGCAAGATTTGTGCTTGCTTCTCTTTGTGCTTATGTTGTTTCACAACATTGTGATGTAACAATATTTCATAAACTAAAAAGAAAATTTTATAGGCAAAAATGGCTTCGGAATAATGTTTCTACTATGACAAGCCAGTTGTTAGATACGGCTATTTTTATTACGATTGCTTTTTATGGGAATGTTCCTAATTTAGCAGTCATGATAATAAGTCAATATGTTGTAAAATTTTGTATGGCGTTGTTGGATACGCCATTTTTTTATTACTTTACAAAATCAAAAAAATGATTTTTTCAAATTCAACCTAAGGGGGTGGTGAGAGTGTAGTGGACAAAAAACAGCAG
>CAJUKL010000125.1 GCA_910587195.1 uncultured Clostridia bacterium | reverse complement strand
TAAGCGATATTATTGATGAAATCAGTGGTTATGGTAGCAATGAGGTATCTCTGGAGGATACTGCAAAAAACTAATTGAAGCAGGCGGAAAAGCATATTTGTTACATAGAATATGGCAAACAAAAGGAAAATTGCCCCATGAAGTGTTATCACTAAATAAAGGCGAACAAGCTTTTTTGTTTGCAAGTGAATTGGTAGCAGCAGAAAATAGAGAAAGCTTTTCTTGTCCGTTATTTAAAAAATAGTGAGTGCTTACGTTTTGTAAGCACTTCTTTTTACATTACCTATAAAATCCATGCACTAAGGAGGTACAGAAATGGCACAAACGGTAGTAATTGACATTGCAGCAAGACTGCAAGACCAAACAAGTGCAGGGGTACAAAAAGTAAAAGAAAATGTGGACAGACTGGGAAAAAGCATTGAAAAAATGAAAAAACAGATGTCCAAAATAAGAAAAAGTGAAATTGCTTTAAATGTAAAAGATAAGGCGACACAGGCGATTGAAAAGATTTCTAAAACAGTTTATAGTTTGGGTAGAAAAACATGGAATATATCTGTCAGAATATTAGATAAAGCAACTGCACCGTTAAAAGGAATATATAATATGCTGAAAAATCCCATCTTTCAGGCTGGTGCGACACTAGGCATATCGGCAGGAGCAGCAAATACGTTTCAGACTTATCAAAATTTTGAAAAAAGTGTCAGTAATGTCAAGGGATTAAGTGGCGCAAGTGCAGAAGATATGAAGGAATTGACAGAAAAAGCAAGAGAAATGGGTAAAACCACAACGAAATCTGCCAGTGAAGCCGCTGACGCTTTTGGTTTTATGGCGCTTGCAGGCTGAGATAAAGACCAGATGAAAGAAGCAATCCAACCGGTGTTACGCTTATCAGAAGCTGGAAATTTGGATTTAGGCAGAACCAGCGACCTTGTAACCGATAGCATGAGCAGTTTGGGGATTGGTACAGGAGATTTAAAAGGTTATTTAGATAAAGTTGCAAGAACGGCTTCCCGTTCCAATACCAATATTGATGCTATGATGGAAGCATTTTTAGAGTTTGGTGGCACTGTAAAAAATAATGGCATTGCTCATGATGAGGCAAGTGCTTTGATTGGTATTTTAGCAAATAGAGGTGTCAAGGGCAGTGAAGCCGGAAATGCCTTAAATTCTGTACTAACAAATTTGACTTCTGGTACAGGAATTGCTGGAAAAGCAATGAAAGAATTAGGATTGAGTACATATGATTCTGAACATAGGTTTAAAGGTTATGCTAATGTTCTAAAAGAGTTGAACGAAAAAACAAAAGACTTAAATGATGAAGAAAAACAGTATTATTTTAGTGCTATTGGTGGTAAAACAAGATTAAGTGATGTACAAAAGCTGGTAGCTGGTGTAAGTGAGGAATATGACGAGTTAAAAGACACTGTTGTAAATTCAAATGGTGCATTGGAAGAAATGGCAAATATCATGAACGATAATATTTATGGCGATGTCAAGGCATTGCAGAGTGCTTTTGAAAGTGTGCAGCTTGATTTTATGGATAAATTTCAGCCAAGTGCCAGAAAATTTTTACAGTGGAGTAAGGATTTAACCCTTTCTTTCGGACAAAAACTTACCAAAGCAGCCGAAAAATTCCAGTACAGAATCGAAAAAATAGAAAGCACTGTAAAAGAATTTAAGGGTAGTAAAGAATGGCAAACTGCTGACTTATCTGGAAAAATCAGTATTGCATGGGATAAAATCATAGCAGAACCATTTGCAGAATGGTGGAGTGGCAAAGGAAAAGCATGGGCCTGTGAGGTTGCCAATAACATAGGTTATGGGATTAGTTCTGCATTGACAGCAGGCATTTCAGCACTGTTAGGTATTGATTTAGGAGAAGCAACAGACAGTGGTTTTGACATTGGCAAAAGTTTTGCAGAAGGGTTTATCAATGGCTTTGATGGCAGTAAAATATGGGAAGGTATCAAAGAAAAATCAAAAGAACTTGTTGTAAACGCTTCTAAAATATTGCCCGGTGGGGAACAGGCAACCGGTGATAGTTGGCTTTCTGCTGGATTACTGGCTTATGGTGGTATCAAAGCAGGAAAAGCACTGGGAGCAGGCAACCGATACACTGAGATTGCAACATTAAATAACCTTTCTAATCCTAACAAAATTCGT
>CAJUKL010000124.1 GCA_910587195.1 uncultured Clostridia bacterium | reverse complement strand
TTCATTGCAATTCTACTTTTTCTTTTCCCTCATTATTTACTTAACACTCTCAAATATATCATTACAGAAACATTTTATGAAACTATGTTAGATGAAAATTATACACTTGGACAAGCTTCTGGAAGATGTTTTGTTGAATTTTTTGCAGAATTGAGCGAAAATAATATAGAATCTGTTATTGTAATAAGTACAGTTCTTGCTAGAATCGCAAAACATGAACCCCAAAAATTAAAGGATTTTTTGAAAGAATATAACAAAATATTAGAACTATTAAAAAAATTTAATTTAGATGATTATTTAACGAAAGATGAAAAAGAAGATATTCTCTTTGATATTGGATGTATTAGAACTTGCATAAAAAAGTTTGTCGAAAAAGATATTCTACAATGAAATATGATATAATTACACTAAAATAAAAAAGGGAGAGTATAATGCAAATTTGTCAATATGAATTTTTAATTGAAGATATGTTTACAAATAAATTAAGTGATGAAATAGTAAAATTGCTGAAGATTTCTCCAGATGATTTTATTAAAAAAAATACCGATAATGGACTATTCTTTGGTCTTTATAAAGCGAACGAAAATAATTATATATTATTCTCAGCACATGCATCTTCTATAGTATATACAGCTATTATTAGATGTGACATAATTCATGAAAGGGAAATACAAAAAATTTTATTTGCTCTATGCGAAGAAATGGAAGAAGAAAATGATTATGATATAGATTTTAAAAAATATGTAATAAATGTGTTTGGAGAAAAAGATACATACTTAAGAGACTTAGAAAAAACATATAATGTATCTGCTATGTTTGGTATTGATACAGACTAAAAAACAAAAAGAGGTGTTTATATGCAAGATTTGATGACAGGAGAAAAATCACTTATTGATTTAAAACAACTAAATCCGAAAATTATCAACAGTCATATTCGGGAAACAAAAGAAATGATGTTAATGTATGATTGTGGTATTAAGGAAGTAAAAACAAAATTAGAAATATTAAATAATGAGTTTCAAGTACAAAAAGAAAGAAATCCAATTGAATATTTAAAAAGTCGTGTAAAATCTTTGGAAAGTATTGTCATGAAACTACATAAAAAAGGTTATTCTCTTTCTGTGGAAAATGCAATGAGAGAGTTAAATGATATTGCGGGAATCCGTGTTATTTGCTCCTTTATTGATGATATTTATGATGTTGCGGCTATGCTCAAAAAACAAGATGATATTACTGTAATCTTAGAAAAAGATTATATTAAAAATCCAAAGCCAAATGGCTACAGAAGTTATCATATGGTGCTAGAAGTTCCAGTGTTCTTTTCTCAAAAAAAACAAAATGTAAGAGTGGAGGTTCAAATCAGAACGATTGCTATGGACTTTTGGGCAAGTTTAGAACATAAATTATATTATAAAGAAACAGATGTCACTTCAGAAGAAATTTCTGCAAGGCTAAAAAAATGCGCTGACGTGATTGCAGAAACAGATATTGAAATGCAATCCATTCGGGATGTTGTAGAAGAATGGGAAAATACAAAAAAAAACGAAATCTAAATTCACTTTTTATTTATGAGGAAAATGCCAATCAAACAAAAAAGAATCCCCAAGAATTGCTGCTTTGCAATTTGTTCACGGTAAACCAAAATACCTACCAACAAGAGTATAACAGCTAAACAAAGGTTACATACTAGAGAACAGACACTGACATTCCAACCAATTCGATAGGCTTGGATATATCCAAATTCTAAACCAATAATGGCAATTCCCAAAATAAAGCTTGTCCAGTTTAGTTGTTGAAATGTAGGAAAAGGAGATTTAAAATACGTATTAAAAAGTAATAATATAAATGTAACAATAGCTGCTACTGTATAGGTAACAAAAAGAGAAGCAAAAGGATTTGCATTTTGTGGTGTCGATTTAGAAGAAATATGATAAAAAGTATTTGAAAAAATGACAATAATAATTGGAAAAAATTTTGTCAACATAAAATAGCCCCCTTTATTCTAAAAAAAGAATAAAACAATTTTTAGTCTTTGTCAACTTACTTTCTTGAAAGAAAGTAAGCAAAGAACTTTTGTGCGAAACTCCGTTTCGCTGCCGTGCAGGGAAGTTGAACATCTGTTGTAGCTGAACGACAACGGGATACCAGTGGTCAAAAATACATTTTGTTTCGTTTGCAAAAGATAAAGTTTTTGGTCAAG
>CAJUKL010000123.1 GCA_910587195.1 uncultured Clostridia bacterium | reverse complement strand
TGGAATACCAGCAGCAAAGGCAGCAGACAGAGCAAAAACTTCTGGAGCAAAAAAAAGAACAGAAAACCCTTTTGCAGCAAAGACTTTTGGCACCACTTTTGCCACAGAAAAAGCAACGGGACTTTGTGAGTGTAGAAGAACTTTTGAAAAAGCAGCATGAAGCATTTGCAGGCGTTAAAAGGCGGTAAAATAGCATGAAAATAGAGTTTACAGTAGCTGGAGAACCACAAGGCAAACAAAGACCCCGTTTTGCAAAGCGTGGACAATACATATCTGTTCGAACGCCAGAAAAAACAAAGGATTACGAGGAAAATATATGGGCTGCCTTTTGGGAGCAATGCGGAAATGTAACGTTTCCCGAGGGCAGTCAGCTGGAGTTAAGGGTACTTGCGTTTTTCAAGATTCCAAAAAGTACCAGCAAAAGGAAACAGGCAGCTATGCTGTCAGGAGAAATCAGACCCACCAAAAAGCCGGACATAGACAATGTTTTAAAGGCTGTAGCAGACGCTTTAAACGGCGTTTGCTACAAAGATGACAGCTGTATTGTCAAAATGAGCGGAGAAAAGTTTTACAGCGATAACCCTAGAATCGTCGTAATTTTAAAAATTTGTACGAAATAAGCAAAAAAAATATATTTCTGGTATATTTAAAAAAGAAAGGTTTAAGGGGTAAAATTTTACAAAATAACAAAAAAGCAAAATTTGACAGTAAAGCATCAAACAAAAACTATATCAAAGTATGACTATTTCAATAAAAACTAAAATCATATCGTACCTATTTTAAATGAATATTTATACTATAAAAACGAATAAATAAGAAAGAAGGAATGACATGGGCGGAAAATGGAAACAAAAATGCTTGCTTGATGTAAAATGTCCAAAATATAATGATTACATTTGTTGTGCAGATTGCACGTACAAGGCAAATTGTGAGATGGCTTGTAAAAATCAGCCGGACAAATGCGGAATGGTAAAGAGTAGAAAGAGGGCGAAAAAATGAGTGAAATAAAAGGTTACAAGGTTTTTAATCCAGATTGGACTTGTAAAGGATTTCAATATGAAGTAGGAAAAAGTTATGAAATGGATAAAAAACCGATTGCCTGCAAACAAGGATTTCATTTCTGTGAAAAATTGGAAGATTGTTATAGCTGCTATAATTTTGATAAGAATAATAAAGTTGCAGAGATTACGGCATATGGAGATATATCTGTTACAAAAGAGGGGCAAAAAAGTTATACCAATAAAATAAAAATTGAAAGAGAATTATCCTGGAAAGAAGTGCTTGCTATAGTCAATATCGGAGATTGTAACGACGGATTTGGTAATAGCGGATTTGGTAACACCGGACATTTTAACACCGGACATTTTAACACCGGACATTACAATAGAGGCTGTAGCAATAGTGGTTTTGAGAATAGCGGAAGTTACAATCATGGATTCAACAACAACGGAGATTATAACAGTGGAAACTACAATAGTGGCAATTACAACATAGGTGATTGTAATAATGGCGATTGGAATAAGACGGATTTTTCTAGTGGTTGCTTCAATACCGTAAAACAAAAAATATTTTTATTTAACAAAATATCAGACTGGACTCTAAAAGATTGGAAATGCAGCATAGCAAAAGAAATCCTAGATTCTCTTGCTGTTGAACCAACACAAAAAGTTTATGAAGAAAATATGACAGACAATGAAAAAGAAGCACATCCAGAATATCAAATAACGGGCTTTTACTTAAAAGAATTAACTCAAGAAGAAATGGCAAAGAAAAATCAAAAGAATTGGAATAAATTAAGTCAAAAAGAAAAGGACATTGTTATGGCAATCCCTAACTTTGACAAATCCATTTTTAAAGAGATAACAGGGATTGATGTAGACAAATAAAAAAAGGGCTTCCGCCCTCTCAACCAACTGATAAAAGTATATCATATATGATTATTACAATCAAGGGGGCGGAAACTTTTGATAAACAAAAAAGAAATAGAAGCCGTAAAAGAAAAAATAGAGCAATATTATTACAATGAAAAAGTGATTGCATGGAATCAAAAAGAACTGGAACGCTTGACAAGACGTTTACAAGAAATTGAACAAGACAGAAATAGCCCTTTGCTGCCTGTTTCCCTGGATACCGATTTGCAAGGCATAAGATATGACCGAATCGGCGGAAAAAGTGGAGTAGTACAAAGTCCCATAGACCGAAATATAGAAACGATTTATGACAGGCTAGACAGGAATTATGAACAAACACAACAAAAAATATTAGATTTAAAAATAAAAATTGCAAAGCAGGAAGATGAACGCAAAAA
>CAJUKL010000122.1 GCA_910587195.1 uncultured Clostridia bacterium | reverse complement strand
GTAGATTAGTTTTATATGCTTTCGAGTATATTTAGAAGTTTATGTAATTAAGAACTCCATGCCTTTAGGCATGGGAGTGTCAGTATACCAAAACATGAACCCATTAAAAAAGTTTATGTAGAAATGGTAAAACAAATTGTGGAAAGTGAGGAGAGAAATCATGAAAACACTAGATGATTATATGCAAATATCTTATCGTATGGAGATAGTGGAAGATAAACAAGAAGGTGGTTTTGTAGTTTCTTTTCCTGAGCTTCCAGGCTGTATTACTTGTGGTGAAACAATAGAATCTGCTATAGCAAATGCAATGGACGCAAAAAAATCATGGTTAGAGGCAGCATTAGAGCAAGGAATTGAAATAGCAGATGATTTAAAAAAGTATTCAGGACAGTTTAAATTGCGTATTCCTCGTAGTCTGCACAAATCTCTTGCAGAACATTCTAAAAAGGAAGGCATTAGTATGAATCAATATTGTGTGTATTTGCTTTCTCGCAATGACGCTATGCATATAAAATAAATGTATCCTTGTTTACTGTTTTTATTATCTGAATAGAGTAAGATAGAAAGAGGCGACTAAAATGGATATTACAAGAATAGCAAAAAGCTATCAAACAGAGTGTGCGACAATAGAAAAAATGGCATCAAAAAAAAATTGGAAACTATCAGATTCTCTTCAGGAAAAAATAACAGAATATGCAAAAGAAGATGCAGCACAAAATGTCTATATGGGAAAAAAGTTTCTCAACCTACGAAAAAGTGAAGTAGCTAAAGTTGCACCAAATAGAGCAGCACTGATGGGAAAGGTTAACCAGATGATGAGTTCTAAAAATGCAGCCGATATGAAAAAAATACAAGAGGCAGATGAAAGATGGTTACGTCTGCTGTTCGGTGAATCATATAAAGCTGAATTTCAGTCTGAGGGAACAGGTTCCACAGTTCATGTATATGACAGAAATGGTGATGAGATACTAACTTATACAGCAGGTGTAGGTTGGCATGAGAAGGAATCGAAAGCAGAAACAGAAGTACATGGAGCATTAAAAACCACATATTATCATGCATTTCATGCAGCAAAACAGGAAATAAATTCTGGCAATAGGAAAGTACAAGGGAATTTTAATGTGCAAGTATAGGGGAAAAACGTATCATGAAATTTTTACTGGTGCCAGAACAGTGCCAAGAAATATTGTAAATGAAAATATACTATGCTAAAACAGCGATTTTTTGTTGTTTTTGGCAATAAGAAATATAGAAAATATCGTAAAAAACGTTATTCGGATATCGTGAAGGTGGTAGAACAGTAGGTGCTGGTTCTGTTACTGAAATTATTGAGTAATTTGTAAAAACGGTGATTTTAAGGGCTTTCCGAGTATTTCGGAAAGTCCTTTTTTCATGTATTTGTAAAAATGGTGCCAAATCGGTGCCAGAAAACAGTTACCAGCCTTTAATTTGTTTTACTTGCTCTGCTCTTTGTGGGTCTTTGTGATATTGTAGTTTAAATTGTATTGTGTGTACAATTTCTTGCCTTGCCTCGTCATCTAGCTGATAGAATGATGTCAAAAGATTATCTACATCAGGCATACTGTTTTTTCCAAACAGATACATAAGAGGGTACAAAGAGTTTTTTAAATAAGTTTTTACGCGACTTCCGTCTAAAGTACCATGTAAGCCATCTGGCAATGTGGGGTATATTTCTTCTTCTGTAATTGCACCAGAAAACGGACTAGCAGAGCATATTTCATTTACATCAATTTCTAATTCATTTGCTAAACGCAATGCAAAGTCAAAGCGTATATTGGAATCTTTTTGAATAATAGAATAAAGTGTCGTGGCACTGATTCCTGTAGCTTTTGCAATTTTGCGGACATTGGTACCTTGACTATCTAGTATTGCTTTTAGTTTTTTTCCATCTCCCATAAAAATCTCCTGCTTTCCTATAAAAAATAATTACGAATTTCATAAAATTATCATATCACAGGTAATAGAAAGAAAAAAGAAATTTTTTAATAAAATAATATACGAAAAACATAAAAAATGTTTTTATGAAATATTGACACAACAAAAATAAAGTGCTACTATAAATATACGAAATTCGTATAATAAATAAATATAAATATTGTAATGAATTTCAATTTAAAAAAAGGAGGTCTAATATATGGCAAATTATCAGTATATGATGAGTGCTAATGAAGTAGCACAAGAATTAAACTGCTCCAAATCTTACGCTTACAAGCTAGTAAAAAAATTGAGAGTGTTAAGTAAATAATGAAGAAAAAGTAGAATTGCAATGAAATTTGGCAAAAAGAGCCATAGTTAAATCTAC
>CAJUKL010000121.1 GCA_910587195.1 uncultured Clostridia bacterium | reverse complement strand
TTGAATTGTTAAAAGAAAAATATCAAAAAAATTTTGTACGAAAAGACCAACTATTACGCTATGTGGCACTTGGTAAAATTACAAAAGAAGAATATGAAAAAATTGTGGAAGAAAAAGACAAGAACTTTGAGAAATAGCAGAGGTTCTTTTTTTATTGAGATTTTTTGAGATTCTATCAAGAGTAAGATAGAAAAAAGGAAGGTGAAAAAAATGGAGTGGGAAATTGTAACAGTGATTATTGCGTTGGTGGGGCTTTTAGCGACTGTCACAAAACCGATTATGAAGCTGACAAATACGATTACACAACTAAACGATACTTGTCAGAATCTTGAGGAACGCATGGAAAAGTTCGAGAATCATAATCATGACAGTCATGTAAAAATCTGGGCACACAATGATAAGCAAGATGAACAAATTGCAGAACATGAAAACAGAATCAGCATTTTAGAGGAAAGGAAGGAAAAATATGAGAATTAACTGGAAAGTCAGAGTAAAGAACCCGTATTTCTGGTTCGGATTGATAGCGATTGTGTTAGCAGCCGTTGGGGCAGAGCCGGAAATGTTTACCAGCTGGACAATTTTGATGACGCAAGTAAAAAATCTACTAGAGAATCCGTTTGCGCTAGGGTGCGTTGTTGTTGCCATTGTAGGCTATATCAACGACCCAACGACTAGCGGAATTACCGATAGTAAGCAGGCATTGCTTTATCAGAAACCGAAAAAGGATTAACAAAGGAGAATGTATGAACGAAAAACAAAAGAAATTAACATTTATAGACTTATTTTCAGGAATCGGCGGTTTCCGTTTAGGAATGGAGCTTGCCGGGCACAAATGTTTAGGACATTGTGAAAGGGATAAATTTGCAGAAAAAAGCTATAGAGCAATGCACAATATAAAAGTGGGGGAATGGTATGCAGAAGATATTACAAAAGTCAATGCAGGAGAATTGCCAAAAGCTGACTGTTGGTGTTTTGGATTTCCCTGCACCAATATTAGCACCATCGGAAAACAAGAAGGATTACACGGAAGACAGTCAGGATTATTCTTTGAAGTTATTAGACTTCTTGAGCAAACAAAAAAAGAAAATAGACCTCAATGGTTGTTCATTGAAAATGTTAGAAATTTGCTGTCAATCGAAAAAGGATTTGATTTCGCAGAAATACTCCTTGTATTGGACAAAATCGGGTATGATGCAGAATGGCAGGTGTTGGACAGTGCCAATTTTGGAGTGCCTCAACATAGAGAAAGGCTCTACATTATTGGACATATTAGAGAAAAATCTAGCATAAAAATATTTCCTATCTCACCAAAAACACAATCGGAAAAAATTCGACATATAGGATACAGAGTATTTGATACAAATGGTATTAGCCCTACCATTACGACACATGGCGGTGGGAAATATAGCATAAAAGTGTTAAATGAAAAAGATAAAAGCGCTAGAAGGCTTACACCTAAAGAATGTTTTAGATTGCAGGGTTTTCCAGATGACTATTTTGAAAGAGCAAAGTCGGTCAATTCGAATCTTCAGCTTTATAAACAAGCTGGAAATAGCGTAACAGTCAATGTTGTTTATGAAATCGCTAAAAGAATTGGTATTTGAAGGGGGATACAGATGGAAGTAAAGGAGAGATTAGCACATCAAAGCAACTACACAAAAGGCAGAAAACAGCCTGTACAGTACATTGTAGTGCATTATACAGCCAATAATGGAGATACAGCACAGGGAAATGGGAATTATTTTGCACAAGCCAACAGAAATGCTTCAGCGCATTATTTTGTAGATGAAAACAGTATTATACAAAGTGTAAAAGATAATGATACAGCATGGCATTGTGGAGCAAAAAGTTACAGACATGAAAAATGCAGAAACGATAACAGTATTGGCGTGGAAATGTGCAGCGAAAAAGATAGCAATGGGCAATACTATATTAATGAGCAAACACAAAATACAGCGATTGTGTTAGTAAAAACACTTATGGAAAAATATAACATTCCACTGGAAAATGTGATTCGTCACTATGATGTGACTGGAAAATTATGTCCGGAACCTTTTGTAAGAAATCAGATGCAATGGCTGGATTTTAAAAAGAAATTGTCAGAAAATGAAAGGAAAGAAGGTGCAGAAATGATTTACAATTACATGGATGAAAATATGCCAGATTGGGCCAGACCAACTATTCAGAAGTTAGTGAAGAAAAAAGTACTCAGAGGCAACGAAAAAGGTGAACTTTGTCTTACAGAACCGATGTTAAAAGTATTTGTAGTACATGACAGACTGGGGTTATATGATAAATAAAACAGAATTTTTTACCAGTTAAACATATTTTTATTTTCTCTTTAATTCTTTTTCAACTGGTATTCAACTGGTATTCAACTGTTTTCAAAAATTGAATAAAAAGGAATGAAAAATATTTTATTTTTTGTTCCTTTTTTTTCCATAAAAATTGCCATTCTTGATGCAACTTTTTGCCACTCTTCATGCCCCCTTACAACAAAGCACCGAAGATATAAAAGGGGAAGCAGACGCTAAAGCACCTTATGAAGCA
>CAJUKL010000120.1 GCA_910587195.1 uncultured Clostridia bacterium | reverse complement strand
TATTTGCTGATTTTATTACATCACATATAGAAGAAGATGTTGACTTTGACAATGGACTTGTATGTCGTTGGCTAAATGGTATTGCAAGAGTAAGCCCTCGTATTACTTCACATTATATGGACAGTAAAAACAAACAGAATTTAATTGAAAATATACAGCAACAGATGATTCCAATGATGTATGATAGTAGCATGGCTTGTCAAAAAATTTATGATTTAATACTATATGATAGTGATATCTCAGAAAAACAAAAGCAAAAGCTCATAAAATATTACCCTTGTAAAGATACTCATGATGAAGCAAATTTGATTGCAGAAGCACTTTGTTTTGGCATGACCAGAACATTTATTAAAAAAACAACAGAAAATAAAAAGTTGCTGTCAAGTGGAAATTTTTCTCCAATCATTTCGGATTTTATTATGGAGGGAGATGTGCCAAAACCTTGCCGTTATTTTTGCGGACGAGAAAAAGAAATAGAACAACTACACGAATTGCTTGTAAAAGAAAGAAAAGTATTTTTACATGGTATTGCAGGTATTGGAAAGAGTGAACTGGTAAAGACATATGCTAAAAAGTATAAAAAGAGCTATAGAAATATTCTTTATATTTCCTATTCTGGAAGTTTAAAACAAGATATTACAGATTTAGATTTTGTTGACGATTTACAAAAAGATAATGAAGAAGAACGCTTTCGCAAGCATAATCGTTTTTTTAGGTCTTTAAAAGAAGATACCTTGCTCATTATTGATAATTTCAATGTAACTGCTGAAAGGGATAATTTATTGCCTATCGTTATGAAATATCGTTGCAGGATTGTATTTACAACCCGAAGCAGACTTGATAACTATGTTTGTATGCAGTTGGAGGAAATCACAGAAAAAGAAACTTTATTTCAATTAATGAGCTGTTATTATTCTTGTGCAGAAAAATATCATTCCATATTATTACAGATTATTGAAACAATACATAACCATACATTAGCAGTAGAATTAGCTGCTAGATTGTTAGAAAAGGGAATTTTAGAGCCACTTGAATTATTAATAAAACTGAAAGAAGAAAAGGCTGCACTCAATACTTCTGATAAAATTGGCATTACAAAAGATGGAAAATCAATAAAAGATACCTATTATGGGCATATTCATATATTATTTTCACTATATGAATTATCAGAGCAAGAACAAAATATCATGTGTAATATTGCTATGATACCATTTACTGGAATTTCTGCGAAGTTATTTGCAAAGTGGTTAAAACTTTTTAATCTAAACACAGTGAATGATTTAATAGAAATGGGATTTATTGCACCAAAACCAGGACAAGCTATTGCATTGCACCCTATGATACAAGAAATTGCTGTTGCAGATATAAAGCCATCTATCAAAAAATGTCAAGCACTTTGCCAAAGTTTACAAGAAACTTGTTTACTTCATGAAAAAGATGTTGTATATCACAAAATAATGTTTCAAACGATTGAAAATTTGATTTTATTAGCTAAAAAAGATGATATATTATATTATTTACGTTTTTTGGAAGATGTGTTTCCTTATATGGAAAAATATCATTATAAAATTGGTATGAAAAAAATATTGTATGAAATGATCCAAATTTTAGATATACCTTTTGGAGAAATAAAAGATAAAGCTCTGTATTTAGACTATTGTGCTGCTTGTGAAAAAAAGACAAATAAGGCGATTCAATTAGAGAAGCAAGCTCTTGATTTGCTAACAGAAATCAATGTTGATAATGCACATCTAGCAGCAAATATTCATGCTAATTTAGGTGCGTTGTATAGAGAAATTGGACAAACAACTTTTGCTAAAAAACATATGGAAACAGGTATTACGATATTAGAACAGTATAACTTAACTTACAGTAATGATAGTATTGCTCAAATTTGCAACTATGCTATTTTGCTGATGGAATTAGGGGAAGCAGAACGAGGATTAACAGCATTACGGAAACTTGCACGAATAGTAAAAAATTATAACTTGGAATTTTCAAGTGATTATGCTGCAATACAAGAAGCAATGGCTAACATTTGCTTGGTGCAAGGGAATCTTTCTGAAGCAACAAGTCACTTTAAAAAGGCTGTTCAAATTTATGAAGTTGTTTGGGAAAACGAACCAGAATTAATAGAAACAAAATATCAGGAAATACAGCAACGATATCCTCAAGTTGGTATTGCTATGGCAAAATCAATACTATCATAATTGTTTTTTTATAAATGAACTTGTGTCATTTTTGATACTATGTTATATTTATAGTATAAAGGAAGTGCGATTACAAATGAGTTTTAACGCTAATTATTTACCAAAATCAGATGTTGTTTTTACAGTGATGTTTTTAAAGAAAGAACTATGTGAAAAAACATTAGAAGCTATTACAGGAGAGCAAATAGAATTAATTGACATTACAGCAGAATATAAAAATGATTTACACAAAGCTGCATTAAATTCTATTTATTTTGACATCAAAACGAGAGCAGTAGACGGACGAATTGTTACACTAGATTTGCAAAGAGTTTACAGCAAAGACAGAATTAGAAACAGAACCATATTTTATGCTTGCAGAG
>CAJUKL010000119.1 GCA_910587195.1 uncultured Clostridia bacterium | reverse complement strand
GGGTATATCTCGCAACCGCCAGATGTTCTTGCGTATAACGTACTTCTGGGTCTTTGGTCAAGCGTCCCATTAAAATCACCTTATTCATTTTTATATCCTCCTTCCATTCCAGCAAAAAAATCATCATTTGACATCATTTGCTGCGTATCATTTTCCTGTACATATTTCATTTCCGGTTCTGCTGTTTCTTCCGCCTCTATCACCGTCTGCTGTGTACTATCTGGATATTCTACTTGTCCATCTTCATGGATAAGCGACATATCTTTTTCATATGCGTCCTGCAAATCAATAGACATAATGCCCCATTTGGAAATAAGCTGTCTTAACATGGTCTTGCAAGCCATTGCGTCAAAATCTTTATACCAAAAACTGGAACATTTATTTTCTTCCCATTGTGAAAGCTCCCCATGATTCAATTTTTCTCTTGTTTTCAAGCTAAATGCTTTGGAGTAGGTATCTGCATGGGTTTCCATTTTCTTTTTGCTCCAATAGATGGCTTTTTTAAAGCCATTCAAATACTCAAACATGGCATAATAGCCTACGGTATCTGTATTTTCTCTAACCTGCTCATCTTCAATCATATGTACCTTAATTTGTTCTTCTAAAGGGTCGAAATACTCTAATTCTCCTATTTTTATGGGCAGAACATTGATTTTTTTGTAGTATCCAGAACGAATTGCTAGTTGCAAATACCCTTTATAGCCCAGTTGAAACTGTGCAACATAGGTTTCTTTTTTTTGATAAGGAATTAAATAATACTGTCCTAACTGTGGAGAAGGCGATAAATTTAAGCTTTCTCCCAAAAGTGCAGCACGGATAATACTGCCTGCGTCACATTCTTGCAATTTTGGATTATTTGCGACTGCACTGGAAATTGCTGCAATAAAGCGGATTCCTTTTTGTTCTCCTAAGGTGTTGTAAATCAGCTTTTGATAGCTTTCTTTTTGAATTGCAACGCTGAATTTTGGCTGTTGCACGGGATTAATTTTATTTTCAACTGCCATATTTATTCCACCCTTCCATATTTAATGTTGTTTTTGATTAAAAACTCTTGTAAAAGCCGCATTTGTTGTGGTGTTACCCATACTCTAAAATCTAGTACCTGTAAATGCACGGTTTGTTTTTGTTCTTCCTGTTTTTTTTGTTCTTCCTGTGATTCCCGTGCTTTTTCCTGCTCTTTTTCTTGCAAAAACTTTTGTGCTTGTTTTGTTTTTTGTTCCTCTATGATTTTTTGTTTTTCTTTAAATGTTTTCAACCTTGCGTCTTCCAATAATGCTTTTGAAATATCTAAGGTTTCAAAAAATTTGTCTTTGATTTGTTCTTTAAATTCGCTGTTTAGCCCTTCGATTATCTGCAAGCCATTTTCTAAATTTTCGCGTACTTCCTGCATTTCTAAAGTAATTTCGCTTAATTTATAGGTAGCGTTAAGCCATTTACTACGATATACTTTTTTAAAAGGCACCAATTCCTCAAAAATACCAATGCTCTCCTGATAAATTTTTTGAATTTCTTTTAATTTTTCTTGTTTCTTTTTGTTGTCAATTTCTTTTAATTGGCTGTCGATTGCCCGGATGGGAGCATCTATTAAAGCAACTAATTCCTTGATATTTTTTTCAAAATTCTCATAAGGCTGCAAACACTGCTTTTTGACTTCCTTTCTTTTGTCCTCTAAGGCAGCTTTCAAATAATTTAATTTTGCTTTGTCTGCCTTGGATTCCTTTATCGTGTCCTCTATGACAACAATACTGTTATATTTTTCAACTTGTTTTTTTAATTCCGTTTTGAGTTCCTCATGATTATATTCAATGACTGCTGGAAATGCCTGTAAATCTGTTTGAAGAATAAATTCCATAAAAATCCTCCTTAAATGCTCGGTAATATCAAATTAGGTTTTTTTCTTTCCGTGACGCAATTCCAAAATGCAATTTCTTTTTGCAATAAAAATTTCATATCCTGTAATACTTCCTTTCTTTCAATGGTGTAATGCCTTGTTTCTAGGCGTACACCATTAAAAGAAAATTTTATCTGTGCCTTGACAATCACAAAATCATAGCCTGTTACTAAAAGTTGATGTAATACCTGTATATAGTAATTATCTGGAATACGATTTTTCCATTTAAAAAGCTGTGTACTGTTTAAAATTTCTGTTGTTTTAATTTCCAGTACGCCCTTTCTACCGGTTTCTTTTTCCAACAAAACGCCGTCCAAAGTGGCAAATAAAAAGGGGTATTTTTTTAAATTAGCAATTCTGGCGTACTGGTCATAAGTCACTTCATACTGTGGAAAGTCCAGCCGAAATAATTCCCGTAAATATTGTTCTGCCTCTGTGCCATATTTGACATAGGGTTTTTCTGAAATATCTTCTGCTTGGCGTAATCCTGTTTTTTCTTCCCATAAAGCAACATTTGTTTTATAGGGATTGCAACCAAGGATTGCAGCAGCGTCGCTGGCACCGATTCCTTTTTTTCTTTGTTCTAACCAATTTTTTCTTTGCGTTTCTATTGCAATCCCTCCTGTTTTGTGTTAAAATGCAATTATAGTTTTTTTTCTAAGTCCCTTTCGGAATCCCGTTTCCTTAGGGACTGTTTTTTTATGCTGTTTGCATTTCATTGTAAAGCTTATCTAACACACAACTTTCACA
>CAJUKL010000118.1 GCA_910587195.1 uncultured Clostridia bacterium | reverse complement strand
AAAATTTTCGATTTGTTGCGTGTACGAAAGGTAAAGTTTTTGGTCAAGCTTTTTTTCAAAAAGCTTGTAGGTTTGGGCAAAGCCCAAGGTTTTAATACGCTTGCAAGTGTGTTTTTGAAATGGTTCTGAATGTCTGGTGGACGTTCGTTTAGAACCGACCGGAGCGAAGCGTAGACTTTGGAGGAACTTTTCACAAGTGAAAAAAGTTCCTTCAAGAAGGTCTGACTTTCGTCAAGTCCATAATAAACCAGTTTTTACAAAAGCTATACAACATTTTTTATGCGATTACCATGAAGAAAACACATTCATACTTGAGAATTTACATAAAAAAACATATAATAATAACATATTGTAAAAAAATAGGGGAGATAATATGGACATACAATTAAAATTGCAACAAGAATTTGAATTAAAACAAACACAGGTTGAAAATGTCATAAAACTCATTGATGAAGGAAATACTATTCCTTTTATCGCTCGTTATCGAAAAGAAATGACCGGTTCTTTAGATGACCAAGTATTACGTAGCTTATCCGAAAGACTTGTTTATTTACGTAATTTAGAAGAAAAAAGAGAACAAGTCAAAAACACCATTACAGAGCAAGGCAATATGACAGAAGAATTAGAACAAAAGCTTGCTCTGGCAGAAACTATGACAGAGATAGAAGATATTTATCGTCCTTTCCGACCAAAACGCCGGACAAGAGCAACTATTGCCAAAGAAAAAGGATTAGAACCACTTGCAGACTTTATTCTTTTACAGCTTTTACCAGATGGCATAGAAAATATAGCAAAAGACTTTATCAATGCAGAAAAAGGTGTTGCAACGATAGAAGAAGCCCTTGCTGGTGCAAAAGATATTTTAGCAGAACGTATTTCTGACGATGCCGATTTAAGAAAAATGTTAAGAACAGAAATCATTAAAAACGGCTTTTTGACTGCAAAAGCAACAGATGAAACAGCACAATCTGTATATGAAATTTATTATGATTTTAAAGAGCCGGTAAAAAAAACAGCCGGACATCGTGTTTTAGCTGTTAATAGAGGAGAAAAAGAAAATTTTTTAACAGTAAAAATTGCTTTAGAAGAAGAAAACAGCTTACTTCAAAAGCTAGAATCTAAAGTAATCATTAAAAACAGCAGCACCAAAGAAATATTACAAGAAGTGATGGCTGACAGTTATAAACGTTTAATTGCGCCTTCTTTGGAAAGAGAAATCCGAAATGATTTAACAGAACAGGCGGAAGAAAATGCAATTAAAGTATTTCGTGAAAATTTAAAGCAACTTTTATTGCAACCACCCATCAAAGACAAAGTTGTGTTAGCTTTAGACCCTGCTTTCCGGACAGGCTGTAAAATTGCTGTTATTGACCAAACTGGGAAAACATTAGATACTGCTGTTGTTTATCCTACTGCACCCCAAAAGAAAACAGAAGAAGCAAAACAAAAATTAAAACAACTCATTGAGCAATACCATGTTGATGTAATTGCCATCGGAAACGGAACCGCTTCCCGTGAATCAGAGCTTTTTGTGGCAGAAGAACTGTTGAAAGCAATCAATAGACCTGTATTTTATATTATTGTGAATGAAGCAGGGGCTTCTGTTTATTCTGCTTCTAAATTAGGCGCAGAAGAATTCCCAGATTTTGATGTTGCTTTAAGAAGTGCTGTTTCCATTGGAAGGCGTTTACAAGACCCTCTTGCAGAGTTGGTAAAAATAGACCCTAAATCTATTGGTGTAGGGCAATATCAGCATGATATGAACCAAAAACGCTTAGGAGAAGCATTAGGTGGTGTTGTGGAAAGTTGTGTAAATGCAGTTGGTGTTGATTTAAATACAGCTTCTCCTTCTTTACTTTCTTATGTTGCAGGAATCAGCAACACTGTTGCAAAAAATATTTTAAAATATAGAGAAGAAAACGGAAAATTTAAAACCCGAAAAGAATTATTAAAGGTGCCAAAACTAGGACCAAAAGCTTTTGAACAATGTGCTGGCTTTTTAAGGATTCCAGAAAGTGAAACAATTTTAGACAATACTGGAGTACACCCTGAAAGCTATAAGGCAGCAGAAGCACTTTTAAAAACAGCTGGTTATACTTTAGAAGATGTACAAAAAAAAGCTGTTAAAAATGTTTCTCAAAAAATACTTTCCAAAGAAAAAACAGCAGAAGAATTAGGAATTGGTATTCCCACTTTAGAGGACATTATTAAAGAATTAGAAAAGCCTGGACGTGACCCACGAGAAGAAATGCCTTTACCTGTTTTGCGTAGTGATGTTTTAGCTATAGAAGATTTAAAACCAGATATGGTATTAAAGGGAACAGTAAGAAATGTCATTGATTTTGGTGCTTTTATTGATATTGGTGTCCATCAAGATGGTCTTGTCCATATTTCGGAATTGTCTGATAAATATATTAAGCATCCACTAGAAGTTGTAAGCGTTGGAGATATTGTAAATGTAAAAGTTGTCAGTGTTGATATTGCCAAAAAAAGAATTGCATTAACCATGAAAAACTTACTTTCTTGAAAGAAAGTAAGCAAAGAACTTTTGTGCAAAACTGACGTTTTGCAGCCGTGCAGAGAAGTTGAACAGTTATTGTAGTTGAACGAGAACGGAGCACCAATGGTTAAAAATGAGAATTTGTTCCGTGTGCGGAAGTTAAAGTTTTTTGTCCAACTTTTTTTCAAAAAAGTTGGGGAAAGA
>CAJUKL010000117.1 GCA_910587195.1 uncultured Clostridia bacterium | reverse complement strand
TTTTGCGTTCATCTTCCTGCTTTGCAATTTTTATTTTTAAATCTAATATTTTTTCCTGTGTTTCTTCATAATTTTTGTCTAGCCTGTCATAAATCGCTTCTATATTTCGGTCTATGGGACTTTGTACTACTCCACTTTTTCCGCCGATTCTGTCATATCTTACGCCCTGCAAATCCGTATCCAGGGAAACAGGCAGCAAAGGGCTATTTCTGTCTTGTTCAATTTCTTGTAAACGTCTTGTCAAGCGTTCCAGTTCTTTTTGATTCCATGCGAGTACTTTTTCATTGTAATAATATTGTTCTATTTTTTCTTTTACGGCTTCTATTTCTTTTTTGTTTATCAAAGCTTCCGCCCCCTTGATTGTAATAATCATATATGATATACTTTTATTAGTGGGTGGAGGGCGGAAGCCCTTTTTTTACTTTAATTATATCATTCTTTTTAACTGTCTATTTATTTTGTATGCCATTACTTTTTTTACATCTTTTTCACAATTCGGCAAATAAAACATTTGTTTTAGCATAATCTGCACATCTGCCAGTTCTTCCATCACATTTTCTGTTGTAAATTCTCCATATTTTAACTTTGATAATGCCTGTATCAGTTCTGCACACTCCTCAATAGTTTGTCCTGTTGCCCAATCATTCCATAATAATCAGCTATTTTTTGTATTCCCTGCTCTGTTTTTCTTTTCATTATTTTTCCTCTTTCTACTCTTTACCATACCGCGAATTTCTCGCTTTTTGCATGGCAATCCATTTTTCTTCACAAACACATGTTTTCTTATATGTATACCCGTCTTTTTCTCCTATTAAAAAATCTACTCCTCCACAAATCGGGCATTGTCCTTCTTGAATAGGGGAATTAGGATAAATTGCCCTCCATTGAATTTGTTCCTCTTTTTCCTTGTTTTCTTTTTGCATTTTTTAACCTCTTTCTTTTTGTTTAAAATCCAATTTTTATATTTATCCAATTTTACAGTATATTTATTCTTAAAATCCAATACGATATGATTTTAGTTTTGACAAAAATTTACATATTTCTTGACATACTTTTTCTCTGCAATTTTGAGGTATTAAGCTTCATTTTTCTATTTCGTAAAATTTTGCTGTTTAACGCATATTTTTTGCTTTGACATAATTAAAAATACCAAAAACATATTTTTTTTGCTTATTTCGCACAAATTTTTGAAATTAGGACGATATTAGAAGAATCCCTGTACTGTAAAATTTTTTTGAACTCTATTTTTTTCGCTTTTTGAAATACCTGCAAACGCTTCATGCTGTTTTTTCAGCAATTCTTCTACGCTTACGAAGTCCCGTTCTTTTCGCTGTGGCAAAAGGCTTTGCTGTAAAAGTCTTTCATGCTCCTTTTTTTGCTCCAGAAGTTTTTGCTCTGTCTGCTGCCTTTGCTGCTGGTATTCCAGCTGCTTTTGCTCCAGTTTTTCAAACACTTCCAAGGGTAAAAGGGTGTTTTCTTTTTGCCTGCTTTCTTCTGCCTGATAAATCTTAAAAAAGTGCGCTCTGTCTATGTTTTGGTCCTCGCTCATACAAAGCTCTTTCCAGCCGATTCTTTGGACGGCAAGCCTTGTAACCGGCGACATACTTTGCAATGCTTTTTCCGGCTCATATCCGCCATATTCTCGGATAGCAGCTATGACTTCTCCCCAAGCTGCACCAGCGTCTGGAATCCGTTCTGCTCTGATTTCTGCAAGCGCACTGCGCACCTCTGCAACTGTTGGAAAATAGGGCTTTGTTGCAATCATTTTTTGAACAGCTAACAGCATTTCCTCTGGTTCGACATCTGCAAACATGCTTGTCCAAAGATTGATTTTTGCTTCTGCATCCTGCTTTGTCATGTCCTTGAAAGCACTAGAATAATTGGCTTTCAGCATTGCAAGCACTTGGATAATCTCTTTTTTTGTTATCAAAACCACATCTCTCCTTCCTGTTCTTCCCGTGCAATATCCAGAAAAATATTGCTGCTTTTTTGTGGAACACCTGTTTTGTTAGCGTAATTGCCGTCCAGCACCTTTGCCATGTTTTTATCGCTAATGAGCCAGTCGAAATTAGCTGACCAATTTTTGTTGTTTGCACCTTTCAGGAAATCAGATTGCTGTGCTTTTTCAAAAACCGCTTTGAAATCTTCGACTGTGTATTTTTTCAGTCTAGCGTGCAATGCTTTTTCCCTAGCCTCCGACAGCTTTGTGCAGCGCGGGAACGACACGCAAGTGTCGTTATACATATCAGCGATTAGCTGATATGTACTACCCTTTTCTTCTCTTTCTTTTCTTTTTTTCTATCTTCTCTTTCTTTATCTTTATTATTTTTATTATATTCTTTTATTTCTTTAGTTGTTGTTACTTGTTTGTTATCTGTTTGTTGCTTGCTTGTTATTTGTTTGTTACTTGCTTGTTGTTCGTTTGTTATTTGTGTGTTATTTGCTTGTTGCTCGCTTGTTACTTGTTTGTCATTTTGCTTGTTATCTTCTTGCATATAAGATTGAAAAAAACTGTATTTTTCAATATGTAATATGGTGTATTTGTTTGTTATTTTGCTTGTTACTTCTCCGGTCTGTTTGAGTTTTTTAATGCAGGTTCTCACTTGCTGAGATGTTAATTTTGTTTCTTTAGAGAGTTGCGAAATAGAAGTAATACAATCTCCTTTTTGAATTTCTATACCATGCCATTTTTTATTTTCGTAATTTGCTTTTAGCAATAAATGT
>CAJUKL010000116.1 GCA_910587195.1 uncultured Clostridia bacterium | reverse complement strand
CCTTATAACGAAAGTGAAACATTTGCACGCTGGGTTTATAATGGTGGTGAAACAGGCGAAAGAATCGACATCAAGGAAATACCAAAATTAATTGAAAAAAAGTATCAGTTTTCTGGAGAAACGGGACAATTATGGGAATTAGGAAGAAATGAATATGTCAGCACAAACGGAGAAATAGGACGAGTTTCTAAAATAGAAACAAAAAATGTTTTATTAGGAGAATACTCTAGTTATCTTAAAGAAAATGAAATCATAACAGAAATTTCCTTTTTACCTTTTTTGGCAAAAGATTATGTGGATTTTAACCTAACTTGGAATGCAGAAAAAAAAGCAGCACATATTAAAATATCAAATCTCTTAGGAAAAGATATTGTTATCAAGGCAGGAAGTGATGTCATAACCGTAAATCAGGAGCAAATAAAAATGCCCATTGCAGCAGAAATAAAAAATGATAAGTTACATATTCCTTTTTCCGTATGGCTTTCCATTTTTGAAATACCACAGGAAAAAATCCAATTTAATGAGTCAAAAACAAAAGTTACATTTTGGGTAAAAACATTGCCTTACTAAAAAAATAAAATTTATAGTATATAAAAAATCTAAAACTATTATTGAGGAAAAAATGGTTTCTTTATAATAAAGATAAAAATAAGAGCACATATAAAATTGAGTATTTATTTGCCCTTTAAAGTTATCATTGTATGCGTAATAAAAATGTTTACTGATATTATTTTGATATTAAAAAAATTTTTAAATAGAAATACATGGACAAATAAAAGGAATTTTGGTATAATATGAATAATGAATGCCATATAAAATACTACAAATCTAAAAAGGTCTGTTGAGTGGGAATAATATCAACAAGTCCAAGAAGTCGCATAAACACTGACTTTTTGAAGGATAAAAATAGCTTATGATACTAAAATGATACTATTTATTTTAGGAGAGTAAAATTGACGATAAAAATACCATTGAGAACGGTAAAGTTTTCGATGGTATTTTTTATTTGTCTATTTTTAGGAAAGTAGAAAACAATAAATACAAAAAAGTTTAGTTTTTTTGCAAAATCTATTGACAAAAGCAAAAAAGTTTAATAATATATCATTGTAATTAAATAATTTTGCTTAGTAAAATATTTTGGAAGGAGGGGATATTTAAGCACTATAAGCAATGTTTATAGGAAGGAATATAGAAATATATTGTTAGCGAAAGGAGGAAATATATGCCTGCATACAAAGATAAAAAAACAGGAAAATGGTATGCTTCATTTTATTTTGAGAACTGGAACAATGTCCGAGAAAAGAAAATGAAACGAGGATTTGAAACAAAAAAAGACGCTTTAGAATGGGAAAGGGAATTTTTAAGGCAGACGAATGTAGATTTTGATATGAAATTTGAAAGTTTTGTGGAAATTTATATCTCAGATATCAAGCAAAGAGTGAGAGAAAATACATTTATAACAAAGGAAAACATTATCCGTAAAAAGATAGTACCCTTTTTCAAAAATAAAAAAATGAATGCCATTACAGCAAAAGATGTCATTCAATGGCAAAATGGGCTTATGATTTATCGTGATGAAAATGGGAAAGGATATTCTCCTGTTTATCTGAAAACGATATATGACTTTTGCTAAAAATAGTTATATTTTCTATCTTATTTTGCCTGAAAAACCGCAATTTTTCTATATAAGCGTCTTAAATGGACAGGAAAATATTAAATAATAATAAATATATTTGTGACCTGTATTCGTAAAGATATTAAAAATTTCAAATTATTTTTAAATGAAATAGATAAGTAAGAATAAAAAGAGCTACTTATCTATTTTATTTTTTCCAAAAAATTTCAGCTTGGATACTGTATTTTTCTTATAGTAACTTGTAATTATTTACAATGTTGAGGGAGGAAACAATATGGACTATATGCGAGTGAGTAGAGGGCAAATTTTTATGTATGATCCCTTAAACTCTATATCAACTTTAGATGATAAACCTGTTAAAAACATAAAGTTAAAAGGGTGTTTGCAGCAAAAAGAAAGACCTTATTTGGTGGTATCAAATAATAAATGTAATGCCTTTAGTAATGTTGTAACTGTAGTGCCAATAACAACCAGGCATGAGGTGAAAATACCTGTTCAAGTAAAATTCTTCTTTGAAGAACGTCCTCAAATTATATTAGTGGAACAGATTTGTACAGCTAATATAGAAGATTTAGGAGATTATGTTTGTACAGTAAGTGATGAAATATTGGAGCAGGTGACTGATGCAATTATGATGCAAGTTGGTTATGAATGTAAAGATAATAATCTGATTTTAGATGATTTTATATCTCAGCTGAATAAGATTATACATAGAATTTCTGAAGATTCAAAGAGAAAAAAATCTTTGATAGATAGTAAACAGATAAAAGAAGTTACAGATAATATACTTAAAGTAATTGCAGAAAATTTTTCTGTTAATTTAGAAAACAATACAAATGATTTATTAAAAGCAGCAGAGTCTTCTACATCAAAACATAAGGAAAGAAAATGTAAATATACCATAGAAATGATGGAACAGGCTTTGTCTGATTATGAAGAACTACCTATATCAGATTTTATGCTTAAATATCAGTACTCAACAAGAAAAGTAGCATCAAGTAGAATTTATTATATAAAGGACAAATTACAAAAACTAAAACAAAGTAATCAAAATTAAAAATACTCAATTTATACTCAATACTACAATATTGTGAATTCATTTTTAAATAATATAGTGTATGAAA
>CAJUKL010000115.1 GCA_910587195.1 uncultured Clostridia bacterium | reverse complement strand
TACTAAGGGATATCTGAAAAGTAAATAGAAAATATTTATGTCGTTTACTATAAAATTGCCCCTAAAAACACAAGATAAAAATGTAAATTTCAGACCTATGTACTGCCAAGAATGCCGTATTTACGGGATTTGTGGGCTTTCCGCAATTTTATCCACCGAGAACTAAGACACCTCTGGATGCTAGGCATATCGCTCCCAAACCTAGTAGAAAATTAATTTTTCCTATCAATATTCTTTACTTTATATCAAAATATGCATAGTTTTCTTAAATTACTTTCTAACTTCTATTTTTTAATACGTCGATTCCTATTCTCAGTTCTTTTTTTATAAGCTTCCGTTAATTTAACAATCTGATTATTATAATCATAAACAAAAATAATCTGTCCATTAATCTTTGTAAATAATTCACTTTCGGCATCCCAAAAATATGCCCCAAATTCTACAATCTCACATTTAAAGCTAGAATTAACAATTTTCCAATGAAGCTGTATATTCTTTTGTCTCCTACTATTTCTTTCCCAATATTTTATAATTTCTTCAATTCCAAAATATGTTTTTTTACCCCTAATAATATATTTTGCCGTTTGTGAAAATATTGACCTCAGCAAAACCGTATCGTAGTGTTTCCAAGCAATAAAATAATTTTCTACTCTTTTTTTATGGTCTATAATAGCAACCATATACATTCACCTCTTTCTCATGGATGAATTCAAATAATGAATCTGGAATTTTATAATTCATATTAACTGATTCTATATTGTAATCACCATGATCTGTAAAATATTTTTTTATCACTGCTATATTCTCCTTATAATCAAGAACAACAAATCCCCCAGAGAATTTATCCCTATTATTAAATAGTAACATTAAAAAATCTTTTTTCTGCTCGCAAAAAAAATATGAGAAAACAACCAATTGAGCATATTTCTTATTTTTTATTTCAAAAATACCCTCTACATACTCATAAGCATCAATTTCCAAAATATTCAAAAATGTTCTAGCAATATCTAATTGTCTTTCACTTTTATCAACTAAATAAAGTAAAATTTTTTTCTTTTCTCTTGCTTTAACTAGACTAGCTACAGCTATACTAACAGGAGCAGCACCACATCCAATATCTAAAATACTATTTCCTATCCAATTATAATTTTTGTTAAAAAAAAGAAGGCTTTTTAAAAAATTTTTCCAAAAATAGTTTTTATTAAACTCAGATGCAAATATATTATAATCTATGTTGTAATTTTTAATATGCCTCCCCCATAATTTATAAAACGTTCTTAATAAATAAACTGTGATTTTATTTTTTTTTACAAAAAAATCACTGTTTTCTAATATATTTTTTACTTCACAAAATATTGAAACAATATCTTCATCATTATATACCATATTCTTCCTCTTTCAAATTCATTTGGTGTTAACTTAAAAATGGAGCGATAGCCTTAAAAAGTCAGCAGCCTCATTTTCTGAACATTTCTGGGGCTATGATAATGATTGATGCTTTCCGCATTCAGCAGAACATGGTATAAGCATTTTATCATATCAGCCGCATTGTTGTATGATGATGTAAACAGAGTATTATACTGGTTCAGGTATTTTGTAGCAACTCCACAGTAAAAATCATAGCGGTGCTTAATGAATCTCTATGGAACCCATTAACAGTATTCAGCATTACACCCTGCAACAACAGCAAGGCTGCGGTAACTTTTCAGGCCATCAAAATGCACTAGCATACCATAGACAATATATTCTGAAAACAGTCTTGCCAGTTTTGCCACATCTGATTTTGCGCGGTTGACTGTTACAGCATAATTAATACACTTGGCAAGTTCTTCGAGCCTGGTTATAGTAATAATCCTCCGTTTCTTTGAGTATTATCTCATAAGAGATGTCCAATAAAACGGACTTAAAATAATTGCCAACCCATTTTTAGCTAACACCATTCATTTTACTAATTGCGAAATAACTTGAAGTAAATAATGACTTTCATTATTTTCATGCATGCTTATGACATATATACGATTTTCTTCTTCTTGCCTATACAGCAAATATTTAGCATTATTTCTTTCAATATATGAAAATCTTAAGGATGTCTGTGATTTTTGCAGGCAATTAAGTAAAGTAGGTTCACAATCCTGCAGACGTTGTTTTACAGCACCTATATCATCTCCAGTATATAGCTTAAGCTTATTTTTTTTCGATAACTCTGTTAAAATTTTTTTCATTTTCTCATTCTTAGCTATCCAACCAAAAGAATATGAGTAAATTGAAACGTAGCTTGCCTCTTCAAAATAATCACACATAATTTTTACATCATCTATTCCAGTTTTAAAAATTTCTTTTTTTCTAAAACATGACTTTTTACTAAAATCTACATTTTTCTTAAAATATGAAATACAGGTAACTAATGAAAGTATTAATCCAATCAAGGCAATTGACACATTCATTAAGAATTCAATTCTCATTTTTACACTGGCAATATTACTATAAATTATTTCATTAGTTATATTTTTTAAATCAAGAATCCCCCAGATATAATTTATATATTCAAAAAAAAGTAATGATATTTCTTTTTTATTTAAAAGCTGTAGGTATACAATGCAAAACGAAATTGCTTGAGTACTAATAAATATAACTATCAAAACCATCACGATATGTAAAAAAGCAGATAAATGTCCAAGGAAATTGTTTAATTTAAACCATAAAAATTGTAGTACTTTTGAAAAATTTTTCATTGCTTTCCGCTATCCCTCCTAATACTTTCGTGTGCTCTCGGAAACTCGAACCCCTTGTTTTATAAGGCTTCAGAAATTTCCG
>CAJUKL010000114.1 GCA_910587195.1 uncultured Clostridia bacterium | reverse complement strand
AAACGGCTGATGATACTTGGCGGGGGACTGCCTGGGAAAGTAAGTGGTGGCTGGATTTTAACGGGGTGTAGCGTAGTTTGGCTAGCGCGCCTGATTTGGGATCAGGAGGTCGCAGGTTCAAATCCTGTCACCCCGACTTTTTTGTAAAATGTGGTTGGGAAACCTATGGTGGGTATGGCGCAGTTGGTTAGCGCGCCAGATTGTGGCTCTGGAGGCCGTGGGTTCGAATCCCACTATCCACCCTTTTTCTTTTAATTATGGGTCACTAGCTCAGTAGGTAGAGCACTGGACTTTTAATCCAGGTGTCTCGGGTTCGAGCCCCGAGTGACTCATTTTGTTTCGGCAGTCGTGGCGGAATTGGCATACGCGCTAGACTAAGGATCTAGTCCGGGTTTCTGGGTAGGGGTTCAAGTCCCCTCGACTGCATGATGTGCGCGAATGGCTCAGTGGTAGAGCATCGCCTTGCCAAGGCGAGGGCCGCGAGTTCGAATCTCGTTTCGCGCTTTTTATTTTAATGGGCTATCGCCAAGCGGTAAGGCACAGGACTTTGACTCCTGCATTCGCTGGTTCGAATCCAGCTAGCCCAGCTTTTTTTTATTTGTTGGGGTATCGCCAAGCGGTAAGGCAACGGATTCTGATTCCGTCATTCGCAGGTTCAAATCCTGCTACCCTAGCTTAAGGACAATGAATTTTTTCATTGTCCTTTTTTTATATTGAGGTGAGTGATATGAAAGATTTTTTGTTTCGAAAAGCACAATTATCAGATGTGCCTATTTTAGTTGAAATATATATGAAAAAATTACTTAAGGATTTTTCTTGGGATATTACTATGCAAAAGATGTTTCAAGAACGTTATAAAGAATCTATTCCACGCTTGATGAAAAAAGAGACATTAGTAGTTTATTTAGCCTATCAACAAGAAACATTGGTAGGAATGGCAGAAATCTATATTTGGGGAAAAGAAATTGCGGAGGAAGAAGCAACATTATCTAGTATTTATGTTTTGCCGGAACTTAGAGAAAATAATATGATAAAACAGCTATTTTTTATGTTGCTACAAGAAGCGAAAAAAAGAAACTGTACTGTCATAAAAACTCTTGCAAATGGAAACAGGGAACAACTTTATCAATTAGGATTTCAAGATACTTATGATGAGGAAGGGAATGGATTAAGTAATGGAATGGAGTTAAAAATTTCTTTGAAAAATTTTAAAAATATGCTATAATGCAGATAGTGAAAAAGATGACAATAATAAAAGAGTATTAATTTTTTTTAACAAAGGATAAAGTGGGGTAATTTATAAAACAGGACAGAAAACGAAAATAATAAAAAAATAATATTACATTCAGTCAGTAAAGAGAGGGATTTTATGGAAAAAGAGAAAGAAATAAAAGGAATGGAAAAACTATATCAAGCAGAACCTGAGTTTTCTTTTTGGGGCGTTTTCTGTCATATTATGTTTTTACAGGCAGAAGTAATACATGATAAAAATACAGGAGCATTAGAAAAGACTGTTATATTAGAATTAGAAAATATGGATCATACCTTGAGAACAAAATTATTGTTTGAAGGAGTATCCTTGTTCTATATGGCTGGCTTGGAATCCATAGACGGCTTTGATATTGAAAATAATCCTGATTATGAATTTGATACAGAAAAAAAATATATGATTATTGATTATGCTAGTAATGCCATTTCTTTTTATTGTAGAGGAATAGAGGTTTTGGAGGCAGAAAAAAGAAGATAAGTGTTTGGCAAGTAAATGTAAAAAATATTGGAATCATGGCTTTGAAAAACCCCTAAAGTGATAAAAGATAGGAAGTGTCAAGATGAATGAAAAATGGCAGCAATTAAAAGATTGGATAGAGGAAAGTAAACAGATTGTATTTTTTGGAGGCGCAGGTGTTTCTACAGAAAGCGGTATTCCCGATTTTAGAAGCGAAAATGGCATTTTTATGACTATAAATGAATATGGTTTTTCTCCAGAAACCATATTAAGCCATTCTTTTTTTATGGCAAAACCAGAAATATTTTTTGAATATTATAAAAAAAGTCTTTTGTTTCCCGATGCAAAGCCTAACAATGCCCATAAGGCATTAGCAAAACTTGAAAAAGAAGGAAAATTGCGCTCGGTTATTACGCAAAATATTGATGATTTACACCAAAAAGCAGGCAGCCAGAGAGTTTTAGAATTGCATGGCACCTTGTATAAAAATTATTGTATGAAATGTGGTAAAACTTTTGACTTGTCCTATGTAATGCAAAATAATGGAATTACAAAATGTGATGCTTGTGGCGGCATTGTTCGTCCAGATGTGGTTCTTTATGAGGAAGGATTAGATAATACCACTGTAACAGAAGCAGTTAAAGATATTTCTAATGCGGATATGTTGATTGTTGGTGGAACCTCTTTAAATGTATATCCGGCTGCTGGCTTAATACGCTATTATAAAGGAAATAAATTAGTCTTAATCAATAAATCTGCAACACAATATGATAAATCTGCAGACTTAGTTATTTCTGATGCCATTGGTGATGTACTGGGCAGCATTGTTTTATAACTTTTTTTAAAATTTTTAAAAAAAGTGTTGACAAAGTACGTTGTCTTTGCTAAAATAAATATCGCACTGTGAACTTTGAAAATAAAATAACAAAAAAAACACAACCCAAGTCTATTCAATTTTTTGGTAAGTTTTTTTTAAAAACTTGCAAAAATGAAACAAAAAAAGAAAAGAAGGTTTTAAAATGTTTGCTGATATTAAAGAGGAAGTAAAGGAAATACTTGTAGATTTGTTTGATGTAAATCAAGACTATTTACAATCACAGCTTAAAGAGCTTGTGCCGGATGCTTTGACAGAGGTGAATGAACCTCATATCAGTATTAAAGACCTATAATTTATAGGTTAAAGTCAGAATAATCTGAGAAAAAGGATTTAATATAAGAGTTTGATCCTGGCTCAGGATGAACGCT
>CAJUKL010000113.1 GCA_910587195.1 uncultured Clostridia bacterium | reverse complement strand
TTTCTACTGGTTCATGTAATACTTGGGCTATCAACTGGGCTGTGTAAACGTCTGGGACGCGTTCACCATACTCATAATTTTGATATGCTCTTTCAGAAATTCCTACAAGTTTTGCAATTTTTACTTGTGTTAATTTCGCTTTTTTCCGTTTTTCTTTTAATTTATTGATTTTCACCGTCCCCTTTAAGTATTTAACACACTCATTTGTTCGTGTTGACATTATATTAACACACTCATTTATGCGTGTCAATACCTTTTTGATATTTTTTTAATATTTTTTTGGAGTGATTATTATGTTTGATTTTAGTACACATTTAAAATCTTTAAGACAGTCAAAAAATCTTACACAAAAACAGCTTGCTACAGAAATAAATGTAAGTGAGAGAGGCATCCAAAATTATGAGACGGGAATACGAAAACCTACCTATGACATACTAATTGCTTTAGCTGACTATTTCGATGTATCCCTTGACTATCTTGTTGGACGTACCAACAACCCCAATTCCCACAAATCTTAACGTATTGGCTGTCCTTTGACAGCCTTTTTTCATAATGCTGCTAAATACAATTCCTTAAAAGTTTCTTTTCCTTTTGGTGTCACAAACAGTTGCAACCATTTCCAGCCTGCGCCTTCATCAAAACATTCTTTTAATGTAAACAAATCTCCAACATAGTTTGAATAAGGCTGTAATTTTCCTTTTTTATCTCGATATAAATATTTCTTTTTGATCAAAAACCTTACAAATTTTCTTTCTCCTATATGTAATTCTTTTGCTGTTTCTCTGATTCCAGTATCTAATCCTCTCTCTACCAGCTCATCAAAATAGTCTGCTTTTGGCTTCATAATTTGATTGTTGACCGTCAATTCTGAATTTTTTAACTGTAATTCCTCGTTTTTGTTTTGTTCCTCTTTTAGCTGCATACATAACTTTATCATGGTATCTGGATTCAATAAGACTTGTTCCAGCGTTTCCGGTGTCATGTATGCGCCATGCTTGCGAATAGATTTTAAAACTGCTTTGACTTCTTTTTTGAAGTGCTTTGCAATCGGCTTTCTGCTTTGCATGAGCACCTCGTAAACGCCATCTTCTGTTAAGAACCATTGTTCTTTTTGCCCCTTTAATGCGTAAGGATTGTTTACGCATAACTTTTCTTCTTCATCAACCGTCTGTAACATTACTCTAGCATTACTGTGTTCAATCCACTCTGCAACCTCTCTTGCTAAAAACAACGGATTTTCAAAATCTCCATAAACGGTAAAAGGTTTCCCCAGTATTTCCTGTTGCTGTATTACTGTTAATTCATTCATTTGTAGTCCTCCTTTCAATTATCACATATTGTTATCACCATTATCAATAATCTTCTGGTAAAGCTAAACCTTCCTTTTTAAAGCACTCACACGCTTTATGAATAGCTTTTCTACTCACAATATGTGCCTTGGTACAATATCCTGCATTGCAAAGAAAAAGTTTGTTTAATTCTTCATTCAATGTATAATGTTGTTCAAAAAACTTACAATTACAACAAACTTTTTCATAATCTGCAACTCTGATTAAAGTTTCAATAATTTTCATAATAACCACTCCTAATTTGACTTTTTGTTTTTTTTGATGTACAATAGTAGTAAGTTATTTATTTGCCTGCTGGTTGTTAGGCTTGTCTGTTTTAGTGGTTGCGCCCACTGGAATAAAAAATAACTTTTCTACTTTTGTATGTAGTGTTTGGGCTAGTAAAAGTGCAACTTCTACGCTAGGATTTAATAAACCATACTCAATTTTTTGATAGTGTGTTTCATTAATTCCTACTATTTCTGCAACTTTTGCTTGCGATAAATGTGCCTTTTTTCTATATAATTTTAAATTATTATTTATATTCACCCTCTCCTTTTTATTAAACACCTCAAATTTGATGTTCTGTGCTTATATAATAACACCTCAAATTTGATGTGTCAATAGTTTTTTTAATTATTTTTTAAATATTTTTAGAGGTGGTTAAAATGCTTAATTTTCCAATAAAGCTAAAAGAAACTAGAATTAAAAATCAACATTCACAAAAACAAGTTGCAGAGGGAATTGGTATTTCGGAAACTTTATATCAAAAATATGAATACGGGAAAACAAAACCTGCTTATGATGTTATAATTAAATTATGTGATTATTTTGATATTTCTGCTGATTACTTACTTGGTCGTACCGACAACCCTAATTCACACAAGTCTTAACATACTTTTTTATAAATATTATTTACAATATAAATAATATTTGATACAATGTAATTAACAAAATATAAGTGAGGTGCAAATTATGGCTCAAACAAATGTCAATATTAGAATGGACGATGTTCTAAAACAACAATTTGATACCCTTTGTAATGAACTTGGTCTTACTATGTCTACTGCTTTTAACATTTTTGCAAAAACCATGGTACGCCAACAGGGAATTCCCTTTGAAATTTCTCTTGACCCTTTTTATTCTGAAAATAATATGGCACACTTACGTCGTGGTATTGTAGCGCTTAATGCTGGAAAAGGTATAGAGCATGATATAATCGAGGTAAAAGAACCATGAAAAAAGTCTGGTTTGATGAAGCTTGGAGCGATTATATCTATTGGCAAACACAAGATAAAAAAACAATAAAACGTATTAATAACTTACTAAAAGATATTGAACGTAGCTACTTTAATGGTATAGGAAAACCTGAACCATTAAAAAATGAATTAAGTGGTTTTTGGAGTCGTCGCATTGATGATACGAATAGATTGATTTATCGAATCAATGATAATACATTAGAAATTTTATCTTGTCGTGCACACTATGACGATAAATAATTTATCCAAAATCTTTTGGCTGCTATTTAGCAGCCTTTTCTTCTGTTTTATTTTTTGTCTCCTCATAAATCTGCCGAATCTTTTCTATACCTTTCTGGTTATAAAAAAAATTCTCCATTTCTTTATCGCTACTTTTTGATTTATCAAGCTTAAATACACCATATTCCGCTGTTTTTAATTTATGGGTATT
>CAJUKL010000112.1 GCA_910587195.1 uncultured Clostridia bacterium | reverse complement strand
AAGAACTTTTGTGCAAAACTTCGTTTTGCAGCTGTGCATTGAAGTTGAATGGTTGTTGAAGTTAAACAACAACGGAGCACCAGTAGTTAAAAATTTATTCTGTTCTGTATGCAAAAGAAAAAGCTTGTAGGTTTTTAAAAAAGGATGATAATTATGATAAATAAGATAGATATAGCAGTTGTGGGTGGTGGACATGCTGGTTGTGAAGCAGCCCTTGCATCTGCTCGTATGGGCATGAAAACCGTTTTATTTGCTATCAGTTTAGATAGTATTGCTATGATGCCTTGTAATCCAAGTATTGGTGGAAGTTCTAAAGGGCATCTTGTGAAAGAAATTGATGCGCTTGGCGGTGAAATGGGGAAAAACATTGATAAGACCTATATACAAACAAAAATGCTAAATACCGGAAAAGGGCCAGCAGTATATTCTTTGCGTGCCCAAGCGGATAAAGTACGCTATCAGGCAGAAATGAAGCATACTTTGGAAAAAATACAAAATTTGCATATCCGACAAGATGAGATTGTAGAAATATTAGTAGAAGATGGCGTTTTAAAAGGGGTTAAAACACATGCTAATACGGTTTATGAATGTAAAGCGGTTATTCTTTGTACGGGTACCTATTTAAAAGCACGTTGTCTTTGTGGGGATAGTATTACAGAATGTGGCCCGAATCATTTGATGGCAGCTACAAAATTAAGTCAGTGTTTGAGAGAGTTAGGGATTACTTTATATCGTTTTAAAACAGGCACACCAGCACGTATGAATAAAAATTCACTTGATTTTTCAAAAATGCAGCCACAGTATGGAGATGAAACCATTGTACCATTTTCTTTTGAAAATACGCCAGAGCAAATAAAAAGGGAACAAGTGCTTTGTTGGCTTACCTATACAAATGAAGAAACACATAGAGTAATTCGGGATAATCTCCACCGTTCCCCAATGTATTCTGGTGTGATTGAAGGAACAGGCCCTAGATATTGTCCTTCTATAGAAGATAAAGTAGTACGTTTTGCTGATAAGCAAAGGCATCAACTTTTTGTAGAACCGGAAGGAGAAAATACGGAGGAGATGTATATTCAAGGAATGTCGTCCTCTTTGCCGGAAGATGTACAAGTTGCTATGTATCGAACTGTTCCCGGTTTAGAGCATTGTGAAATTACTAGAAATGCTTATGCAATAGAGTATGATTGTATTGATGCAACACAGTTAAAAGTTAGCTTAGAATTTAAAAATATAAAGGGACTTTTTAGTGCAGGACAATTTAATGGCAGTTCTGGATATGAAGAAGCAGCAGCACAAGGGTTAATTGCAGGTATCAATGCAGTAAAGTATATTAAAAAGGAGCCACCAATAATATTAAAACGTTCAGAGGCGTATATTGGTGTATTGATTGATGATTTAGTTACCAAAGGAAGTAAAGAGCCTTATCGTATGATGACCTCACGTGCGGAATATAGATTACTTTTAAGACAAGACAATGCTGACCAAAGATTAACTCCTTTAGGTTATACATTGGGTTTGATTTCCCAAAAAAGATATACTGCATTTTTAAAAAAACAAGAACAAATAGCAGAAGAAATACAAAGGGTATCATTGATTGTAATTGCACCATCAGAAAAAGTACAATCTGTATTAGAAAAATATCATAGTACACCCATTCATACAGGGGTACGCCTTTCTGAACTAATAAAGCGTCCCGAATTGGATTATGAAAAACTTTCTATATTAGACACAGAGCGTTTGGACTTACCTTTTGATGTAAAAGAGCAAGTCAATATTCAAATTAAGTATGAAGGGTATATCAAGCAGCAAAAAAAGCAAGTAGAACAATTCCATAAAATGGAAAATAAAATTTTGCCGGAAGATTTAGATTATACTACTATTCAAGGCTTGCGAATAGAAGCGCAACAAAAATTAAATGCAATTAGACCAGTTTCCTTGGGACATGCTTCCCGTATTACAGGCGTTTCTCCAGCAGACTTATCTGTTCTTTTAATTTATATGGAACAACAAAAAAGAAAAAACACTTAAGATTTTTAGGCTTGATATAACGGTGTAGTACAGAGATAAGAAAGTAAATAAAAGAAAAAAGTCCTCACTTTGTTTAGGGAGGATTTTTTTGAAAAAAGATGAATTTTTTACAATCATACAAATCAAATTTTTTACATCCCATTTTTTAGCATTTGGAAAAAATATAAGTAAACATACAAGAAAGGAGATACAAAAGACTACCCATAAGTTTTTTGTAACAGATTGCATTGGAAAAATTATTATATGATAGTTGTAAAGAAATGAAAATACTGTTAAATCAAAGACAGATAGAGCAATTTATGAAATATAAGCAGTTGCTGTTGGAATGGAATCAAAAAATAAATTTGACAGCTATTACAGAGGACAGAGAAATTATATTAAAACATTTTGTGGACTGTATCAGTATTATTTCTGTCATGCCTTTTCCAAAAAGTGCTTCTGTAATTGATGTGGGAACTGGTGCAGGATTTCCTGGTATTCCTTTAAAAATTGTTTGCCCTGAGATACAGATGACGCTTTTGGATTCTTTACAAAAAAGATTGATTTTTTTACAAGAAGTGATACAACAACTTGCGCTGTCAAAAATTTCTTGCGTACATAGCAGAGCGGAAGATGGCGGAAAGCAAAAAGAATATAGAGAAAATTATGATTATTGTGTTTCTCGTGCTGTAGCAAATTTAGCAGTATTGTGTGAATATTGTTTACCATTTGTAAAACTAGGTGGTATGTTGATTGCTTTCAAAGGGTCAGATGCAGAACAAGAAGTACAACAATCTCAAAAAGCAATCAAAGTATTAGGTGGAGAAGTAATAGAAATAAAACAAATTGTAATTCCCAATACAGAGTTACAACATAAAATTGTTTTTATCAAAAAAATGCAGCAAACACCAATACAGTATCCTAGAAAAGCAGGAAAAGCATTAAAAAATCCTATCAACTGACACTCCCATGCCTAAAGGCATGGGGTTCTTAATTACATAAACTTCTAAA
>CAJUKL010000111.1 GCA_910587195.1 uncultured Clostridia bacterium | reverse complement strand
TAGTGAATGTCAAAAAATCAAAACTATCTGTCATCCGCATGGCTGACTTGATTTCCGTTTGTGCGCTCCCCTATACATGGCGCGAAAAACGGAGGCCGCGTGGCTTTTCTGATACCCTCTGCGGCTCCCTCTATGATGATAAGCTCCTTTTCGTCCATTCCGTTCAGCATCCGGTCAATGTGTTTCCGGCGCTCACTCTCGCCGCCCAGCTTGTCCGGGTAGAAAAATTCATCTACGGAAATATCAAAAAGGGTGACGAGCTTGTAAAAGGCGTTGAGGCTGGTGTGCTGGCCCCGGTTCTCAATATACATGATGGAGCGAGGGGTGATAAACATTTCGTCGCTTACTTTCTTGCGGCTCTCCTTGCGCCCTGTCCGCGCCGCCTTTATCGCTGCCCCAAAAGTCTTGAAGTCGTATTTCGGTACTGGTCTTTTTGTCGTGATTATTCACCCTATTACATTTTATTGTTCACCTTTCTGCTTGGATATGTCTACACTATTCTATCAGTTAGTCAAAATAATTCATATTACCGTTATACCGTTTTTTGGAATGGTGAAAATTGGGTGAAAGTTTCAATAAATCCATTGACAAAGGCAAATAAGCCGCCTATAATGACTATATAAATAAAATCAGTCAAACCAGAGGTGCTAAAATGCCAAAAAGTTTTTCAGAACAGGAACGGGAATATATTAGACAGCGATTGAAAGAAGAAGCGGCAAAATGCCTTGCTCAATACGGTGTCCGGCGTACAACAGTTGATGAAATTGTCAAACGCGTTAATATTCCCAAAGGAACATTTTATCTCTTTTACAAATCAAAGGAATTGCTTTTATTTGAGGTTATTCAAGAACAGCAAAAAAATATCAATCTTGAATTGTATCAAGCCTTTTCTGATATTGTTGATATGGAATTATCAGCAGAAAAGCTAACGGATATGATTTTTGAGTTTTATAAAAAGACAGAAAAAATGCTGGTTTTGAAATTGTCTGACGCAGGTGAAATCGAATTGCTTAAACGTAAGTTGCCGCAAGAGATAATAGATGAACATTTGCAAGACGATACCGACATGATTAAAAAAATGATTGCGTTATTCCATGTAAAAAAAGAGGTAGATATAAACGTTATTAGTGCTGCATTTCACGCAATCTACTATGCAACGCTACACAAAGCAGATATTGGAGAAGAACAGTATGACAAGGCATTGCAAGTTTTGATTTATGGCATTGTAACGCAGATTATATAAAAGTCCGGCTAATCGCCGGACTTAAAACAAACCTTTGAGTGACTATTATGTTTATTTTAGTCACATAATAAAAGGAGGGCATATGTTACGCATTAACATGAAAAAGAAATATGCTATTTTATCCAAAAACGAAGAATTAGAATTAGCATCAAATGGTGATTTTGTAATCAAAAGGGCATTAGCTGAAAACTATGAAATTATTGATTTTCATTGTCATACATATGAAAGCCCTTTTCAGCTCTTTCCACCCTTTTTACGAATAAAAAAATCTGACTTTAATAAATCGTTAATGAGTTTAAGCTGTTTCCCATTTTCTATTGATTTATTTGACATAAATAAGATTTGTTATTCCGACTTTCCGACAAAACTATTTAGCCCTAACGGATTAAAAACAAAGGTAAAGTTATTTACAGGCGTATTTGTCTTGAATTATGCGACAACGGAGAGGCTGTTAAAAGATATGGATAATAATTGCATTACCAAAGCAGTTATCCAACAAATAAATCCACCTAACAAAAATAGTGCGGACATTATGGCGGAAATCGTAACCCAAAATGAACGGCTATATACATTCGGCGCAATCCACCCTTTTGATGAAAACATTGACAGCAAAATAAATCATTATATAAATTTACATATCAATGGTTGGAAAATAAATCCTCATATATGTGGCTTCTCCATTGATTGCAAAAAATCATTATTGCTCATAGAAAAATTATCTAAGACTGGTTTGCCAATCTTATGTTGCAGTGGCTTAGGTTTACCTCGAGATGTGCGTTTAACAAATATTCCATCTAAGCAGACAAAGAAAGATATTCAAAATCAAAGATTAGATAAGTATGAAATAATATTAGATACTTTTCCTAATACCACATTTATTTTAGCTCATAGTGGGAGTTTTGAGTTTGAAAAAATGGTTGACTTGCTGAAAAAACATCAAAACGTATATACAGATATTAGTCTTCAACCCGCAGAGCATATAAAAACACTTATAAACAAAATTGGATATGAAAGAATTTTGTTTGGAACCGATTATCCATTTGTAACACAAGCGTTTTCTATTCTATCGGTGTTACGGGCGACCAAAAACGAAAATGAAAGGACATTTATTTTTTCTGAAAATGCAAAGAGATTATTAAGAGAAAAATAAGGAAACAGTAAATGATTATTTATCGAAGAAAAGGATTTTCAATATGAAAACTAAGTGGTTACTTTGCCCTATCTGCGGAAACAAAACAAGATTACAGATACGGCGGCTAAAGGAGGTAGCCGCCATGAAGCACATACGTATCGACAAAATCCGACGGTCATTGACATATCAAAAAAAGCCCGACCACCGCCGGGGAAAATTCTACCCATGAATATGAACTGTCTAATCATCTAAATACTTCTTTCAATACCCATACGCCTGTCCGGGCTTTTCGAACAGGCGTATTTTGCTGCTCAAAAAATTTTTTGAAAAAAATCCGAAAATCTTCGGCGTTTTTTTCAAAAGGCAGTATTGCCCCGCGAAAAGGGGGAAGCACCACCAACTTTCCAACGAGAAAGGGGGTGAGAATGTGGAACCTAATCGCAGGGAGTTTATAAAACAGTGCGCTTTCCAGAAGTTTTGTAATACGGTACTGCACAATGAAGCGTGTGACGCTCACAAAGAGCTGCACAGGCACAAGGCAAGGGAGATTACCTTTCCGGCAGATGGGTAATACCGCACGGACAATACGGAACGCCCATGGTTTACGGTTACTGTTTTCAGTCCGATTCTATCTCGTATTCATATGGATAA
>CAJUKL010000110.1 GCA_910587195.1 uncultured Clostridia bacterium | reverse complement strand
TTTTTGTAAAATTTTGAGTGGACTTTTCCGGATTGATATGTCATCTTTTTGCCACACAGTTATCAGTTTGATAACTGTGTGGCTTTTTGTTGTTATAATTCGGAAAATGTTTATCAAATTTTGGAGGATATATAATGGCTGAAAATAAAATGGAAGTTATGCCAGTTGGAAAGCTGATTTTTGAAATGTCATTACCGCCACTATTTTCCATGTTTCTTCAATATTCATACAATTTGTTAGACAGTGCTTTTGTCGCCCGGTTAAGCGAGAACGCATTAACGGCTGTTTCGCTGTCTTTTCCAATCACAACATTAATGAATGCGGTATCTATTTGGATTGGGGTTGGTATAAATGTCCTAATTGCGGGACATCTTGGAAAACGTGAACAAGAAGAAGCAAATAAAACGGTTACTCTTGGACTGATCCTTTCCTTTTTGGTTGGCATTATTTTAAATATAACGGTATTACTAATTATATCCCCATACTTCAAATCGTTTACTGAAAATAACGATATTTATACTTTATGTATGGAGTATATGGGTGTTTGTTCTTTCATGCAGATACCAAACATGGTTCATATCGTTATTCAAAAAATGATACAGGCAACCGGGAACATGATTGAACCCATGTTGTTTCAACTGACGGGTGTTATAACCAATTTCATTTTTGACCCACTTCTTATTTTTGGAATAGGTTTTTTCCCGGCAATGGGTATTAAAGGAGCTGCTACGGCAACAGTTTTGGGATATTCTGTTTCAATGGTTTTGGCATTTATTATGTTTTTAAAAGCAAAACATAAAATAGCACTTAAAACAGTTGGATTTCGTTTTGAATGGAGCATTGTACAAAAAATAATTATTTTAGGGCTGCCTTCTTTTATTATGAATGCCCTAAACGCTTTTACCGTAACGATTGTAAATCTGTTTTTAGTCGCATATTCAGATACGAGCATTGCTTTTTTTGGAGCATATTTTAAAATACAGCAGTTAATTATTATGACTATTAATGGATTAATACAAGGCTGTTTGCCCATTATGCGATTTAATTATGGAGCAGGAAATTTAAAAAGGCTTCAATCAGTTTTTCGATACAGTACAATTTTAGTAACTTCTCTAATGATGTTTGGAACATTAATTATCATGCTGTTTCCGACACAGATTTTGAGTTTGTTTATGGCTTCGGAAAAAATGCGTTCTTATGGGATTATGGCAATGCGGATTATGGCAACAGGTTATTTATTTTGCGGGCTTTCGACAATGATTTCGACTTATATGCAAGCGATTGAAAGAGTGTTGCCAAGCATTATGATACAAATATTTAGACAGATGTTTTTTTTGATACCTATTATGTGGATTTTAGAAAAAGCATTACTAATCAATGGTATTTGGATTGCATTTCCAGTTACTGAATTATTGACATTTGTTGCAGCAGTCATTCTATTTATGAGATTGAGATTTCAAAATAATAATAAAGATATAGTTGGAGGTAAATAAAAATGTACAAGGAAGATACATCTTTTACAATTAAAACGGGGGTTGAAAATATGTCCCCAAAAGAGGTAGTAAATCTTTTAAGGCAAACTGTATGGGCGAAAGACCGAAAAAAAGAGGCTATCATCAAATCATTAAATAATTCAATCTGCTACGGTGCATTTACAAAAAACGGACAACAAGTTGGATTTGCCAGAGTGATTACTGATTATGCAACACATTTTTACATTTGTGATGTAGTTGTAAAAAAAGAATTTCGTAATAAAGGTATAGGCAGGCAGCTTCTTAAAACAATTACGGAAAATGAAGATTTAAAACCATTGTTAGGAATGCTGATAACCGAAAATGCAGAAAAATTTTATGAGCCTTTTGGTTTTACAAAAAATCCTATTTGTTTTATGACAAACAAATAGATACACGTTTTTTATGTTAGCAAATTAAGGGAGGAATTAAAATGGACGAAAAATTTATGAAAGAAAAACCTGTATTGCCATTAATTTTATCAATGTCACTTCCTATGGTACTCTCAATGTTGGTAAACTCTTTATATAACATTGTAGACAGCTTTTTTGTAGCCAAAATTAGCGAGGACGCTATGACGGCATTGTCATTAGTCTTTCCTGTTCAGAATTTTATCAATGCTGTTGCTATTGGCTTTGCCATAGGAATTAACGCAGCAATAGCTTTTTATTTGGGTACAGAAGAATATTCAAGGGCAAATATGGCAGCTACACAAGGCATGGTATTTGCTGTTATACATAGTATCATTATTACCGTTAGTGTAATTTCTATTATTCCAACGTTTTTAAGAGTATTTACATCATCAGAACCTGTTATTGATTTCGGTATTCGATATTCTCTTATAGCCTTTTCTTTTACTTTTATAATTATTTTAGGCGGAACATTTGAAAAAATATTCCAAGCCGTAGGTAATATGAAAGTAACTATGACAAGTATGATGTGTGGGTGTATTGCAAATATTATCTTAGACCCGGTGCTTATTTTTGGGATTGGTTTTTTCCCTGCAATGGGAATAGAGGGAGCAGCATTGGCAACCGGCATTGGACAGACAATAACGCTTGCTATCTATTTAGTTATCTACTTTGTGCGCCCTATTCGTATTCGCATTAGCAGACAATTTCTTACTTTTGATAAAAAAACAGCTTTTAAACTGTATTTTGTTGGTATACCCGCAACTTTAAATATGGCTTTGCCGTCTGTTTTAATTTCAGCACTAAATTCCATTCTGTCCTCATATTCAGAGGTATATATTTTAGTTTTAGGAATTTATTATAAATTGCAGACTTTCCTATATCTTCCTGCCAATGGTATCATTCAAGGAATGCGTCCTTTAATTGGTTATAATTATGGAGCTGGTGAGCAAAAGCGTGTTAAGAAAATTTATAATATTGTTCTTTGCATGAGTAGCGTAATCATGGTTTTAGGCACTATTATTTGTTTGCTCATTCCCGGTCAACTAATAAACCTGTTTACTCATGTGCCGGAAACAATTCATACTGGGGAAATTGCACTCCGTGTTATTAGCGCAGGCTTTCTTGTTTCAGCTATTTCAGTAACTTCATCAGGTGCGTTAGAGGGATTAGGAAAGGGTATGCCGTCATTAATTATTTCTCTATGCCGTTATATTATCATTATCATTCCGTCCGCATTTTTGTTTAGCAAACTTTTTGGTGCAGTCGGCGTATGGAATGCTTTTTGGGTGGCTGAATTTATTACCGCAATTATTTCATTTTTTATTTATCACAGAACAATAAAATGTAATTAGAAAGACAACCGCATACCGGGAGGTGGTAAC
>CAJUKL010000109.1 GCA_910587195.1 uncultured Clostridia bacterium | reverse complement strand
ATATTTTTTATACTTTCACCATTATAATTATTCTCCACATATTTTATAAACATAAAATTTATAATAATAAAAAAAATAAGAAATAAGAATATTAATTTGTTATATAACTTTTTCATATACTTTCCTTTCAAAAAAATATATTTATAGTTTAATAGAACAAATTAATACATAATTTAAATAAAATTTCAAAAATCAATTTTTTAAAGATTAACCCCTACAAATTTTTTAAATATTTTGTAGGGGTTAGATTATAATATTAGTTTAGTGTATGTAAAATAATTTTATTCTAAACTAATTGTTCCACTTGTAAACACTTCTACAGAATCATCAGTTCCCATTGTAATTCTATCCTTTACAAAAGTAAAATAATAACTTTTCTTTGAATCTAAACCAGAGAAACAAAGACTTGTTGAACTTGTTCCAGAAACGGAATGGGAAGCTACAATTGTACCTGTTTTTGCATCATAACAATTAACAACAAAAGATACATTAGATTTATTATATTGATTTTTACCATCTTTAAATTCCCATGCATCTGCAATATTTACATAATATTTAGATGAACCTGTAAATAGAACTTTTGTTGAAACTGATCTAGCAAATTGGGCTTGAAAACTATACTCTCCTTCTGACCAATCAAATGTTTCTTTAGAAGCCTTAGTTATTTCCATATCTTCAGTCAAATAGTCTGCATTTTCTTCATCATAAGATATGTTTCTAAACTCTACCTCTTCTACTTTTTCGTTTCCTGGTACATATTCGGAATAACTAACAGAAGAATTTTCTTCATTTTCAGTTAAATAGTCTACATTTTCTAAATCAATTTTTACAACACGTGATGTAACTTCCTCAACAGATGCTGCAAATACTGGGACAAAACTTCCTAAACTCATAATTGATACAGTTGACAACAGTGCTAATTTTTTTAACATAATATTATTCCTCCTAAATTAACATTTGAACTTTTGCTTTTTATGTGTTACACTTAGGAAAATGTCTTATAATCATTATAGAATTTTATGCTGGGATGCAATACAAAACTCTACATTATAATAAGGCATTTTTTCTTTTGTTATCCACCTCTCCAGTTCATTTTAATTTTACCTCCATATTTTTAAATTTATATCACTCTAATCACTTAGAATATATACCATATTGAATTTTTTAAAAAAGATATTAAAATTTAATATCGTAAACTTATTATACTTTATTCTACAAAATTTGTCAATATCGAATTTTAAAAAAAATAGCTATATTTTTATTATTATTTATTTACATTTTAAAATATATATGATATATTAAAAATGAAGGTGGTAATAAAAATGAAAAACAATATAACATTCTATTTAAATGACAAAGAAGAACAAGTAATGAGAGTCTTATGGAAAGCTGAACAACCTATGTCAGCAACAGAAATTGCAAACGAAATCAATACTGTTTGGGCAAAAAAATCTATTAGAAATATTATTAGAAAATTGGAATCAAAAAAAGCAATAGAAGTTGCGGAAATTGCTAAAATACAAAAAACATATGGCAGATTATTTCGGGCAACCATTTCTTCCAATGAATATGCTATGATGCAATTTGAAAAATTTTATGACAGAGATAGGGAACCTTCTTTTTTACTATCTGCTTTGACGGAGGATAAGAATAGTGCTTTTTCAGAGGATTTAAAAAAATTGATGGAAAAATATAAGACAAAATAATGCATTTCACTATTTTTACTTTATTTACCTCATTTTTATGGGTTAACTTTTTTATGTTTTGTCTAATATTTTTAGTAAAACAAACAAATCTTTATAAGCACTTTTATATCTATACTTTTTTGTGTTTTATTATTCTTTGTATTTTAAGGTTAACTATAGCAATAGAATTTCCATTTACAATAGAACTTGACTCTCATCACATTATGACAACATTACAGCATAGTATACAATTTAGTAAATAGTTTTAATTCCCCTGCATATATGAGTATGCAAGATAAAGAACACCATGAAGGACATAGTATTCTTATGTATGGAGCAAATAATTCTGACAGAAGCCTTATTATATTTGACCCTTCTAAAGGAAGTCAAGGAGGAAATAAAAAAGTAAGCTATGATGATTTTGTAGAGGGAGCTGCTACAGGATATAAAGGCTTTGTTTATGAGCACACAGTTTATTGTACAACACATTATTAATTAAGGGAGGAAAAAGTATGTCTATAAAAAAAATACAAAAAAATATTTACGTACCATTGCTGGTATTAGCTTTAAGTTTTTCTTGTGCCATACCGATTTTTGCACAAGAAGAAACATCTAAACGATTCTTGCAAGGAGCAACACAAGAGGATACAGAAACACTGAATCATATGGAAAGTTTTTTAGAAAATGTAATTGCAGGAAATTCTCAATTATTTGATTCTAGAGCAAAAAGTATGGGGGAAGAAAAATTTGATAAAAAAACACTTCAAACAAATATTGAAGTTGAAAAAGTATTAGAAAAACGTAGAGAAGCAGAAAAAGAGGAAATAGAAAAACGTCAGCTTCAACGTGAAACAGAAACACAAGAAAATTATTTTTCAAGTGATATTATAAGTGTTGAAGACAATAATATCAAAAAAGTTTACACATTGCTTGATGATTTTGAAAGTAATTTAGATAACAATGCAAGATTTGTATCTTTCATTAATACTAAAGATTTTTTTTGGTATGTTCCATGTAGCACAGCAACATATGAACACTCCACTGCGTTATTACATAAAGATGGTATTACAGCCAGTGTATTAGAGTATAGAGAAGAACCAATTCTTCTTTCTAATATGCAAATAGCGGAAATTATAAAGGAACAAATAAAAGAAGATATTGTGCATTTAAAGTATGTTTTAGTGCCAACAATTCATTTATATATAGCAGATGTTGTTACAACAAGTGAAAATGAATATATTATTCCAATTAGTGTAGATGGCGAAGAATTTGGATTAGATAAGGGAAAAATTTACAACAATCAGGAATTTGTTGCTTGTATAAAAAATTATAAAAAGCCAACTCCTCGAATTTCTGAAACAGGAGAAATTGCAGATGGTACAGGAAATGGTATTGATAATGTTGTGAAAAAACAAACTATGCCAATTGTAGGAGTGTTAGGATTATGTTTAGGGCTTAGTGGATTATTTGTATCAAAAAAAATATAACATTTCTATAGGCAAAAGCAAGTCATTTTCAGGAGAAATGGAGATGATATTTATGAATATCAATGTGAATATGCATATTACAACATTAGTACAGAAAACTCCACTCGGAGAGAGGTATATTAATTTTGTGTTTTAATCAGATA
>CAJUKL010000108.1 GCA_910587195.1 uncultured Clostridia bacterium | reverse complement strand
TTATGATTTATCGTGATGAAAATGGGAAAGGATATTCTCCTGTTTATCTGAAAACAATACACAATCAGCTGAGTGCTATATTTAATCATGCTGTAAAATATTATGATTTAAAGAGCAATCCAGCAGTAAAAGCTGGAAATATGGGTAACAAAGATGGTGCAGAAGTGAATTTTTGGACAAAAGAGGAATATTCAAAATTTTCAGAAGCTATGATGGACAAGCCACTATCTTTTTATGCTTTTGAAGTGCTTTACTGGTGTGGTATTCGTTTAGGAGAACTACTTGCGTTGACACCAGAAGATTTTGATTTTAAAAATGGTACATTACGCATCAATAAATCCTATCAACGTATAGGAAAAAGAGATGTCATTACAGAGCCTAAAACAAAGAAAAGTAAAAGAGTGATAAAAATACCAAAGTTTTTATGTGAGGAAATACAAGAATACATCAAAATGCTTTATGGAGTACAGCCTACAGACAGGATATTTACCGTAACAAAGAGCTATTTACACCACGAAATGGATAGAGGAGCAAAAGAGGCAGGCGTAAAACGTATCAAAATCCATGCAATTCGTCACAGTCATATATCACATTTAATAGATTTAGGGTTTTCAGCTGTTGCAATTGCTGACAGAGTAGGACACGAAAGCATTGACATTACATACAAATATGCCCATTTATTCCCATCGAAACAGATTGAGATGGTAGAAAAATTGGAAAATGAAAAAGATGGTCTTTACAGTAATTTAGAAAAATAAAAGTCCTGATGTATCGCCAAATACAAAAGGACTTGGAAATGTGGTAAAACATTCCATCAATCTGGATATAATTTACCACATTTCTATTGATTTTTCAATAGGATAGGAGTGGAAAATTTGAATTGTGAATTAAAATTGATAAATATGGAAGATATAAAATGTGAAAATGTAGAATGGTTGTGGTATCCGTTTGTGCCATATGGAAAAATTACAATTATTCAAGGCGACCCAGGAGAAGGGAAAACAACACTCGTTTTGCAAATGATAGCAAAATTAACAAGAGGAGAAACTATTATAAATGAAGAAACAAAGGAGCCTATCAATGTAATTTATCAAACAGCAGAGGACGGATTAAGTGATACCATAAAACCTCGTCTTGTAGCTGCAAATGCAGATTGTTCAAAGGTACTTGTAATTGATGATAAAGAAACACCTCTAACAATGCTTGATGTACGATTAGAAAAGGCAATCTCTGAAACTGGTGCAAGACTTGTTGTGTTAGACCCCATACAAGGCTTTTTAGGAGCTGATGTGGATATGCACAGAGCAAATGAAATCAGACCAGTTATGAAACATATTGCAGAAATTGCAGAAAAGTATCGTTGTGCAATAATATTAGTTGGGCATATGAATAAAAACAGCAATGGAAAGTCATCTTATAGAGGGCTTGGTTCTATTGATTTTCAAGCTGCTGCAAGAAGCGTTTTGATTGTTGGCAGAGTGAAAGGAGAACCAGAAGTTAGGGTAGTATGTCATGTAAAAAGTTCTTTAGCTCCAGAAGGAAAATCAATCGCATTTAGACTGGATAAAGAAGAAGGTTTTCAATGGATAGGAGAGTATGATGTAAGCGTTGATGATTTATTAGCAGCTGATAATCGTGGACAAAAAGTGAGAGAAGCAAAAGAATTTTTGAAAGAAATATTAAAATCAGGTTCTATGACACAAAAAGAAATTTCAGAAGAAGCAGAAAACCATGGAATAAAAAATAAAACACTTTGGAATGCAAAATCAGACTTAAAAGTTGAATCTGTAAAAATAGGAAATCAGTGGTTTTGGATGCTGCCTAAAGAATAAAAGGAAGATGGCAAGATTCCTTTTTCCTAAAGAGGAGGAAATCTTGCCACCTTGAATGAATTCAAAAATAGAAAGGACGAACGATATGAAAAATGTTCAGATTTCATATGATTTATTTATAAAGTTGCTTCAATATTATCATTTTGAAAAATACGAGTATGAGGAAGAAATCAAGCAGGAGTTAGAAAAGAAATTAAATGCTATGGTAATGAGAGAGCATTATACCAATTATAAAACTGCTCCAACAGAAGAAGAAAGAGAAAAGGCTCGCCAGAAATATTTAGATAAAAAAGGAATACATTCTGATTTTAGATGGTGATAAAATTCCTTTGTTAACAGATAAAACGGGAGCGTGACACGCTCCTGTCATTTAGGTAATCAATGAATAACTGCATTTCTTTCAATCAATGAAAATGAGGGGTAAAAATGCTGTTTTCGGCAGAACGCAATATGTACTTTTGATAGGAACTGTCAAAAGTGCATTTGCGTTACTTTTGACAAAAGTAACAAAATAAAATAAGAAATGAGGTGATTTTAATTTATGAAAAGAACAATTAGCATTATGCTTGGGAAAGGCTCTATCCATCATAACGAACGTAAATTTACTGCTGAAAATGTAGACAAAGAACGTAGTAAAAATAATGTTACCTATTATAATGAAGATATAAAAACAGTATACCATAAATTGTTTGATGATGCACTGAAAAAATATAATGAAAGGCAAAAACGAAATGACAGAATGATAAATGATTATTATGAAAAAATTCGTACAAGCAAACAGGAAAAGCCTTTTTATGAAATTATTGTACAAGTTGGTGATAAAGATAATATGAATGCAGTTTCTGATGATGGGCAGACTGCAAAAAATATACTTGATAGTTATATAAAGAATTTTCAGCAAAGAAATCCACATTTATATGTGTTTTCTGCACATTTGCATATGGACGAGGCAACTCCTCATTTACATATTGATTTTGTACCATTTACAACAGACAGCAAAAGGGGGCTTGATACAAGGGTTTCTATGAAAAGTGCTTTAAAACAGCAGGGTTTTACTGGAACGACTAGAAGTGATACAGAGTTTAATCAATGGATAAATTTTGAAAAAGAAAAACTATCTGAAATTATGCTAGGGTATGGTATAGAATGGGAGAAAAAGGGAATACATGAAAGACATAAATCTGTCAGCCAGTTTAAAAGGGAAAAATTGGTTGAAGCGGTGAATAAACTGGAATATAAAAAGAAATCTCTGGAATATGATATTTCAAAGTATCAAAATTCAGAAAAATATGCTCTTAATTCTGTCACTAAACTGGAAAAGAAAGCGGAACTTCTGCCAGAACCAACTGTATTTATGTCAGCTAAAAAATACAAAAATGAGGTTACAATGCCCTTTATAGAGGAGCTTTTAACAACAATAAAAGAACTTTCTCAAAGAGCATTTATTGCAGAGAAAAATGCAGAAAAGTTACAAAAACAATTTTATATTTTAAAACAAAGAAATGAACAGCTTAAAAAAGAAAATTGGGATAATAATATGGAAAT
>CAJUKL010000107.1 GCA_910587195.1 uncultured Clostridia bacterium | reverse complement strand
ATAATCATAAAATCAAAAATATCACATTTGTTATTTCCTCATTTGGAAATCAAAAAATATCTATTTGTGCTGAAGATATGCTATTTACTATGCTTCAGCACAAAATTTCAAATAAAAAATTTTAAATAAAAAAGGACAATCTGTTTTTTGGCAGACTGTCCTTTTTTATATGGATACCAATATCTTGAATTACTGTTTTCTTTTCTTATTTTTGTGCCACCGTAATAATGTTTTGACACAGTTAATGGCAGATGGAGGGGTTGTTTTAATTGGTATAAACCTTATTCCTTTACTTGCCAACTTATTTAATGTATGACAGAAAGGAGTTAATCTATGCAAAACATTCTGGAACAGATTGAAGAATGGATAAAGGAATTTTTAATTGACTGTATTACAGGAAATCTGACTGGAATGTTTGATGAAGTCAATACAAAAGTAGGAGAGATAGCAACAGAAGTTGGAAAGACACCACAATCATGGAATGGTGGTGTCTTTTCTATGATACAAAATCTATCAGAAACCGTTATTATTCCTATTGCTGGATTGATATTAACATTCGTTTTGTGTTACGAGTTAATCAGTATGATAATTGAAAAAAACAATCTACATGGTGACTTTGACACATTCCAGTTGTTTAAATGGATATTTAAAACATTTGTTGCAACATACATTGTTACCCATACATTCGATATTGTCATAGCCGTATTTGAGTTATCACAAGATATAGTCCATCAAAGTGCTGGTGTTATCAACGGCAATACTGTACTAGATTTTAATACAATAATAGGTGATTTGACAGAACAGTTAGAAAATATGGAAGTGGGAGAACTGTTTTTACTTTTAATAGAAACATCATTAATAGGATTGACAATGAACGCTGTTTCTATTTGTGTGACACTTGTACTATTAGGCAGAATGGTAGAAATTTACATTTATTGTTCGATTGGAGCAATTCCTTTTTCTACTCTGGTAAACAGAGAATGGGGAAGTATGGGAAATAATTATTTAAAAGGTCTTGTAGCATTGGGATTACAAGGCTTTTTTATTATGGTATGTGTTGCAATATACACTGTTTTGGTGCAGAGCATAGCAACGGCGGAAAACCTACACATTGCAATATGGACTTGTGCAGATTATACGATTTTGTTATGTTATTCTCTTTTCAAAACAGGAAGTGTATCCAAATCAATACTTAATACGCATTAAAAAAAGAAAGGATTGAAAATAAATGAGCCATTTTTATTTACAAGGATTTCATGATGTAGATATTGTGAAATCTTTAAAGGAAATTGCAGAAAAAAATACTGTTTTTCATAAAGCAGATTTTTTGATTGACAAACAAATATTAAAAAAAGCAGCAGAAAGTACATAACTTGATGACAAAAATTATATATGGATTTCAAAAGAAAAAGGTACACATTGTTTCAATGAGAGAAATTCTTTTATTGCAGACACTCCCGAATACAACAAATTTATGTTTTATAAAAATCAAGATGTACTTGCTTATTCTGTAGAAATAAAAGAAATGCAAGACAATGTAATAAAAGGAAATATTTATGAAATAGATTATTTATCACAATGCTTATTCAGACAAAAAAATTGCTCTTTATTAGAAAATATTACAGTCACATTTGAAAATGGGAATAAACAAGTATTTTCAAGTGAGGAGTATTTTCAAAATGTAGAACAATTACAGCAGAAATATGGACAAATAAAGGAGATACACTATGAATCAAAACAGGAATTACAAACAAAAAGAGTATTGGAAACATTGCAACAACAAAAAGAAACTACTCAAAGAGGGAATATCAAACAATACATACAAAGGCTGGAAAACAAAAATGTTAATATTGAAAAAGAAACAGTATCGCCCTCGTTCCAGAACATAAAAAAACCTTCTATCAAAAAGCAGTTACAGCAAAACACTCAAAAAAAGGAAAAAAAAGAAACACAAAAAAATAATATCAAAAAAGAGGAAGTGAGATAAATATGCCTTTTGTATCTGTACCAAAAGATTTAGACAAAGTAAAAACAAAAGTTGCATTGAATTTAACCAAAAGACAGTTAGTGTGCTTTAGTATTGCCGCAGTCATTGGGATACCATTATATTTTTGCTCCAAAAAAGCAATCGGTAATGAAACAGCAGTATTGTGTATGGTAGCAGTGATGTTACCATTTTTCTTTATTGCTATGTATGAAAAAGATGGTCTACCTATGGAAAAAATACTATGGAATATCATTCGTTCTCAAATGCTCTACCCTCGAATCCGTCCATACAGCACAAATAATCTGTATTCTGTTCTTTCAAAGGAGGGAATCTATGAGAACAAAAAAACAAATCCGACAAGAAATGAAATTACAAAAGATAAAACAAAAACAAAAAAGAATAAAAAGAGAATTAAAAAACGAGAAAAACAAAATATCATACAAAAAGAATAATATTTTTTCTTTTTTAGATATATTCTGTAAAAAACCAGTACCAACAACTGCTCAGCAAACAATCCCCTATCAAGAACTATTTTCTGATGGGATATGCAAGTTGGAAAACGGAAGATATAGCAAAACAATACAGTTTTATGACATCAACTATCAGTTAGCACAGAATGAGGACAAAACGCTGATATTTGAAAACTATTGCGATTTTCTGAATTATTTTGATTCTTCTATACAGTTTCAATTATCGTTTTTGAATCAAAGTATTGACATTTCAGAATATCAAAAATCCATTGAAATACCAGAACAACAAGACGATTTTAATGGTATTAGAAAAGAATATGTTGCTATGTTGAAAAATCAGCTTTCCAAAGGCAACAATGGTTTGATAAAAACAAAATATATCACATTTAGTATTGAAGCAGAAACATTAAAAGCAGCAAAGCCTCGACTAGAAAGGATAGAAGCAGATATTCTTTCTAATTTTAAAGTATTAGGGGTAAAAGCTCAACCTTTAAATGGCAAAGAAAGGCTTCACGTATTACATAGTCTGTTTCATGTTCAAGACGAACAAAAATTTATATTTCATTGGAAAGATATTGTAGAAACGGGTATGACTACAAAAGATTTTATTGCACCAGATAGTTTTAACTTTCAGTACAAAAATAAATTTCAGATTGGTAAAACCTATGGTGCAGTATCTTTTTTGCACATCACTGCTTCAGAACTAACAGACAGAATGTTAGCTGATTTTTTGGATTTAAACAGTAATATTATGGTAAGTATTCATATACAATCTGTTGACCAAGCTGTAGCAATTAAAAGAATAAAAAGAAAATTGTCCGACATCAACAAAATGAAACTGGAAGAACAAAAGAAGGCAGTAAGAGATGGGTATGATATGGATATATGTGCGACTCGTTCCTGAACAAAGCCTTCGTGGTTGAAGGACAAAATCAGGCACTA
>CAJUKL010000106.1:2310-3587 GCA_910587195.1 uncultured Clostridia bacterium | reverse complement strand
GTCATTTTTAAATGTTCCTAGCCTGTTCCTAGCCGTTCCTAGCTAGGAACAAAATAATAAATTTCTTCTTTAGCTTTCCAGAGTTAGGTTTTATTAGTTTTTTGTCAATAAATTAATTTGTTTACTAAAGGAAACTAAAGTTTTTAATAACATTTTTAATTATTTCCATTCAATAATTGCTTCTCTAACTCATAATAATCATATTTTCTTCCTTCTATTTCATTAAATTGTCTTGCTTTCTTCTTTCTAATCGGTTCTGAATAGTTCCCTTCTATTGCTTTGATGAGCCACCCTACTAAACTTTCTATGTTTTTATTTTGCTTTTTCGACATTTCATATTTTTCCTGAATAAGTTCTATATTGTTATTAGCCACTTGTAAGAGAGTTTTATATTCTCTGGTTTTTAAGTTTTCGCTGATAATCTCTCTTAACTGGTCTACTAAATCATCTACATCTAATTCTTTTTGTTCCTGTTCCTTCTCTCCAGCTCCCTCTTCTTTCTTTTCTTGCTTCTGCTCTTTTAATCCCAAATAAAAAATAATATCTGTAATACTCCTACTTGTCTTTTTACACTCATATGTACAGTTATATTCCGAATATTCGCTTATATCTCTCACCGCTATATCTAAAATTTTATCTTTGAATTGTCCTATCTGTTTAAATTTATGTTCACATTCTAAGTATTCTCTTAAATATTGTATAGAAAAAGTATATTCTATTTTTTTCCTTCTATCCTCTCCTACTGTCAATTTTAGTAACTCATATAATCGAATAGAATAAAAAGATTTCATAACAAGGATATTTTTAAGTTGATATTGTGTAAACCATGCGTTTAACTGTAATAAGTAAGGGGCTATTTGATTAGATAACATAAGTGTAATTGTTCCCTGTCCATCATATTTAGCAAGCTGTAACCATTGAAATATTTCCCATTCTTTTCCTTTCTGTATTTTGATTGTTCTAGTCATTAAAGATTGACAAATTTCACGAATTTCTCTATATAAATTGCTAGAATCCACTTCTAAAAATTCTGCTAATTCTTGAATATTCACCTTATAAGTTTTGAAATCTTTATCATTTTTTGCTATCTGTGTAATTAATAATCTTATTAGTCTAGCTTCCTGTAAAGACATAGTTTGTTTTCCTTTAATAATCGTATTTGCCATGACTGCATAATGATTTTTATTATAATCTATAACTTTTGTATCTTTCATATTAACATTTCCCCTTCTTTTGTTTTTATTTTAGTATATCATAAACTATTACGTATGTAAATA
>CAJUKL010000106.1:0-2210 GCA_910587195.1 uncultured Clostridia bacterium | reverse complement strand
AGGTGTTTTTTAACTGTGCAAAGGTGTTTTTTAACTGTGCAAAGGTGTTTTTTAACTGTGCAAAGGTGTTTTTTAAATCTCGCAAACCCTTATAAATACTGGATTTTTTGCCTCCTTAAACGTATATAAAACGATCTTAAACGTATATAAAAACAACAACAAGCATAAAAAACACTTTTTTAAAATAAGTATTTTAAAATTGTTGTTGTTGTTTTCTTAAAAGAAAAATTTTTTTAATAATTTTAGGCTTATTTTTCAGCTTTTCTTATTTCTGGAAAAAACCTACTACATTTTAAATGGATTGAATAAATAAAAGAAACCTGCTATAATCAGATTGTCAGGTTAGAACAAAAAGGATAGTTATTTAGTAGCCCTCACTTTACAAAAGAAGGGAGGGCGGCGCGTATGAATACAATTGAGATTTTAAACTTATGTTTAGTGCTGTTTTCATTTGGTACTTTTCTGATTGCATTAATCGCCCTGATTATTCAAATAATTAGACTAAAAAAATAAGTATCCTTTTCTGCCTTAAAAGGATACTTACATCATGTAACTTACATAAACGGGAGGGCGCTTACTAAATAGCTGCCCTTTCTAGCCTGATTATATCAGAGAGTTCTTGAGAAATCAAGTTATCTTTTTTTATCGGTCATGCAATCATAAAGGGAATAAAGAAAAAGATTGTAAAAATTCAAAGATGGTGTTAAAATAATCATAAAATATGATATTTAGATAAGTTTTTGATATAGATATTAGATATTGATTGTACTAGAAGTAGTCTAGTACAAAACTAAATAGGCAGCCACTAGCAAGAACCGCCATTCCTGCTAGTTGGAGGATAGGGCTACTCCTATCCAGCATAGATCACTCTACGACTGCCCACACTATCATTATAACTTGTGTATAGTTTTTTCGCAATAACTTTATCAAGTATAATTTTAGAGGGCGACTGTAGGGAAACAAGAAGAGTATGCTTTTTTTTGGTATACTCTTTAATTTTTTATTGGGAGAGGTGACAGAATTTTAACTAACAGTAATCAAAAAAATAGTAAAAATCTTTTATTTTCTAGCTTATGCAAACATTTTCATGTAGAAAAAAAGCAGAGAAAGAAATTCAAAGAGTGGTTATTGTACAATACAACCATAGATCCATTTCTATTGTTTCTGAAGAAAGAAGACATTCAAGAAATAGAGGATTGGCTAAAAGAAAAGCAAAGAGAATTAATAAAACATGAAAACGGTAGCAGGGTATAAATTGCTACCGCTTTTTCTATTCATACACGCACGCGCGTAACCATGTCCGCAAATTATTAAAATGTGTAATGAAGAAAAGAGGGAGCAGTTCTCCCGCTCCCTCTTTCTATTTCTCTTCATAATGTCCTTTTAAAGAGTAAATGATATACATTCCATTTTCTTCTGTATAAATCAGTCTATGCTCTTTATTGATTCGTCTGCTCCATGCTTTTCTGTATTTTAATCTCTCTGGTTTTCTGATTCCTTTCGCTGCCCCATGTCTTAAAATATCATTTAACAGCTCCTCGGCGGATAGCTTGAACTGACTGTTTTCCACCACTCTAATCGACAAATAGGAATTTCTCCACTACCTAACAACGCTTAAACAATACGGAAACATCGTCCTTATTCAATCCACATTTCCCATAGAATACTTCATTATTTTCTATCGACATTAGTTGGACAACAAAAATATTTTTCTCATGTAAAACATTCTCAAGTTCTTTTAGCAAAGTTCTACCTATTCCATTTTTCTTTCTCTCAGGAATCACAAATAACTCTGACACATAGTAAAAATCTTCATTCGCATATGGGTCTACATATCCTAATAGACCACCAATTATTTTGCCATTTTCTATTGCCGCCAATCCAACCGATTGAAAATTACCCATGATTGCTTTCACTCGCCTGACAGCACGTTCACTACTCCACTGCTCATTCCACGGTTCTTCAGAATAAGCCAACATCATTGCATTAGCTAATCCCTCAAAGTCCGTTTCATTGGTAATCCTATATTCCATACTCAATATCTCCCTTGATAAATAAAATCCCGATTTATTTACTTGATTATAGCACTTCCATTAATTCTTTTTGCTATATCTTTATCGGTTCTTTGCCATTCCAAATAGTTTTCCCATGCCTCTTCTGTAAATGCAAGATTACTCATTTGTGATTCTCTCCAACTCTTCCATAGATTT
>CAJUKL010000105.1 GCA_910587195.1 uncultured Clostridia bacterium | reverse complement strand
TATACAAAGATGGTACCATACAAAAATATAAATATCCGAGTGTAACATTTGACGGCTACAGTCAAACAGCGGACGGCAACAACAAGCCTATGACCAACAAAATAAACTGGCAAAGCATTAACAGAGAAAGAATATAAAACCTTGAGTAAGACCTTAGGGACGTTGTCTACATTCCCATTCTGCACCCTAAAACCCTACTTCTTTCTTGAAAGAAAGAAGCAAAGAACTTTTAAGCAAAAACTAACGTTTTTGCAAAACGAAAAAGAAAATTTTTGCTTAACTACAGAAAAAATAAAAACAGACTTTTAGGATATTAAAAAAAGGAGAAGAAGAAATATGAGTATTGAAAAAAATGTAATGGAAGAAAACAAAGCAGAAGAAAATATTTTGAAAAATCCCAATGAAATTATTTTATCTACAGGGAAAAAAATAATGAAAAGAGAAAGACGAGGACAACATCATATTGTAGAAAACAGGCTGCTTTCTGCTTGTTCTTTAAAAAGTGATGGAACAGGCATCAATATTGGAGATATGATATTAGCAAGCGATATTAAAGCGGCAGTTATGATAGCGGAAATTGATGGTGTGAAACAAAAAATTCCTACTTCTTTATCAGAAGTATATGAATTGGCTGGGGAATTTAGCTATGAAGAATGGGAAGAAATTTTAATATCTCTACAAAAAGATAAAAAAGAAATTGAGGAAAAGGCAAAAAACTTGCAAACCAGCACTGGTTTCGGCAGCGAATTAATGTAGCATATTGTTCTGGTGCAGGGATTAGTTATACCGAAATGCTGGATATGTTGGAGGAAGAAGTATTAGCGGTTATTTTGATTATTAATGAAATAGAAGAAAGGCGAAAAGAACAGACATAGTAAAGAAGTAAACAAAATAGTTTGCTTCTTTGCTTGTTTCAATAAAAAAAGAAGAAAGGGAAAAATTTGAGCACTTTTATGGATTTTGCAATAGGGTTATCACTGGTAAATGGTATCAGCGGGCAAATCAATCAGATTGTGGGAGATTTTCGACGTTTAGATGGTGTGACAGATGAAGTGATGAAACAACTTTCTGGATTTAAGAATATTAGCATTACAGGCGGTTTACTTGCTGGTGCTGGTATTAAGGGACTACAAGCAACAGTAGATGTATTAGGAGATTGTATCAGTGAAGCAGAAAAATTACAAAGTACCTCTTTAAATTTGGAAATAAAAACATTTGGTACAGACTTATTAGACCAGACAAAATTGCCTCAAATCAAAGCAGAAATGGAAGCACTGGACGGTAAAGCAATGGATATTTCGTTAAATACTGTATTTAATGCACAAGAGATTGAACAAAGTATGATAAGTATGGTAAAAGGCGGAATGTCTAAAGAAATGGTAGAAGGATATGGAGCAGAAGCAAATGCAAATTTTGCGCAAATAAATGGTGTGACAGCAACCTCTACTGCAGATGCCACTGTAAAATTTGCGGCAGGATTTCAGCTAGAAGAAAGTCAGATAAAAGATAGTTTGGATTTGATAACAAAATATGCAGATGCTTCTATTTCTGACGCTTTGGCAATCCAACAAAATATAGGAAATACCGCAGGAAGTGCCATGAGTGTATGGAAAAATAGAAATAATATGGAAATTGCAGAGGAAACCATACAGCTTGTTGCAGCCACAAAATATACCGCTGGAGATGAAGCAAGTGCAGCGACATATGTTAGAAATTTCCTTGACCAAGCAGCAAAAACAACATTTACAGACCCACAAGTAGAAATGATGGAAAAAGCAGGTTGGTTATTAGAAGGAGATAGAAGTATATTTATTGACTATAATACAGGAATGTTAAAAAATGCAGCAGAACTAGAAAAAATATTGGAAGATACTGCCGAAAATATGCAAGCAGTGGATTTTAATAATTTAGTGGACATTTTTTTCGGAGACAGAGGAAAGAAAACAGCACAAGCATTAGCTCAAAAAGGTGGTGCAACAGATTTAGCTATACTGCAGGCAGGAGCAAACAAACAATTAGGAATTGATGAACAGGTAGCAATGCAAATGGAAACTGCAGCAGCACAAGCAGGAATATTTAATGAAGCAGTAAATACACTGAAGGCAACAATAGGACAACCGTTTTTAGACCCGCTTGCAAAAACATTACAAAATGTTGTTAATCCAGCATTGAAACATACCACTGATTTTTTTAAAAATCACCCGGAAATTACAAAATATATGGCAGCAATCGCAGTAGGCGCATCGTCATTTTTGATTTTAGCAGGAAGTATTATGCTTGCGATAGGATTAGTAGGCAGTTTTAAATTGATATGGGCAAAAGCGGGAGCGCAAATCATAGCACATTTTGTCCCGTTACTGTCAACATTTGGAGCAGTAACGGCAGTCATAGCGGTTATCGCAGGGCTTGCATTTGTGGTATACAGGCATTGGGGAACATTTCAACCGATGTTTGCTGATATATGGGAAAATGTCAAACAAATATTAGCTGCAGCAAAACAATCTTTTATTAATTTTGCAAATGCTGTAAAGCCTATTATAAGTGGAATACTAGAAGTGCTAGAAGTAGCAGCATTTGCTGTAGCTTTGGTTGTATTGCCTGTTATTAATGCAGCATTGATGATAGTAGCAGGAATCTTAAACGGAAATGTTGTACAGGCTTTTCAGAATGCTTGGAGTAGTATGAATATTTTTTCTCAAATATTATTTGTAGGTGCTTCTGCTTTATTGATTTATAAAGGTGTTATGCTTGCTGTTTCGATTGCTACAAAAATATGGAGTGTTGCACAGGGAATATTAAATATTGTATTGACAGCAAATCCTATAGGACTTGTGATTGTAGCAATTGCTGGTTTAATTGCAGTGGTAGCAGTGATTGTAACCCATTTTAAAGAGTTTACAGAATGGGTGCAAAAAGGCTGGGATAAGCTAAAGAATTTTTTAGGATTTAAAAATGAACACAAAGACGAATTGGAAGCGCCGATTCAAGTAGGAGTAGAACAGACAGAACAAATAAACAAAGTGACGACTATTAGCACGATAGCAGACGCTACAACGACTGTAAAACCAAGTTATCAAGTAGATAACAGCAGTCAAAAAGAGTTAGAGCAAATACTCAAAGGTGCAGGCATAGAAGGTATGGAATTGAATCCAGAATTATATATCAATCCCAACTATGAAGTAGATTATGGCAGTCAAAAAGAAATAGAGCAAATACTCAAAAGCGCAGATGTAGAAGGTATGGAACTCCATCCAGAATTATATATCAATCCTGAGTATCAAGCGGATTTTAGCAATATGGAAGAAATGCAGGAACAGCTAAAAGGATTGGAAAATACATTTGATTTTGAAAACCTGCATTGCACCATGCCAGATATGACAGAAGAATTAGCAGAAGTTACAAACTTGATGCAAACAGGCGGAACAGAAGCAGGAAATGCTTTTGCAAATGCCCTAAATTCTTCCGGAGAAAATGTCAGAACTGCCATGCAAAACATAAACAGTATTATACAAAGTACCCTTTTAAACACAGAGCAAATGTTTTTATGGGGAAGTAATTTAGTGCAAAGTTTTATTAACGGTATGAACAGCCAAAAAACAATGCTGATGATGACAGCAGCTTCTCTTGCATCTACAGTGGGAGATTATGTGACATACTCCCACCGCCTATGCTAACGCATAGAGGCGGGGGCTTCTCGT
>CAJUKL010000104.1 GCA_910587195.1 uncultured Clostridia bacterium | reverse complement strand
CCTCTGGTGCTCTGTTGTCGTTCAACCACAGCAGCTACTCAACTCCAAGGCACAGCAGCAAAACGAAGTTTTGCACAAAAGTTCTTTGCTTACTTTCTTTCAAGAAAAAGTTGGACAAAAAACTTCATCTTTCGCACACGGAACAGATTCTCACTTTTAACCTCTGGTGCTCTGTTGTCGTTCAACCACAGCAGCTACTCAACTCCAAGGCACAGCAGCAAAACGAAGTTTTGCACAAAAGTTCTTTGCTTACTTTCTTTCAAGAAAGTAAGGAAATCTTTTGTCTCATAGTTTCTATTTGTTCGTCTGTTAATTCTAAAGGCTTGTAAGCAATTTGGATTCCGTCGTTTTCATAACGGGGAATTAAATGCATATGAAAATGGTCTACTGTTTGCCCTGCAACAGAACCGTTGTTTTGCATAACATTCATATATTCTAAACCTAATGTCTTTTTCATGCTTTGCGCAATTTTTACTGCTAAAGTAAATAATCGTCCTCCCACTTCTGGGTCTAATTCAAAAATATTAGCAACATGCTGCTTTACAAGAATTAAAACATGTCCTTCATTGGCTGGAAAACGGTCTAAAATAACTTTAAATTCATCATTTTCATATAAGGTAGCAGAACCAAATTTGCCTGATACAATGTTACAAAAAATACAATCGCTCATCAAAAACACTCCTTTATACTAGTTTTTTTCTAGTATAACATGGAAAAGAATTTTTGACTATTGATATTTTGAAAAAAGAAAACAAAGACGAATACAATGGTCTTGCTTATCTGTAATGATTTCATATAAAATATCTCGTAATTCTGTTTCGGGAATTAACATTAACAACTCTCTAAAAAAGTCTGTTTGCTCCATTTCCTGTAATAAAGTTTTTTCGATTTCTGTACGAACTGCTTCAGAATTTGTTTTTGTGCTTTTTGGCTGTGGCTGTGATTGAGATTTTCCAGTAATATTGTACCAAATTTCTTGTAGTAACTTTAAATGCTTTACTTCATCTAAATACGCATTTCTTAACATCTCCACATCTTGCTGTAATGCCTTGTTTTGCATAAGAGCATCAAAAGCAGATAAAGATTGCTGTGTTTCTTGCTGCGCAATTTCTAATAACTGTAAAAGACGTTGGTCTTGTTTTAAATCAATTACATTGTTTGTTTCTCTTGTATTAATAGTAGTGTTTTTTATACTTGTATTAGAACAATATGGATACATGGCGAAACTCCTTTTTATGTTTTTAATGCTATCATATGCAGCAGTCAATAAAAAATGCTAAAAAATAGCAATTTTTTGACCTTATTTTTTTATAACCTTCCCATAAAATTTGTATGGATATTATATCTTTTTTTTGATATGATAAAAAGAGAAAAACTTTGGAATGCAAAAATAGAGGGAGTGTGAACTTGTCGGGTGAAAAAAATAGTATTGACAGGTGGAGGAACAGCAGGACATGTAACGCCAAATTTAGCCTTGATTCCTGCCTTACAAAAAAAAGGCTATGAAATTGTTTATATTGGTTCCGAACAAGGAATGGAAAAAGAATTGATTGAAAAAGTAAAAATTCCTTATTATGGTATTCCAACTGGAAAGTTAAGAAGATATTTATCTGTAAAAAATATTACGGACGTTTTTCGGGTTATTTCTGGCATTAAAGAAGCAACAAAGTTAATCAAAAAATTAAAACCAGATATTGTATTTTCTAAAGGCGGCTTTGTTGCTGTGCCTGTGGTATTAGGTGCAAAATTAAATAGAGTGCCTGTTGTGATACATGAGTCGGATATGACACCTGGATTAGCAAATCGTATTGCAATGCCTTTTGCAAAAAAAGTTTGTACTACCTTTCCGGAAACAGTGCAATATATCCCAAAGGGAAAAGGGATTAATACAGGTACACCTATCAGAAAAGAATTGTTTGAAGGGAAAAAACAGCAGGGATTAAAACTTTGTGGATTTACAGACCAAAAACCAATTCTTATGATGATGGGGGGAAGTCTTGGCTCTGTAAAAATTAATGTGCAATTAAGAGGCGCATTGCCTACCTTACTCAAAGATTTTCAGTTAGTGCACATTTGTGGAAAAGGCAATTTTGATAGAAAATTAGAAAATACAAAGGGATATAAACAATTTGAATATCTATCAGAACAATTACCTCATATTTTTGCTATGGCAGATGTGGTAATTTCCAGAGCAGGCAGTAATTCTATTTCAGAACTTTTGGCATTAAAAAAACCGAATCTTTTGATACCACTTTCTGCAAAAGCAAGTCGTGGTGACCAGATATTAAATGCTGCATCTTTTGAAAAACAAGGTTTTTCTATGGTGCTAAAAGAAGAAGATATGACATATATGTCTTTAGAAAAAGCAGTTCGCTCTTTATATGAAAATAGACAAAAATATATTAAAAATATGGAAAACAGCCATCTTTCAGATGGAGTAAATGAAGTAATAAAAATAATTACAAAGGAGTAAGGAGGAGTTTTTGATGAAAATTTTGGTTTGTGGTGGTGCAGGTTATATCGGTAGCCATACAGTAAAGGAGTTATTGGATAAAAATTATGAAGTCGTGGTGGCAGACAGCTTGGAAACAGGTCACAAAAAAGCAGTTGATGAAAGAGCCTCTCTTTGTGTGGGGAATATTGCTGATGCTGATTTTTTAGAAACTGTTTTTACACAACACCATATTGATGCGGTTATAGATTTTGCAGCATATTCTCTAGTCGGAGAAAGTGTAAAAGAACCAGCAAAATATTTTGAAAATAATATTGGTGGAACTTTAAGTCTGTTAAAAAAGATGAAGGAACACAATGTAAAATATATTGTTTTTTCTTCTACCGCAGCTACTTATGGAGAACCAGAAAATATTCCGATTTTGGAAAGCGATAGAACCTTACCTACGAATCCTTATGGAGAATCAAAACTTTGTGTAGAAAAAATATTACACTGGTTTGATGAAGCATATGGAATTAAATATTCTGTATTGCGTTATTTTAATGCAGCAGGTGCCCATAAAAGCGGCAGCATTGGAGAAGACCATTTTCCAGAAAGTCATTTGATTCCTATTATATTGCAGGTTGCATTAGGAAAAAGAGAGTTTATTGGCGTTTTTGGGGACGATTATCCAACAGAAGATGGTACTTGTATCCGTGATTATATTCATGTAACAGACTTAGCAGATGCACATATTCTTTCTTTGGAAAAAACAATGGAAGAAAACAAAAGTCGTACCTATAATTTAGGAAATGGAAAGGGTTTTTCTGTCAAAGAAGTGATTGAAATGACAAGAAAAGTAACAGGAAAAGAAATTCCCGAAAAAGTGGAACCAAGACGTGCAGGTGACCCTTCTGTTTTGATTGCATCTTCTGAAAAAATTATACAGGAATTGGGATGGCAGCCTAAATATAATACTTTGGAAAAAATTATTGATTCTGCTTGGCAATGGCACAAAAATCATCCAAATGGTTTCGAAGATAGATAAAAATTAATAAAAATAGCCCTTGAGTATTTTTCTCAAGGGATTACTTTTATAAACAATATTTTGTAATCATTTTTTGAACCAAATTTAGCAAGAATTCCTCCGCCTCTATAGGCGGGGGATGAATTGCGTCTTTTCTTATCAGCATAAAAAATATAAATTTTTTGTTGCCTTATAAAAATAAATAGAATATAATAAATATATTGACAAGTACATTGACAACTGGATATATAGGGTTGCACAGAGAAACCAAATATGCGAAAACCAAGCTTCCTTCTGTGCATAAAATGTCCAAGGTACGAATGGAAAGTAATTCGTGAAAACCGTGGGACACATGG
>CAJUKL010000103.1 GCA_910587195.1 uncultured Clostridia bacterium | reverse complement strand
ACAGATATTAGAAGAAAAAAGTGCTTCTATCAAAGATAGGCTTAAGGCGGCGGAACTGTTGGGAAAACGTTATGCCTTATTTACCGAAAAGCTAGAAGTGGAAGGCACAACAGCCGTTCAGATAGTAGACAATATTCCATCGCAAGAGGGTGAGGTAGATGGTTGAATTGCAACAACTGATAGCACCTTCTTTTTACGAGATTCATCACGATTTGAAACAAAAAAGACATACCCATTATTGGCTCAAAGGTGGTAGAGGGTCAACAAAATCGTCCTTTATCTCGCTTGAAATGATTTTAGGCATGATGAAAGACCCGCAAGCAAATGCCGTTGTACTGCGAAAAGTAGGGCAAACCTTGCAAGGTAGCGTTTACGAACAATTACAATGGGCGATACAGGCGCTGGGCGTGGAGGCTTATTGGACAAATAAGCTAAATCCGCTGGAAATGAAGTACATCAACGGCAATAAAATTGTCTTTCGGGGGGCGGATAAGCCTAAAAAAATCAAATCCACCAAGTTCAGTAAGGGCTATTGTAAGTATGTGTGGTTTGAAGAGGTAGACGAATTTGCAGGCATGGAAGAAATACGTACTATCAATCAATCTTTGCTGCGAGGTGGGGAAAATTTTGTTGTTTTTTACTCTTACAATCCGCCGCAAAGTCAGTCAAATTGGGTCAATGAGGAAGTCCTGGGGCAAAGAAGTGATAGACTGGTTCATCATAGTACCTACTTGACCGTACCGCGGGAGTGGCTAGGGGAGCAATTTTTGATAGAGGCGGAACATTTGCAAAAGGTGAAGCCTACCGCATACCAACATGAGTATCTAGGGGAAGTAACGGGTACTGGCGGGGAAGTGTTTACCAACTTGACGATACGAGAATTGACAGATGATGAAATTGCACGGTTTGACCATATCGCACGCGGTATTGACTGGGGTTATGCCGCTGACCCTTTTCACTATACTGTCAATCATTATGACAAAACACGCCGTAAATTGTATATCTATTATGAAATTCAAATGCTAAAATTGAGCAATCGCAGGGCGGCAGAATTGGTAAAAAAGGAAAATAAGCAAAATAATGTTATTATTTGTGACAGCGCAGAGCCAAAAAGTATAGCGGAAATGTATAGTTATAATTTGCGGGTGCTTGGGGCAAAAAAAGGTGCGGATAGCGTAGAATATGGAATAAAATGGCTTCAAGATTTGGAAGAAATTGTGATTGACCCAAAACGCTGTCCCAATACTGCAAGGGAATTTTTGGAATATGAAATCGAAAAGGATACAAACGGCAATTTTAAGGGCTGTTTTTCGGATAAAAATAATCATAGTATTGACGCCGTGCGCTATAGCCGTGAGTTTGATATGCGAAACATCAAAATAGGATAATGTTTGACCTGAACAAGTCATAAAACTGTTCTTTTTTTATGCCAAAAAACAAAGGAGGTTACAAAATGCAATGGTTAAAAGAGTTACTAGCAAATGAAACGGACAATGAAAAAATTATAAAAAACATTGTCGACAAAATCAAACAAGAGTACGTCAAAAAGGCGGATTATGATGCTATTGTCACTACAAAGCAGGGTTTAGAAGAACAAATTGCACAAAGAGATAAGGATATAAAGGACTTAAAGGAAGCAACAAAAGATAATGCAGACTTACAAAAGAAGTATGCAGAACTGGAAAATAAATACAAAGCGGATACCGAAAATCTACAAAAACAATATGAAAATAGCCGCAAAGAAAGTGCCATTGATATGGCTATTTTGCAGGCAAAAGGTAGAAATCCCAAGGCTATCAAGGCGTTGCTGGATATGGAAAAAATTAAGTTGAAAGAGGACGGCACGCTAGAAGGGCTTGACCTCGAAAGTGTCAAGAAATCTGACGGCTACTTGTTTGACAGCGTAGAAACGCATAGAGAGGGCATTAACAGCGGTGCGAGCAGCGGTTTCTACGGCGGTTCCGGGCATTACAACACAAGTTACAGTCAAAATAGCGGTACGATTGGCACGTTTAGCAATGTAGCAAAAATATTTGCCCAAAGTGCCAGAAAGGCGGCAGGTTTAAGTGCTGAAAAACCAATCGAAGGGGGTAATTGAGTATGGCGAACAGTTTAGAATTTGCAAAGAAATTTTTACCAGTATTAGATGATATTTACAAATATTCTTCTATTACGCAGGGTATGGATGCCGGAAAAAAGGTTGATTTTACGGGAACAAATGAGGTAAATGTGCTAAAAACGCATACCACGGGTTTAGGTGACTATTCCCGTACTAACGGCTATCCGAAAGGTGACATTACTGCAAATTGGGAAATTTTGAAATTAACGGAAGAAAGAGGAAAAGAATTGTCGATTGATAGAATGGACAATGAAGAAATGGCGAATGTTTTTGGCATTATCACGGGGCAATTTATGCGCGATTGGGTTGTGCCAGAGGTCGACGCTTTTCGTTTTGCGAAGTATGCCAGTGCAAGCGATATTTCAAAGGCAACAGGCGCGGTATTGACAAAAGATACCATTCTTGCGGCAATCGACGAAGCAGTAAGGCAAATGAACGCCGATGAAGTGCCTTTACAAGGTAGGATTTTGTACATCAACAGCGACTTGCAGCCACTTTTAAACCATGCCGTTGCGAGAAGTTGGGGCAGTCAAAGTGCGATTAGTACGATGTTGACAAATTACAACGGTATTCCGATTAAATATGTGCCACCTACCCGTTTTTACAGTGAAATTGAATTGAATGACGGAAGTGCAGCTTGGGGTTATAAAAAAGCTGCAAGTGGTAAAAATATCAATTTTATGCTGATTTATCCAGAAGCAGTATTGCAAGTAGTGAAGCTTGCCTTGCCCAAAGTTTTCACACCAGATGAAAACCAAGACAAAGATATGTGGAAATTTCAATTTCGTATTTATCACGATGCCTTTGTCTATGAAAATAAAGCAACAGGCATTTATTTACACGAATCGACAACTTAATAGGAGGGAATGACATGAAAGTTGTAAAAAATGGCATATGTAGAGAGATTGACGAATCAAGAAAACAAGAATTTCTGGAAAAAGGCTATACCATAGAGGGTGTTGCAAGTTATGACAATACAGAAGCACTAAAACAGGAAAATGAAGCACTAAAACAACAGAATGAAGAATTAAGAAAAAATGAAGCATTGAAACAAGAAATGCTTGACAGTTTAAAGCAAGAATGTGAAACTCTTAAGTCGCAAATAGGCGGTGATACAAATGGAGAATCAGAACAATCAACAGACGGAACAAGTGCTACAAAGACTGATAAAACTGAAGCTGCTGCTAGGGGTAGAAAATGACGAAAAAGACGCTATCTTGTGCTTTGTGCTAGATAAAATACAAGATATGGTATGCAACTACTGTAATATTGAGGAAGTGCCGAAAGGGCTAGAAAATGTCATGCTAAATATGGCAGTAGACCTATACCGGGCGGAAAGCTTAGGGCAGGAACAAGCCGAGGGTACTGTAAAAAGTATTACGGAAGGTGACGTTACTGTTTCTTTTTCGTCCGCTAGTGCGGTAAGTGAAAATAGTGGTATGCAGTTTTTAAAAGGCTATACAGCACAATTAAACAGATACAGAAAATTAAAATGGTAAGGGGGGTTATTATGGCTTTAGGCGGTGGTACTTTCACAGTACAAAACAAAATATTGCCAGGTGCTTATATTAATTTTGTATCAGCTTCTAATGCTTCTGCAACCTATTCTGAAAGGGGCGTTGTAGCAATGCCTTTTGTAGCAGATTGGGGCGTAGAAGGGGAAGTGATAGAGGTAACAAACGAGGATTTTACAAAACATTCCATGACATTATTTGGTTATGACTACACACACCCACAAATGCAGATGTTCCGAGAAATATTTAA
>CAJUKL010000102.1 GCA_910587195.1 uncultured Clostridia bacterium | reverse complement strand
TTTGTTCTATTGGAGAGAGGTAAAGTTTTTGGTCAAGCTTTTTTCAAAAAGCTTGTAGGGTTTTAGGGACAACGTCCCTAAGATCTTTTATACTTGCCAGTGTGTTTTCGAAGGGGAAACAAGCTGGCTGGGAAAACTTTTCACTAAAGTTTTTGCTCACACTTTTTTTCAAAATATTGCAATAGTTTAACTTCTTACTCTTTTTATAATTTTTTGATAAATCGGTATCATTTTTTCTTCGTTACAGTAATCGCAAATTTCTGAAATGGGTATCCATTTTACACCTTCTGTTTCTTTTTCATTTACAATTAATGTACTTTTTTCTGATGCAATAAAGCCATACGTAACATTAAAATGAAGATGTGGACAAACATATTGTTTGTTTTTGTCATGTCCTTCTACTGTCAAAATATCAAGAGAAAGAATATTTTTTAATGGTTTTAATTGGGAAACACCTGTTTCTTCTTGCGCTTCTCGTAAAGCGGTTTTTTGTAAATCTGTTTCTCCGTCAGCATGTCCACCTACCCATGACCATGAGTGATAAATTTTATGATAAATCATTAATATTTTATCCTTATTTTCATTGAATATCATAGCGGAAGCTGTCATATGAAATAGCATACTATTTCGATAGGAAATTGTATCATAAAACATTACAATATAGTGCAACATAATTTCCTTTTGTCTTTTTTCTTGTTCTCCCTGTGGTTGGTATAATTTGATTTCTTCTAAAAAATTCATGATTTCCTCCCCAATTTTATAATTAAACTTTTAAAATACTACTTTATAAAGAAATGGAATAGAACAGAAATTTTAGATGATGGTGTTCTGCTGTCATTTCTTTATAACTGTATGCAAGTGCTATTATATAAGTTCTTTGCTAAGTTTTCTTTCAAAAAAACCAAAAGCGGAAGGAAGAGCATATTTTTTAGATAATTCTTCTTGCGTTGCCCATACAAAATTACCATTGTTTTTAAAAGATTCTACTTTTATAATATATCCTTGCATATGCCATTCTATATGTGTAAAAATATGTTTTGCTTTTCCCATGTCTTTTATCTCTGTATATTCTATGCTCCATTCCAATAATTGTTTTTTTGTTTCGTTTTCTGTGTTTGCTAAAATATTAGGAAATTCCCATAAATTAGATAATAGACCACTCTCTCTTTTGTGTAATGCTACTTTATTTTTACATAATATACCAAATACAATACGATTTTCTAGGCGTCTTTGTTTTTTTGGTTCTTTGTGGGGAAATTCTAAAACAGAATTTTCGGCATACGCTTTACAATATGTGTGAATTGGACATTCTTTACATTTTGGCATACCATTAGGAAAACAGATAAGTGCACCCAATTCCATCAATGCTTGATTAAATATACTTGGATTGGTATGTTGTAACACTTCCTTGATGTTCTTTGCAATTTCTTTTTTTAATTCTATACTTCTTCTGTTGTCTGCATATAGTCTTGATAAAACTCGGATTACATTTCCATCCACAGCTGCTTCTGGTAATCCGAATGCAATCGAAGCGATTGCTCCAGCAGTATATTCTCCAATCCCTTTTAAAGAAAGCAGTTTTTCATAAGAATTTGGAATAATTCCATTATGTTGTTCCATAATTTCTATCGCTGCTTTTTTTAAGTTTTTTGCTCTATTATAATATCCTAATCCTTGCCAAAGTTTTAGCAATTTTTCTTCTGAAACATTTGCTAAATGTTCTATGGTAGGTAATTCTTCTATAAAACGAGCATAATATTGTTTTACAGCTTCTACTCTTGTTTGTTGCAGCATAATTTCAGAAATCCATATGTGATAGGCAGAGGGATTTTCTCTCCAAGCAAGCTGACGTGCATTTTTTTCATACCACGTTGTTAAATCTGTTACAATTTTAATTAAATCCTCCATTGCAGCCTCCTTATAGTAAAAGCCAAGCAAATGCTTGGCAAAAAAATAAAAAAATGCCTCTCACTAATGGAACAGATTCTAAATTTTAGTCGTTGGTGCTCCGTTGTGGTTCTACTATAGTAACTGTTGAAGTCCAACACACAGCAGCGAAACACTAGTTTCGCACAAAAGTTCTTTGCTACTTTTCTTTCCCCAACTTTTTTAAAAGTTGGACAAAAAACTTTATCTTTTGCAAACGGAACAGATTCTCATTTTTAACCTCTAGTGCTCTGTTGTCGTTCCACCACAACAACTGTTCAACTTCCCTGCACGGCAGCGAAACGTTAGTTTCGCACAAAAGTTCTTTGCTACTTTTCTTTCCCCAGCTTTTTTAAAAGTTGGACAAAAAACTTTACTTTTTGCACACGAAACAAATTTTCAATTTTAACCACTGGTGTCCCGTTGTAGTTCATCTACAACAACTGTTCAACTTCCCTGCACAGCAGCGAAACGCTAGTTTCGCACAAAAGTTCTTTGCTTACTTTCTTTCAAGAAAGTAAGTTAGTAGTTCCTCGGCAGTTTTTTCAGCATATCCTGTATTATCTTGTGCAAAAAGCTCTCCTGTTTTGGATTGATAAAAAGCTTCTATTGCTTCTATTTTTGTCATATGATATTGTTTTGCAATTTCTTTTAGCACTTTTGGTAATACTGCTTGTCTTTGTCTGTGTTTATTATATTCGCTTGTTTCCGCATCTATGGTATTTTCCATATAGCCGTCAATCATGCCAATAAAAAAATCTTCATCCATATCACAATACACTTCATAGCCCTCTAAAATAAGCTGAAAAATACCCTTTTCTGAAAAAGAATGGGCAACCTGATTGCTTGCAACATTTTTAACGTGACTATAATTTTCCACACAACATACCAGTAATTCAAATTGATTCATTATTTTATTCTCCTTCTTTTATAATATCAAAAGCAGTGTATACTATTCAAAGTATACCACATATTACGAAAAAGAAATAGATTATTTTTGTATGAAATAGATTTTATTTTGTTATACTAAGCACAAAAAGGAGTGTATTTGATGACAGATTTTATTATTATTGGTGCTGGCCCTGCTGGTATTACGGCTGCAATTTATGCGTTAAGAGCGGGTATTTCTATCATAGTATTTGATGGTAATTTATATGGCGGACAGGCAGCGATTACTTCCCAAATTGAAAATTATCCTGCTATTTTGTCCATATCTGGAGCTGCATTTGCACAAAAGTTATATGAACAAGCAAAAGAATTTCATGCAGATATTAAATTTGAAAAGGTAATTTCTGTAAATCTTTTGGATAATCCCAAAACAGTTACCACAACAAAAAATACCTATTCCGCAAAAACGATTCTTATTGCAACAGGCGTAAAAAGAAGAACCTTAAATTGTGAAGGAGAAAAAGAATTTACTGGAAAAGGAGTATCTTATTGTGCTACTTGTGATGGTGCTTTTTTCCGCAACAAAGAAGTTATGATTGTAGGGGGAGGTAATACAGCTTTAGAAGATGCGCTTTTTTTATCAAACCAATGTCAAAAAGTAACACTTGTTCATCGCCGAAACCGTTTTAGAGCAGAAAAAACACTGATTGATGCTGTACTAGCACGGAAAAACATTAATATATTATATGACACTCAAGTTGTCAAAATAAATGGTAATCAAACTGTTACTTCTGCTGAAATATCCAACAAAGGGCAAAAGGTTACAATGCCTATTTCTGGCATTTTTATTGCGATTGGCTATGAACCGGACAATGCAATGTTTTCTGATTTAGAAATCAATGCAGAGGGTTATATTGTTGCAGATGAAAGTTGTTGCACAAATTTAAAAGGAGTATTTGTAGCAGGCGATACCAGAACGAAACCTTTACGACAAATTGTAACCGCTTGTGCAGACGGTGCTGTTGCAGCTGTCAATGCCGTTTCCTACTTACTTTCTTGAAAGAAAGTAAGCAAAGAACTTTGTGCAAAACTTCGTTTTGCTGCCGTGTGTTGCACTTGAACAGTTGTTGTGGCTGAACGACAACGAA
>CAJUKL010000101.1 GCA_910587195.1 uncultured Clostridia bacterium | reverse complement strand
TTTATCATTTGAAATTATAATTACCACAATAATCACTCCTAAATTTGACTTTTTGCTTTTTCTTGTTATAAAATAATATTATGCTTTTTTTACAAAGTCTGTTTGATTAAGTTCTTATTCCAGTAAGTAATCAAGCGTTTCACTTTGTAAAATTATTTTGAGGTTTTGCCAAAGAGCAATGCTCCCATCAGAAGTTCCAGCTTCTAATCTTTGATATTGTCTTTCACTAATATTAAGTTTTTCAGCAAGTTCTTTCTGGCTAAAACCTCTTTTTTTTCTTAAGTCTTTTAAGTTTTTACGCACTCATCACCACCCCTTTTTTTACTTAATAAGACATTTAATGTCTTATTTGTATCTTTATTATAACGGACATTTAATGTCTTGTCAATACTTTTTTTAATATTTTTTTGGAGGATTATTATGTCTAAATTGCATACTAGAATTAAAGAATTGAGAACAAAAAATAATGTTATGTCAAAAACAATGGCTGAATTATTGAACATTACTCCACGTAATTATCAACGGTATGAAACCGGAGAAGTTGACCCTCCAACATCAAAAACAATTTTTTTAGCTGACTATTTTGATGTTTCTCTTGATTATCTTGTTGGTCGCACTGACAACCCTAATTCACACAAGTCTTAACGCTGGCTGTCATTTGACAGCCTTTTCTTTTGTTTCCTCATAAATCTGCCGAATCCTTTCTATGCCTTTCTGATTATAAAAGAAATTTTCCATTTCTTTATTACTACTTGTTGATTTATCAAGCTTAAATACACCATATTCCGCTGTTTTTAATTTATGGGTATTTGCTATCCTGCCTACTCTATTTGCAGTAATGCCTAGCATTTTGCCTACTTCCGTTGCATTGTAGGTTTTTTCTGTTTCAGGAAGATAACGGTTCACATTCACACCAAAAGCACTTTCTAATGCTTTCAGTCCGAAAACTTCTACTGCAATCGGAGACAAGTGTTTCTTATCTATGGACTTCATAAGACTGTTAAATGCTCTTGTTTGCGCATTTAATTCCATTGCATGTGCTCGCATTAGCTTAGCTTTTGTTTCATCATCTACTATCCTTTTTTGGCTGACAGTTTGTTTTAATCTTTGTTCTACCTTCAAAAAATACTCTCTTGCTTGTTCGCCTCGCTCTGTCTGTGAACTCATGGCTAGCTTTTTGGCAAAAGAAGCGGTTAGCTTGTAATCGGTTGTAGGTCTGCCACCTTGGGGGTTTTCGACATCAATGTCGAAAACCTTATAATCAACATTTTCTTCCGCAAAACTATTTTTTAATATATTTGTTTTGCACCATCTAGCATATTGGCTTTTGTCTAATTCCAAAAACTCATACAATGCTTTTGCTGTTGTTTTGCCTTCACTGTCTACCTGCAACATAATTTCAATCGGTGTTTTCTTGCTTCCTTTTACTACTTCGTTCATCTGTTTTCCTCCTTTACACACAAGCGAATTTTTATCATGCAACTGTTTCCTTTTTAGAAACAGTTGCTGCCTTCTATTTCTGCTATTATCTTATCAATTTCTGTTCTAAGCACATTTTGTCTTGCTACGTTTTCTTCAATTTCTGCATTTAATTTCACAATGTCAATTTTTTCTCTGGTATCTTCTTTTTCTATGTAAGTAGAAACGGACAAATTGTAGTTGTTTTCTGCAATTTCTTTTAAACTGATACTTTTTTGTTTTTCCCCATCTACAAACAGGATTTCTTGATTCTCTTTTGCTTTATTGAAAACAATCACGCAAGTTGCTATTTTCGTATCAACAAAAGTATTGCCTTTAATATGAATTATTTTTTCTATCCAATTATTTTCGATTATCCATTTTCTTATAGTTCCTTCTTTATTGCCACGATACAATATTCCTGGAAAATTCAGTGTTACAGCAATACCTTTCTCGCTTAAGTAATATAATATGTGTAAGATAAAAGCGTAATCCGCTTTACCTGCTGTTGGTATCGCTGGTGCTGCTTGAAATCTTTCATCTTCTGCTAATGGCTCCCATTTTACAGAAAATGGATAGTTGGCAACAATAAAATCAAATTTTTTATCCATAAATTGAGGATTTTGTAAGGTATCTCCAGTTTCTCCATAAAAGTTTTTTAACCTTTTCTTTGCCTCTTCCAGCTGTTCCGCATTAATATCTTGTCCATATTTTGCAACATCATCATCAAAGACACGAAGAAGGTTACCACTTCCGCAAGTTGGGTCATATATTTCTTTGATTGCTTGTGGATTTGGAAAAAGTGATTTTAAATAAAGTGCCAATTCTTCAGGAGTATAAAAAATTCCTTTTTCCTTAAATTCTTTTCTCATGTTTTTTAAATTGTATTCCGCCATATCAAGAACCTCCATGTCCTTTTGCTTTTTTGCCTTCTGCATGATGCCATTGTTCTTTTTGATGGATAATTTGTGCTTTTATTTGTTCTTTCTCCGGCATAAAAAATATAGCTTTATTATTACTGTTAATATGATTTGCCAACATCTTTAATGCTGTTTGGGCTTCTTTTTCTGAATCATATTCTGCAATAGGAATATTATTTCCATCTGAAAGTTTTGCTTTTATCAACCCACTTTCTCTTATAAAAATTTCGTTTGTTAAGTCCATATTGATGATTGCGTCTAGCTTTTTACTTATAATAAACATTTTTTCACCCCGTTTCTTTTTGCTCTACCAAAAATTCTGCAACTTTTAACATAGTTTTCGCCACTTTACAACGCTTTCTTACAGACAAATAAGTATTTTCACAAATCTTGCGAAGTTCTACAAATACGTCCTCCATATCCTCTATTACCTCTTTTTTTGCTTATGTTTCTTTTCAGCACATTATACTCCTTTGATTCTATCCTTTTCCCGTAAAACCGCTTCTATATGCTCTCTTGCAATTAATTTCATAGCGTTTTTTACTCTTTTTTTGCTATTCATAGAAAGCATTAAAACATGAAGCGCAATTAGTAATTTTGCCATTTCGTCTATCACTTCAGCTTCAAAAATATCTACATCAAAATCAGTATCGTAAATGGCTTGATAATATTCTTCGTTACATTCTTCATCACCAAGTATGAGATTGTAATATTTTGACAGTTTAGTGACAAGGGTACCACTTTTTTCTATTGCTTTTCTTATCACTTGATATTCTGTAAAAGAACCCCTCAATGTTTTAATATCTTTTTTTAACCCTGCGTTCATTTGCTATTCCCTCTTTCTACTTCTTGCAATGTTATTTGACATAACACATTTTTGTCTTGCAGCATTTCCCACTGAAAGTTATTTCCTACAGGAACAAGCCCTTTTTCTTCTAGTGCAAACCGTTTTTCAAAGTCATGTATGGTATGTCCATCTGGTTTAAAAGGAATAGGGCTGTCGGTATCCCATTGCAACAGAAGCTGCCATAAATTCGGATAATTCTTTCTTAATACTCTTAGCTGCTCTACCGTCTGATTATGACAAAACCAACAACCGCCCCTCTTGGTGGTTTGACAGATGGGTGCAAGAAGGTTATTTTCTTTGCACCATTGGAAGCAGTCGGCTTCCTTCCAACCCATCAACACCAAAGGTAAAGAAAATCCTTGTTTATTTTCCTAGCGAATAATTCTTTTCGTTTCATCTGCCACAATTCCTAAATATTGTGTATCTTGGTACTCCTTTGTAATTTGATTGATTGCTTTTATCTTTAGCCTAGAGTTGCACCAAGCACCTGTTATATAGGGAAATCTGTAGATTTGATTTTTCTTTGTGTTAATCGTATAAAATTGTCTTTCATAGGTCAATTTTTCACCTTTTTTCATAGCGGAAATATGTTCTACCTCCAATCCATACCGCTCTTTTATCTTTTTATCTGCATGTTTTTTAAATTCCACCATAGGCGGTAAATCGGCTGGTATGGTATCTGTTGCCCATATTTCTGCATGAATAATGTGGTCTAGCGGTAAATCTAGCCTTTTTATAGCCTCTATACAGGCTAGGGAGTCTTTCCCATAAGAAAGGCTTAATA
>CAJUKL010000100.1 GCA_910587195.1 uncultured Clostridia bacterium | reverse complement strand
AATCAGTTGATTACACAGGCAATCCTAGACAAGTTAAACACAGGTACAGGGATTTACAGTGCAGAAGATATTTTAGTTGCAGCAAATATCGAGAAACAGGATTTACAAAAGTTGTTAGAGCAGCTAGAAGAAAATGTTGCAGAGATAGCGAGAAAGGAGAATGAAGCATGACAAAATTTGAAGTTGGTAAAAAATACAGTTGTCGCTCTATCGCAGATAGAGATTGTATCTTTGAATTTGAGATAGTAAAAAGGACAGAAAAAACCGTTGTTATTAAAGATGGTTTAAAGGAAAAAAGATGTAAGATTTATGCTGAAAATGAGGAAGAATATATTTACCCATTAGGAAAATATTCTATGTGCCCTACTTTAAGAAGCAGCAAAGAAATGACAGAAAAAACACAAGATATAGTAAAACAAAAAATTAAAACACAAGATATAGAGGTTCAAACCACAAACAATGTTACTTATGTTGATTTTCAAAAGCCAGAAGAAAAAGAAACAGAAACCAGCATTTATTATGAAATCAACGAAAAAGTGGCAGCGATAGCAAATGACATGGTAAGTTTTTCAAAATATGAACAAGGCAGCGCTACAGCAGAATACCGCAGGTTGGTTGACAAAGCAGCAAAAATTGCAGAACAAAAAAAGAAGGAAACAGACCCAATGTATCACCCAAAAATTACATATTATTTTGATTTGTATGCAAGAAAACTGGCGGAAAATATCAACCGATATTACGAAATCAGCACAAGATGTCCTTCGGTTATGATTGTGGGTCCTGCAAAATTTCCGGTCAAAAAGAAGGAAAGACAAGTGTATGCTTTGAACAAAAACTTTCAGGAATACAATGAAATTCAAAAGATTTTGGAAAAAATACAAAGCATTGGAAAAGGCGGAATTCGCAGCGACGACCCTAGAGCAATCGAAAAGCTAAAAGAAAGATTACTTACTTTAGAAAAAAATCAAGAGCATATGAAGAAAGTCAATGCTTACTACCGAAAAAACAAGACTTTAGAAGGTTGTGGCATTTTATCGGAAAATGAAAAAAAGCTTTTAACTTCCTTTATGGAAAGAAATGAAATTACCAGTGTGCCTTATGGAGATTTAAGTAACAATTATATGTGTATCAAGTACACCAAAGAAAGAATAGCACAATTAGAAGCAAGGGACTCTCTGAAAGGCTGGAAATTTGAAGCAGGTGAAGTTGTTGCAAATAAAGAAATAAACCGCTTACAAATTCTTTTTGATGAAAAGCCAGAGGAAGAAGTCAGAAATGTTTTAAAAAGAAATGGCTTTAAATGGGCATGTTCCCAAAAGGCATGGCAGCGGTTATTGAATCAAAATGCAATTTTTGCAGCAAAAAGAGTGTTAAAAAGTTTTGGGAAGGAAATAAAAGTATGAAACAAATGTTTCAAATACTGGCAGGGCTAGCTTTTGGAAGCAGTATACTAGTCTGGGCAGTCCAATACGCCTATGCATGCCGGGGATATCAGGCAATCGGCGGAGAATACATTTTAGCAGGCTTAGCAGCCATATTTATCTATTGGCTGATAGGAAAGGTATAAAAGGAGGAAAAAGTATGTTAGAAGCGAGTTTTTTAAGGGCAGAACAAAGTTATTTGACACCACCAGAATATGATGATGAAAAGATATGCGAGTGTTGCGGAATCAAAATTCCAAAAGGTGATGTTTACTTTGAAAATGATTTTTATTTGTTATGTGAAAGTTGTGTGTTAGATAAGCTTTACAATGAAATGCAAACAGCATAAAAAACAAGTCCCTAAGGAAACGGCATTCCGAAAGGGACTTAGAAAAAAAATATAATTGCATTTTAACACAAAACAGGAGGAAAGTCAATGTATAGTTTATACGAATTAACAGGAGATTTTTTGACCGCACAGGAAATGTTATTTGATGAAGAAGTTGACACAGAAACAATTCTTAACACCTTGGACTGCATTAACTGCATGATTGAGGAAAAAGCGGATAACTATGCGAAAATTATGAAATTTGCAGAAGGGCAGATTTCCCTTATCAAAAATGAAAGAGAAAGACTTTACAAAAGAGAAAAAATGTTAGAAGAAAAATGTCAAAAGATGAAAGAACATTTAAAAGAAAGCTTGGAAATCACAGGAAAAACGAAGTTTAAAACGGCTTTACATACTTTTTCTGTATGCCAAAATGGTGGTGTACAGCCAATAAAAATTGATGTAGATGTCACGGATATTCCTGAAAAATATACCATTCCACAGCCACCCAAAGCAGATATGAATGCCATCAGAGAGGCACTTTTGAAAAATGAAGTTTTACCATGGGCGCACTTGGAAGAAAAAGGCACAAGTTTAAGAATACGATAGATAGGAGATGTTTTTTATGGATTTTAAAAAAATGGAGCAAGAAAAAATGAAAAAGGTCAACGAGATTTTTCATTTATGCATAGAAATCAATGCATTTGAAAACAGACAAAAAACCATGACAGGCAGCAAACCAACCATATTTTTTAATTTTTTGGGTCATGTCGCAGGTCTTGAGATTGAAATATTTCAAACAGGCTGGGTGAAAAATGAAAAGGCAGATAAAAAATTTTGCATTTATTTGGACAATTACTTCAGACGGCTGCATGATTTTGAAGAAATAGCAGAAGAACATGAAATGGAGATAAAAGCGGAATTAGACGATTGTATCCAATATCTAAAATGGGTAAAGGAGGGCAGTCATGAGCATTTACAGCAAGTTATTTGAAATACAACAAAATCTCAAAGCACCCAAAGGACAATACAACAAATTCGGCAGCTTCCATTATAGAAGTTGTGAGGATATTTTGGAGGCAGTAAAACCGATTCTTGCACAGCAAAAAACGGTTGTTATATTACAAGATGAATTGGTATTACAGGGACAACGATATTACATAAAAGCAACCGCTTGTCTTTTGGACATTGAAACAGGCGAACAGATAAAAAGCGAAGCATACGCAAGGGAAGAAGAAGCAAAAAAAGGAATGGATTCTAGTCAAGTGACCGGTGCAAGCAGTTCTTACGCAAGAAAATACGCTTTAAATGGATTATTTTGCATTGATGATAACAAAGATAGTGACACAACAAATACTTATGGAAAAGAAAACCAGCAGAATCAACAGGTACAAAAATCACAGCAACAGGCACAAAGTCAAACACAAAATCAATATTACTGTGAACAGTGTGGAAAAGAATTTACAGGCTTTAAAACCAAAAACAGAAACTATACGCCATTACAAGAGTATAAATCAAGAAAACAAAAATATGGAAAAGCACTTTGTAATGATTGCTTAGCATTAGGAGGTTTTATTTATGAATAAGGTGATTTTAATGGGACGCTTAGTTAAAGACCCAGAAGTACGTTATACGCAAGAACATCTGGCGGTTGCGAGATATACCCTAGCCGTAAACAAAAAAGTGCAACAAGGACAAGCAGAGGCGGATTTTATTCCTTGCATTGCTTTTGGAAAAACTGCACAGGTGGCAGAAAACTACTTTAACAAAGGTCGACAGATTGCGATAGTTGGTAGGCTGCAAATTCGTTCTTGGGAAAATGAATCCGGACAAAGACAATGGACTACAGAAATAGTGGTAGAAGAACAGTATTTTACAGGTAGCAAAAATCAAGAAAGTAATCATCAACAAACTTACAGTTATGGAAATTCCGGTGATGGCAGTTATCATAATCCTACCGCACCAAAAGGATTTTATCCTGTATCAGAAGAGGAAGATTTAGCCTTTTAAAGATTGAGACTTTTTGAGAGTTTTGACAGGATAAAATGAAAGAAAAAAGCTGCTGTATATGTATAAATATGCAGCAGCAGAAAGGGGGAAAAAATGGATAATGATACCTTAATCGAAAGCGGTGGATTTATCAAGTTGTATCGTTCTATGCTCAAGTGGGAATGGTACGATGACATTAACGTAAAAGTATTGTTTTTACATTTATTGCTAAAAGCAAATTACGAAAATAAAAAATGGCATGGTATAGAAATT
>CAJUKL010000099.1 GCA_910587195.1 uncultured Clostridia bacterium | reverse complement strand
AGCTCTGCTCTCAAACTCTCGCAAGCCCTTTGAAAAGGGCTTGACCCTAAACTTTTCCTTTTGCTAAACGGAACAGAACAAAAATTTTAACCTCTGGTGCTCTGTTGTCGTTCATCTAAAATAGCCATTCAATTCCGTCGTCCGGCAGCAAAACGAAGTTTCGCACAAAGTTCTTTGCTTACTTTCTTTCAAAAAAGTATAACGAAAGTCGAACCTTCTTGGGGAAACTTTTTTCACTTGTGAAAAGTTTCCCCATGTCTACGCTTCGCTCCGGTCGGTTCTGAACGTCCACCGGACGTTCAGAACCCCCTTCAAAAACACGCTTGTAAACATGAAAAGACCTTGAGAGCTCTGCTCTCAAACTCTCGCAAGCCCTTTGAAAAGGGCTTGACCCTAAACTTTTCCTTTTGCTAAACGGAACAGAACAAAAATTTTAATCTTTGGTGCTCTGTTGTCGTTCATCTAAAGTAACCATTCATGCCCAACGTACAGCAGCGAAACGCTAGTTTCGCATAAAAGTTCTTTGCTTACTTTCTTTCAAGAAAGTAAGTTGTAATAATGTTCTAAACATTGTTGCATTCCTTTTTTAGCTGCTTCTTTGATTTCTAAGTATGTTTTTGGTTTGTTATTATCTATTTCAGTTTTTGCTGCTACCAATAAATCTGAAAAAATATTAATTTTTGTAATGCCTTCCATTGCACAACGTTTTAAATTTTCATCTCCTGAAGAAGAACCTCCATGTAATACTAAAGGTGTATCAATTTCTGTTCTGATTTCTTTTAATCTTTCAAAATTGATTTTAGGAGTTCCCTTATAGATTCCGTGTGCTGTACCTATGGAAATGGCAAGGGAATCTACATTTGTTTGTTCAACAAATTTTTTGGCTTCTTCCACTGTAGTATAGCGGGAATCCTTTCCTTCATGTCCCTCAAAATTTTCATTTGCTCCCACATAACCAATTTCGGCTTCTACTACAACACCTCTTTTATGCGCATATTCCACAATTTCATTTGTTCTTTTTACATTTTCCTCAAAAGGATATTGTGATGCATCTACCATAACAGAAGTAAAACCGAAATCAATAGCTTTTTTAATCAATTCTGGTGTTGTGCCATGGTCAAGATGAAGTATAACCGGAATTTTTGCTTGCTCTGCATATTTTTTTCCTAATAAAGCAGCATCTTCTAAAGTAATATTATTTCCAATATGTGTTTCAGCCAATGCCAATAGCAAAGGTAATTTTAATTTTTCTGCTGTTTCCATATGCCAGCGTAAAGATTCTAAATCAATAAAATTTGGTGCTGGAATTGCAAAATGTTGTTGCTGTGCCTTTTGGAACAATTCTTTTGATGTGACAAGCATAAGATTTCCCCCTTTTATAAATAACATTTGTGCCTATTAGTTACGTTTGATATTTTTATTATAGCAGTGTAACATTTGTGTGTCAATAGATTATTTTATTTTTGTTTAAAAGCACTATTTTTACTTGTTTTATAACAAAAAATCTATTATAATTGAATTAAAGTATAGTATCAAATGTTCCTTATAGAATAATGGAGGTATTAGAAATGGCTATCATAAAAAACAATTCTTCAGATTCCATGTTTTATAAAATGGTGTTAATATCAAATTTATATTATAAAGAAAAATTATCACAACAAGAAATTGCTAAAAAATTAAATATTTCCAGACCATGGGTATCAAAATTGCTTGCCCGTGCAGAAGAATTAGGTATTGTAAAAATAGAAGTGTTATCTCCCTTTGCAAATAATGTTGCTATGGAAAATGCTCTGATGGAAAAATATCATTTAAAATATGCAGGTGTAATTCAAGATGATAATTTAGATAATGTTGCTTTTGCAGCAGCAAATTATTTTGTATCAGAGTTGCACGAAAAGGATGTTGTTGGAGTAGGTTGGGGAAAAAGTGTTTCCAAATTAATTGCCAAAACACCTTCTGTTTATTTTCCGGAAGTGCAATTAGTTCCTCTTTCCGGAAGTTTTGGAAATACATTAAGCGTTTTGCCCAATTATAATACAATACAATTATCACAAAAATTAAATGGTATTGCAAAAGTTTTTCATGCGCCTATGGTTTGTAGTTCTCAACAAGAATATCAGACTTTAGTTTCAAATGAACATACACAGATATTTTTAAAAATGGCAGAAAATGCAAATATTATATTGCTAGGTATTGGTGTTTTTGAAACTTCTATTGTGCCTCAATATGGGATATTAGAACAAAACGAAATAGAAGAATTAAAACAAAAAAAGGCAATTGGAGATGTGGGATTAAGCTATTTTGATAAACACGGAAATTTAGTTGAAACAGAAAAAACAAAACAAATGATTAAGGCAAATATTATAAAAGCAAGCAAAAATGCTAGAACTGTGATTGGTATTGCAGGTGGAATGAATAAAGTTCCCATTATTGATGTGGCTCTTTCTCTGCATCTGTTTACTGCTTTTTTTACAGATGAAAAAACAGCTTCTGCTTTACTTTCTATTTTATAAAACCTTGTCAAAAAAGCTAGTTAATAAGCTGATTTTTCCGATAATATAGGGGATAAGAATAGTAAAAAATAAAGATATATATTCATGGTAATAGTATGATTATGTAACTTTTTTAGAATATTCTATTATTTCACAGCAGATAGAGAAGAATATAAAAAGTATCCCAAAGGCTAAGTATCAAAACCTTTGGGAATTATTTTACTAGTTAATGCTTAAACCAGCACTTGCATAACCTACTACTGTATTAAGTAAAGACACACCACTTGCTGTTGCTGAAAATACTAACATTAATCGAGTTTGAGGTGTTACAGGAATGTTAAGTCCTGTAAGGGAACCATTTAATAATGTACCAACAGCTATTACGCCAGAAAGTGCTGGGGTTAAGTTTATTAATGTTCCAGCAATCGGAGAAAATACATTATTTGGTGTTGTAGACTCATAAATTTGCGCCCTTACTGTAACGGTAGAACCGACTAAAGAAAGTGCTACTGTTGTACTAAAAAACGCACTAAATGATGTAATGATACCATCTCTTGGAACTTGGAATGCAAAGTTAGAAAGCGTTCCACTTGCATTTGTAATATCAATTGTTGAACCTAAAAGTGTAAGTCCTTGTGCACTACTTCCAAAGCCAACAAAAGCAGGAAGTCCTGCAAGTCCTCCAGCAATGGTTGTCAATGAAAGTGGAGTTCCTGATGCAAAAGGAATGATTGCTCCAGTACCTGCAATTCCAGTTGCTCCCGTTGGTCCGGTTGCTCCAATTACTCCATCTGCTCCAGTTGGTCCGATTGCTCCAGTTGGCCCAGTTGCTCCGGTTACCCCGGTTACTCCAGTTGCCCCAGTTGCCCCAGTTGCCCCAGTTGCTCCAGTTGCTCCATCTGCTCCAGTTGCCCCGGTTGCTCCATCTGCTCCGGTTGATCCAGTTGCTCCCGTTGCTCCGGGAATACCTGTAGGCCCTTGAAGTCCAATATTTCCTTGTGGACCTGCTGGACCTACAGGTCCCTGAGGTCCGATATCACCACGAACACCTTGAATTCCCTGCATTCCTTGTGGACCTATAGGACCAGGACACCCAGTATCACCTTTCATGCCCTGTGGCCCTCTAGGTCCTTGCGGTCCTACAGAACCATGTTCACAACAGACAGGATGACATTGGTGCTGCTGATTGTTACATGAGTTTCTATAATCCATAAAAAGCACATCCCTTCAAATTGTATAAAAATATATTTAAAAAAGCATCTTTCCTATAAATATTTTATGCTTGTTCAAAATATTTGTTACATATTTCTAAAAGGTATATAAAAAATTCAAGTTAACATAGACATTTCAAAAAAAGTAAATTATAATAGAATTTAAAATATTGCTTGTTTATGCAATTATAGCAATAAATATTAAAAATCAATATTTTAAATGAAAGGAATAGGGGGTTACATAAAATTGAAAAAACAACAATTCTTTGCACTTTTTTTGGCTACTTGTTTGCTCTCATCTGACATGCCAAAGGTGCATGCTTCACAGGAAGAACCTGCAAATCAAGAAAATTCTTCCATTCAAGAGGCTTCAACACAGCCAGACGATTCTGCTACTCCAGAAACGCCAACGCAACCAGAGGACTCTA
>CAJUKL010000098.1 GCA_910587195.1 uncultured Clostridia bacterium | reverse complement strand
GGTGTGAAGCGGGGGAAAAGCTGGAGATAACCTCAAAGGCTTACCTATCGCTATTGTCGCCGGATATTGTGACATATGGTGAACAGGCTCAATCATTATTAGAAGATTTGCAAAACAGAAATGAAAGAATGTTTTTGGTAACGGTGCTTGTAATGAACACAGCAGAAACAAAACAAAAGTTATCTACTGATTTATTTCAAGCACAAGGCATTGCTCAAAAATATAACTGTTCTTTACGTCCGTTAGATTATCAGCAGGAACAGGCGTTAATGAGCAGTTTGCCTCTTGCACAAAATCAAATTGAAATACAAAGAGTGCTGACAACAAGCAGTACCGCAATATTTGTGCCATTTACTACGCAAGAATTGTTTCAAGAAGGCGAAGCGTTATATTATGGCTTAAATGCCCTTTCCAACAACTTAATCATGGCTGATAGAAAACGTTTAAAAAATCCTAACGGTTTGATATTGGGAACACCAGGAAGTGGCAAAAGTTTTTCGGCAAAAAGAGAAATTACAAATGCTTTTTTATTGACAAATGATGATATTGCTATAGTTGACCCAGAAAGCGAATATTTTCCTCTTGTATCAAGATTAGGTGGACAAGTGGTAAAAATATCTCCTTCCAGTAACCATTACATCAATCCTATGGATATTAACTTGAATTATAGTGAAGATGATAACCCTTTGTCGTTAAAATCTGACTTTATACTTTCTCTTTGTGAATTGATAGTAGGCGGAAAAGAAGGACTACAACCCGTAGAAAAAACAATTATCGATAGATGTGTAAGAATGATTTATCAAAAATACCTTATAGAACCAATACAGTCTAATATGCCAATATTAGGCGATTTATATGACATGATGAGAGAACAGAAAGAACCAGAAGCACAACATTTGGCAACAACACTTGAAATTTATGTCAATGGCTCTTTAAACATATTCAATCATAGAACAAATGTAGACATTCGCAACAGATTGGTTTGTTATGACATAAAAGAATTAGGAAAACAGCTAAAAAAAATAGGAATGTTGATAATACAAGACCAAGTTTGGGGACGTGTGACAGAAAATAGAGCTACACATAAATCTACACGCTTTTACATTGATGAAATGCACCTTCTTTTGAAAGAAGAACAAACCTCTGCTTATACTGTTGAGATATGGAAAAGATTTAGAAAATGGGGCGGTATTCCAACAGGTTTAACGCAGAACGTGAAGGATTTATTAGCGTCAAGAGAGATTGCGAATATATTTGAAAACAGCGATTTTATTTATATGCTCAATCAGCAGTATCTTGTAACAGGAACAGCAGGAACACGTACCCTGAAAGGCACAGGATATAGAAGAGCGATAACAGACAAGATGGTACGAGTCAATATCTGCCTGTTAAACTGGATGTTTTATCTATAATAACATTAGCAAATATCAGAATAAATAAATTCCCATGTATCACTCCATAAACAAATAATATAGTGTCCATACATAATTTGAGAGTTTGATAAACAACATTCTACAGATTTATCATTTGCAATTAAAACAAAACTTTCAACTACTAATTGTTGATACATGTCATCAAGAGATGTTAGATTACGACTAACACCATAAAACTGGTAAAAAGCTGGATGAAACGCCTGTTGTAACAACATTTCAATGTTTTCTGTCATATATTTTAGCTTTTTATAATATAATTGAATTTCTATATTGCCTATATATTCATTCTCCATTCCCCATATGTAGTAACCATATGGCTTACTAAAGGGAGAAATAAATCTTCGATTATTTCCTATAATTTTAATTACCTCATGAGCATTCATATCCATTCCTTTTCACTTCCATTCTCTATAAATAATAAATTTACCATATATTAGAAAATATAATCTCCATTTGTTGATCTAAGTATAGCATATCTTCCCATCACAAGCAATCCTTGTTCTATATCACAACTAGAGAATGAAATCAAAAACGATAGTCCACTTTTTATAAGGCAACATTTTTTAGAACTAGAAAGTAAAGACTCATTTTTTCAACAAGAACGAACAGAAGAAAATCAGCAGGAACAACAATATCAGCCAACAAAAAGCAACAAAGAAAATCAGCTGAAATTGTTAAAAAGAACGATTTTTCATTTCAACAAACAACACAAGAGAAGAATGATTCTGAATTTCAACAAACAACACAAGAGAAGAATGATTCTGAATTTCAAGCTCTTGACAACAAAGAGCAAAAAAATAGTTTGTAGTTTTCACAGCCTAAAAAAGAACAAATGAAAAGTCATTTAGAGTTTGAGCATAGAAAACGAGAACAAAAACCGCAAAAGTTAAAACTTCAAAAACAGCGATACAATACACAAAATAACAAAGAAATTATAAAAGAAAACCATTACAAAAAGCAAAAAAATAACAAAATTCAGTTTTCTAAAAAAGAACAACAAAATGAAGTATCAGAAAGTAATTTTTCTGATGAAACGACAAAGAATGACTTTAACAAAAATACAGAAATATTATGTCATTCTCTTGATAAAAACACGAAGGAAGAACTTCAAAAAGCTAAGAAATTACAATACTATGCTAATGAAAAACAAGAAAAAACACCAAAACAGTCCGATGATAAAATAGAAAGTAGAGAAAAAAAATCGTCTGATAAAAAAGATACCTCGTTAGATAAAGAACCAAAGAAAAAAGAAATTTCTACAAAAGATAAATTAAAGTTAGAAAAATTGGAGAACAAAGTACAAAAAGCACAACAAAAATTAGAAAAAGCGGAGAAAAAGCTACCTAAAAAAACAAAAATCAAATTTGAAAAAAGTTTTGACGAAAAGACAAAAACAAGTAAAACAAAATTTCATATGGAAAAAGAAGTAAAACCACAGTATGAAGTAAAACCAGTTAGGACTGCTGTCAAAAAGGCTGCTGTCACTCCCCCACGTTTATTATGGTATAAGGGACATCAAAAAATAGCAGAAACAGAAAAAGAAAATACTGCTGTAGAGGCAGCTCACAAAAATGAACAAAGAGCAGAGTTTTTACTCAAAAATGGTTATAGAAAATGGAATTATGATAGAAAAAATAAGCCTTATCATACTGTAACAAAAATGGAAAAACGATTACAAAAAGCAAATACAAAATATCATATTACAAAGTTTTCTGTAGAAGATCAAAAATCAGAAAAAACAAATAAAAAATGGCTTCAGAAACATAATATCAAAAAGAAATATGCTCAAATGGTAAGACAAAAACAAAGTCAAGAAACCATTAGAACAGCAAAAGATGTTTTTGTACAGATAGTGAGAGCAATTTCTCAAGTTGCAGGCACACACAAAGCAGTTATCGGTATCGTTGCTGTGATGAGTGTGCTTTTTATATTGTCAAGTTCTGTACTTGGTTCATGTTCTGCTATGTTTTCTGGTGCAGCAACATCTACATTTGCAGCAGCTTATACTGCAAATGATGAAGAAATCAATGCAGCAGATTTGTATTATACAGAATTGGAAACAAATTTATAGTATACCATAAACCATATAGAGCAGACCTATCCCGACTATGACGAATATCGCTACAATATTGGCGAAATTGGACATAATCCTTATAAATTTATGGTATATTTGTCAGCTATGTATGACTTTTTTACATTTGAGGAAATCAAAAATGATATTGAAGAATTATTTCATAAACAATACAACTTGCAGATTGTTCCTAAAATAGAAACACGCCACGATAGTGACGGAAATGCTTATGATTGGCACATTTTAGAAGTAAGGCTTGCTGTAAAGCCTATGGAGCAAACCACAATACCACTCATGAATCAAAACGACTGCAAATATAAATACGATGTTTATATGGAAACATACGGAAATCGCCAAAACTTTGGAAATCCTTTTTCTTTTTCTTGGTTAAGCTATGTTTCAGTACAATATGGCTATCGCTTAAATGAACAAGGTGAAAAAGAATTACATAGAGGAATTGATTTAACCATTTCTGAAAATATACCTATACTAGCAATTCATGACAGTGTAGTGATAGAAATTAGCAGCGATAGTATATATTGTGATGGAGGACAGCAAAGCATATCAAAGCAAATATGCTGGTTGGGCAAGATGTCAAGTAGCAGTTGGACAAGAAGTGAAAAAGGGAGAAGAAATTGCTTTTACAAGTGATAACTCTTTTCATTTAGAGGTAACACATCAAGGGCAATCCTTAAATCCTATGTATTTTG
>CAJUKL010000097.1 GCA_910587195.1 uncultured Clostridia bacterium | reverse complement strand
AATGTAGGGAAGTTTGCAAATCAATGTAGGGAAGTTTGCAAATCAATGTAGGGAACTAAATATAAAAAATCCAGTATTTATAGGGGTTTGCGGACACCGAAAACAAGTATTTAAAAACAAGTATTTAAAATATATTTAAAACAAGCTAACTAACATACGCGCGCGCGCGCGTGTGTGTGCCTAATTTCTTTTCCATATTTTTACTATTCATTCTGTTTACGGTATGTCAAGGGGCTTTCACGGCATATGCTCCCTCCCTTTGGTCAGTCCGCTATTCCATGTTCCCCTTGACATACCTAGTGGAGTGTGTATATTCGGCTATGCCGATAACGGGAAACTGAAAGAAAAAATCTTTCAGTTCCCCGTTACCAGCAACCCGATTATACACACTCCACATATTTCAACATTTTTGTTAGCTATTATTTCTATGGGGGTTCTACCCCCATACCCCCGACCTCCTCCAAGAAACTGAATTTATTAATACGTCTTTAAAAAATAATATATATTTTAACATTTATACGATTATGTTATAATATATCTTGCTACCACCCCTAGACAGGTGCAGAAAGGGGGCGTGCCGACATGGATATATTTTCATCGTTTTTATTTTCTGTTATGGCGGGTATAGTTTGCCACTATATTTGCAAATGGTTGGACAAGAAAAAATAATTAGTCGGTAGTCAACCTAGGGCATAAGCCACCCTACCAAAACGGAATAGAAAACCCCAGTAGTTGCAGCTACTGGGGTTTTTGTGTGCCTACACGGACACTTTCATCGTTTTTTGCCTACTGGCATTATAACATATGCTATCAGCGTTTTCAAGTATTCCCTTTTCTCTCTTTTTCATGCTCTATAAAATAATTATGGATTTTTTTTATCGCTTTTTTGAAGAATATTATATTTTACAAGTAAATCTTCAATCGCTTCATCTAAAAGTTTGGTAGTTGGTATTCTTGTTTTGTCTGATAATCCTTTTAATTTTTCATATAAATCATAATCTGTAGCGGTTGACCATTGTTTTCGTCTTTTTTTATTTTCCATTCCATCACTCCTTTTCATTATATTTCACAATTATTATATAAGATTAATGAAATATAAATCAATATAGTGATATGTATATAAACATATTGACAGATAGTGATATATCATGATATTCTATACAAGAAAGGAGATGATAGAATGTATGATAAAAGCTGTTTAAATCGAATAAATTGGGAAAATATCTTAAGTTTTATTATGTATGGAGTCGAAGATGAAGAAGAAAAAATTTTTATTATGAAAAGTGATTTATTAGAACAAATTAATAATTATCAACAAAAATGTAATGAGGATATTAAAAAATTCGCAAATACTATTCAAAAAAGAAAGTTAGAAGAAAATGAATTATCAGAATTATTAATTGATGAATTATCAGAAGACTTAGTTATAGATCATGGAAAACTAGAAGACACCTTTTTAAAATTTGGATTAAAGATTGGGTTTTTATTAGCAAGTCAATTATCGTATTTATAATTTTTAGTTTTCGGGTATCGGCATAGCTGAATATACACATTCTACTAGGTATGTCAAGGGGAATATGGAATAGCGGACTGACCAGAGGGAAGGAACATATGTCGTGAAATTCCTTTGACATACCATAAATAGAAAAGTATTAAGTAAAAGAGAAATTCATTTTTCATCTACTCATATCATAATCAAATTGCTTATTTTTTTGAGTTTTTTGTTGAATTTGATTGTTTAAATCTGGGAGTTCCTCCAATATTTCATTAATTTCCTTTATCTTTCTCTTTAAACTCTCATTTTCTTTTATCAATTGAATATGCTCCATTTGTTGTTTCATAGGCATTTTTTTTGTCTCATTCAAGAGTTTTTCTGCTCTCTTTTCCGCTCGTTCTGCTTGTTTTAACTTTTCTTGGCTTTCATTCATCATTTTACTAATCTCATTTACTTTTTGTGCAGTCGCTTTAAGATTTATAATATCTTCATAGCTAATTCCTTTAATGCCTCCAGTAATAGTTTTTTTAACATTAATTTTGTTGACCTCTTCCAAAGATAATAACTTGCCCTTTAAAGCGTTTATTTTGCCCTTTAAAGCGTTTTTTTCTACTAGCATGGTACTTTTATCCACCGAAAGCATTTTAACGTCATTTTGGAGCGTTTTAAGCGTTTTCTCTAATTCTTGAAATGTATTCTGATATTCTTGTTCTATTTTTTGAAATTCTTTTGCCTTTTTATTACTTTGAGAAAGTAATTCTTGCATTCGTTCTAATTCGTTTCTATTTTGTTCTTCTAATGTTTTGGCTTTTAATCCTTGTATAGTAAAATTTCCGTTTTCTGTTGCCCCATTTAAAATATTACATTCAAAGGTATACTCATGAAGCTTTAATAATCTTTCCTCTATAAATTTTTGTAAATCTGTATGAAATGTTTGTAAATCCTTTTTTGTAATTAATTCCTTTGCTGAAACTTTCTCTTTTTTCTTCTTTTCGTCAAACACTACAGGAATAAAAGCATAGTGTAGATGAGGACTAATTTCATCAAGATGAACATACGAAGATATGACATTTTTTTCTTGAGGATCGTATCGGTTCTTTAAAAACTCATAGCAAAGTTTAAAAAAATCTTTTTGGTACTCTTCTGGGAGTTCTTTTGGTGCAGTGATTATCCAACTACACATAATATTTACATCTTTTCTTTTTAGACACTGCACTTGTTCTATTCTTTCATGGATATATTTTAACTGATGTCGATGTGGAGCAAGATTATAATTCAATTTTGATTTACTGGTATCAATATCCTGATTACTAAATTTTATGTAATCGCCCTTTTCATCTTTTGCTCGTTCAAAATGTTTAAATAAGTGACCGACTGCTCCTCTAGTATATTTTGCAACATGAGCCATTAAGCTAGACTCCTTTCATACCAAATTCCTAATGATAAATTTTAGCTACAGTGTAGCCTAAAAAATATCAAAAGTCAATTGGTATAGCAAGTTATACCAAAACTGCTACACAGTTGTTGGAAACTTGCCAGCCGTTCCCGCTGGACACCCTTTGTTTGCTTTATTATTATGTAGTTGGATCGGATTTTTTCTTTCTTGTTCCAGTTGCTAAAAGAAAAATTTTTTACTCTGTACCTATTAAACTTTTTAAATAGGCAAAACGATGTGAAATTTTGGTTTTTTCAGCTCGCATTTTCATTTCATCATATTTGTGCATTAAGTAATCATAACATTTTAAATCCTCAGAAATGATAGAGTAGGGTAAATATTCAAGCATAAGATTATACAAGACAATAATTTCATTTTCTGAAAATTCATTATTGCAAGCCTCACACAAGAATTTTATACGTTTGTTATACAGTCCCTCTGGTTCTTCAAGTTCCTTTTCAATTTCTTTATTTTGCTCAATAAATCTATCCAGTGAAAGTTGATCTTTATAGTCTTTATTTTTTTGAATAATGAATTTAAGAAATAAGATTTTACCACCCTTGCCTTTTTTTCCATATGGTTCGTATGTAAATTTTATGTCAGTATTTTCTGCTAAAGCCTGTTGACAAGCGTCAAGCACTCTATTTTTAAAATTGTCAAAACGAGGATATTCTTTTTTATCTATTCCTAAAAGATTTCTCAATTCTTCAATTGATAATATACGTATACCTATTTTTTCATATTGCTTTAGTATCTCATACATTCGCAATTGATTAGAACTTTTTAAACGTAATGCGTTCCATAACTGGTAAGAAAAAAATTTATCTTTAAATTCAAACATGAGGGGTAAGGCTTCATCATGTGCGTCAATTTCAATATACCATTCAGCATTATCATTAATATCTATCTTACAGCACTTGAAAAGTTGAAAACCAGTATATCCGCCACGTTCAGTAGGTATATTCACAACCTTACTTAAAAGGCTATTTGTGACGGTTTTCATATAGTCAATATTTATTCTGCCTAATTCCATAATTGCCTTAAAATCGTCAATCGGAAAGCGTACAATCCTTGTTGATATATCTAATGGATTAATTTTACTTAAATAAATGCTGAAAAATCTAAGTTCTTGTAGTGTCATGCTATTTGAGCGTATCTCATTAAGTACATTTCTTTTTTTTACAAGATAATTTTCTTTAATAGTTGCCATAATTTCCACCTCCATAAAGCTATAATAACAAATTTCACTACAAAAATCAATTAATGTAGGGAAGTTTGCAAATCAATGTAGGGAAGTTTGCAAATCAATGTAGGGAA
>CAJUKL010000096.1 GCA_910587195.1 uncultured Clostridia bacterium | reverse complement strand
CAATGACGGTCTTATCGACGGGCTGCAAGCCCTCCTTGCCGCCTATGACAAGCTCTGCTTGCCCTGTGGCGGTTTTGCAAGCTGCTTTTTGCCCTTTGACAGTATGGCTTTCATTGCCTTTTGGAGCGTCTGCGCGGTCAGCTTCCCGGTCTTGATGTAAAGGGCTATGGTCTTTTCGTTTACTTCGTCCTGCAATTTGTCGCGTCCTCCTTTCGCGTTTCTTTATGGGGCGGCGGTCAGATACGCACCCGCAGCCCGTTCAAGTCCTCGGCTCTGATACCCACAAGATACCAGTTGTCGCCGTACTCAATCCGGGTCGGCTTCCACTTCCCCGTCGCGTTTACGCGGCGTGCTATCTGGTTGACGTTGACACCGATTTTCTGTATCTCTGCGGTCATTGCCTTTATATCGGCGTGGTCTATCTGAATGATATACCCGTCAATGGCAATCTTCCGCAGATATGCCGCCATGTTCCGGGTGGGTACGAGCTTCATTTTTTCCAGTATTAAATCCCGTTCCGCTTCCGTCACTCTGAATTTGATTTGTACCGTCCTTTTGCGTCCGTCCATGTGTTCACTCCTTTCCGTTTTTTAGAGGGTTTGGGACACTTCCCAACAAGCCATTTTCAACCGACGCGCCGCAGTGCAGGAGGGGGAAAATACGGAAGTGGGTACCCGCTTCCTATGCTTGCTACGATTGTCCCGACTTCTTGATAATAATAGTTATCACGACTTTTTGGTTATCATGACTTTCGATTATAAAGCCTTGTAAACACTGGATTTCTTTACAAAAAAGTCGTGATAACTTTTTGGGGATTGCCAAAAATTTCCCGATTTTTCTCAGAAATCAATTCCGTAAAAAGTCGGGATAACTCTTTACATGAAACATTTACGGAACTTGATTTTGGGGCATATCGCATCAAAGGTTTAAAAAGTTTTATTACTTTGTCACAAAAGAAGGACTTTTTATCTGTTTCAGAAAAAAAGTTATCCCGACTTTTTGCTCTGCATTTCCGGCTGGAATTTTCGGATTTTCTGAAAATCTGTAAAAAGTTATCCCGACTTTTTTGATGAAAACCCCTGATTTTATCAGCTTTCTTTCTGAAAGTCGTGATAACTCAAAAGTCATGATAACTACGAATGTTTTTATCCTTTAGGCTCTTATCCCCTACTACGGAGAAGAAACGATTTTGCCAAACTTTCGCAAAAGAAAAACGCTGTAATCTCAAAAAAGATTACAACGCTTTCTAAATCCTGTTCAGTTTTAAGCCGGACATTCCTATTCGCCCTCTTTTTCGACTTCCGCTATCTCCTTTGCCGTTGCGCTCACAATCCGTATGCCTGTATCACTCATACCGTCAAGGAGCGCGTCGAGCTGCCGCCGCTGCGTGTTCTTCTCTGGCGGCGTTTCCAAAAGGAACTGGTCTACGGATATATTGTAGCGGAGCATAAGCTCAAAGAAAATCTGTAAACTTGGGTGCTGCCCCTTGTTCTCAATGTTCGCAAGGTAGCGCGGCGAGATAAACATTTCGTCGCTTACTTTCTTGCGGCTCTCCTTGCGCCCTGTCCGCGCCGCCTTTATCGCTGCCCCAAAAGCCTTGAAGTCGTATTTTGGTACTGGTCTTTTTGCCATAATTATTCACCCTATTACATTTTACAGTTCCCCTTTCTCTTTGAATACGTCTACACAGTTCTATTAATTAGCCAAAATAAAACATATTGCAATAATGAAATTTATCTTTATAGGAAATTGAATTGACAATTTCGTGTTTACATGCTACAATAAATAAACCGACCGGCGGTTTATTTATTGTAGGAGTGTGACCATATGAAACAAGAAGAAAAATCTTTAATTACTAAAAACAAAATTATAAGTTCGGCAGCAAAATTATTTTCTGAAAGAGGTTATGACGAAACAACCTTGCAGGACATTATGAAATTAAGTGGTCTATCTAAAGGAGCCATTTATCATTACTTTAAAAGTAAGCAGGAAATTCTTGATTATCTTTCAAATTATGAAAAGGAATTAGTTTCAGATTTTCTAAAAAAGCTAGTTGATAATAAGGAATTAACAGCGAAAGAAAAAATTGAACGGGTAATAACCTACTTATCTGCGAATGAAGCATTACCTGAACTGACAAAAGAGAACTGGGCTGAAAAAGCACCGTTTGCTTTGTTGAACACTCTAAAAAATACATTAAATGTATTATCGGAGTATATTACTGATATTTTAGAACAAGGAAATTGCAATAACGAGTTTAGTTGCAAATACCCCAAAGAACTGGCAGATGTTTTAGTTCTGTTAATTGATATATGGCTTGACCCAACAATCGTAAATTCTGATTATGAAGAAATGTGCAATAAAGTTGATTTTATTATTTTACTTTTAGATAAATTTGACACACCACTTATCAGCAAAGAAAAGGGGTTAGAAATTAAGGAGGGGCTGAAACGCTATTATGTATAATTGCAAAAAAATATTGATGGTGAATTTACCATTTTCCGGACATACAAATCCAACATTGGAACTGGCAAAAACTTTTGTATCATTGGGGCATGAGGTTACTTATATACATTCTCCTGAGTGGAAAAACAAAATTGAAGAAACAGGCGCAATTTTTATACCCTATGATAATTACCCTATTACTATGACGGCTTCCCAAAAGGAAATTAAAAGTTGGGGAGCTGCTTATCAGACGGCAGAAAGGATAGGAAAAAATTTTGATTGTCTGATTTATGAAATGCTATTTTTACCAGGTAAATCACTTGCTGACCGATTGGGTATTCCTGCTTTTCGAGTATTTTCCACCTTTACCCTTAATGCAAAAATATTAAATGATTTTGGGAAAACAGGCGGTTGGTATATGACTTGTATATTTCGCTATCCACTTTTATATAAAGTTGTATCACGAGTTTTACAAAGAAAATTTCATTTACGCTATGGGAATATTGCAAAGGAAATGACGGATAACGCCCCTAAATTGAACTTTACCTATACAATTAAAGAATTTCAAATTTATTCAGATGAATTTGATAATTCCCGTTATAAGTATGTGGGTGCGTCCATCGGGAGTCGTAATGAAGGACGTTTTGATTTTTCTTTTATGAAGCAGCCGATTATATATATTTCCCTTGGAACTTTGCTGAACACTTCTGCAAAATTTTTTCGCAAGTGTATTGAAGCATTTCAAAATCAATCTGTTTCAGTGATAATGTCTATCGGAAATGTTGTTAAATTGGAACAGCTTGGAAAAATACCGGATAATTTTTTTGTTTATCCATTTGTGCCGCAATTAGAAGTATTACAAAAAGCGTCTTTATTCATCACACATGGAGGAATGAATAGTGTAAATGAAGCTCTATATTACGGAACTCCAATGATAGTTATTCCCGTTGGCAACGACCAACCTACTGTCGCCCGACAGATTGAAACATTACATTTAGGCAAATATATGAAACGGAAAGATACAGATGCTGTTTCTTTGAGACTAACAGCTATGGAAATATTGAATAATAATAACTATAAAGATACTCTTAAAAAGTTTCAGATGAAGTCACAAGCAGCGGGCGGTAATATGGAAATTGCCCGACAAATTTTAGCGGAATTGGATAAATACTAAACTGTTATGCGAGGAGAAACGATGATAATAAAAATTGAGTGGATTATATGCCCAATTTGTAACAGCAAAACAAGGTTAAAAGTGAGAGAAGATACAGTACTTCAAAATTTCCCTCTATTTTGTCCAAAATGTAAACACGAGACACTTATAAATGTCAAACAGATGAATATGTCCATTATCAAAGAGCCAGACGCACAGACGCAGAGCCGATAATACGCAGATTTGAAAATGCGGTTATCGGCTTTTTCTTTTTGAAAAATATATTAAAAAGATTGCTGATGAATTGCAACAAAATAGAAACCGTTGCTATTCATCAGCAATCATGTATAAGCCAATAGCGGCGGTTTTGAAAAATAAATTTCAAGGCTGCTGCTTCTTTTTATCCTCTAAAAAGGAATGACGCCACAAACGCCAATAGATACGGCGGCTAAAAGGAGGTAGCCGCCATGAAGCACAAACCCTATCGACAAAATCCGACGCTCATTGACGTATCAAAAAAAGCCCGTCCACCACCGGGAACTTCTCTGCCCTTGAATATGAACTGCCTAATCATCTAAATACTTTTTACAATGCCCTTGCGCCTGTCCGGGTTTTTCGGACAGGCGCATTTTGCTACTCAAAAAATTTTTTGAAAAAATTTCAAAAAATCTTCGGCGTTTTTCAAAAACGCCGTATTGCCCCGCGAAAAGGGGGGGAAGCACCACCAACTTTCCAACGAGAAAGGAGGTGAGAATGTGGAACCTA
>CAJUKL010000095.1 GCA_910587195.1 uncultured Clostridia bacterium | reverse complement strand
TAATCGGGGCTATACCGCCTAATCTGAAATTACTTCCCTCTAACCGTAAACATTTATATTACAGATAATTGGAAATCTTATAACGAAATGATTCCAGAAGAAATGTTATTACAAAGTAAAAAATACACTCATCCCATTGAAAGAAACAATTTTCGCCAAAGACATTGGTTTGCACGGTTTAGAAGAAAAACGTGTGTGGTATCCCGTTCTTTACAAATGGTAGATTTAACTATGGCTCTCTTTGCCAAATTTCATTGCAATTCTACTTTTTCTTTTCTCTCATTATTTACTTAACACTCTCAAATTTAAGTTTACAAAATTGCTCCTTTTTCTTCTTTCTATAATATAACCGGTTATAAATAAGGAAAATTAAAAAGAATGAAAAAAGAAAATGGAGGGATTTATTATGGCATATTTTTATGGTGAGCCACTCGAAAACAAAGGAAGTAGTACATGGGATTTATCAGAATTCGAAGGAAGAGATAGTGTAGATTTACTAGCTAGATTGATTTACAGTGAAGCAGAAGGGGAATCTAATGAAGGAAAACATGGTGTTGCTTATGTAGCATTAAACAGAAGAGATAGTGGAAAAAGTGAATTTGGAGGTTCTACTTTTGAAAGCGTTATTTTGAAAAAGTATCAATTTGAAGGATGACAACTTCCAGAGCAAGAAAACCAGATTTAGAATCCGATGCTTGGGCAGATTCTCTTGATATCGCATCTAATATGAGTACAACAAAAAATCCTATTGGCGACTGTTTATGGTTTATGACAAACTCTGCATATAAAAAAGATGCAAGTGGTTCAGGAAGCAACGAAACTTTTACGTTTTCCGGCTCTACTGCTAAAAAAGTTGTTGAGAAAAAAGTAATTGGTAATCATACTTTCTTTAGGGTTGAAGGTTATTGATTACTTTGACAAAAAAATAATTGATGACCTAGTACATATCTTTTAAGCTAGCTTATATAAAAAAGTAAGAAACAGCAGTAAAAGAGAAACCTACATTTTTATTTCTTTCTGTAGGTTTCTCTTTTTATTGAAAATGGATATTATCTAACTGATAAGTATCATTTTGAAATACAATATTCGCAGCAACTTGATATTCTAATATATCTGGAACTACTCTATTATCATAAAAAATAGCAATTTCAAAACTAACTTTTATTTGATTTTCTTTTACTTCAAAAGCTGGATACAATAATGTAATATTATCTATCTGCTTCTCAAAAGGAATATTGATATTTCTTATATCATCATTTATTTTAATTGAAATTGTATTGTTATTTTGGGAAAAATACACTTTTTTTAATAATTGTTCCCTTGTCGTATTTTCAGGAAAAGCATAGTCTGTCCATAAAGTGTCATCATTTGTTTTTTCTATTTCTAATAGATGAAGTTCTTGTGAAGAAGTCCCAGTACCCTGATATAAATTTGCAATATAGCACAATTCTCTTTTACCATCATGATTAAAATCCTTAAAAATAGCAACAGGAAGTTCTCCAATGCTATTTTGCCAATTCCATTCAAAAAACTTACTTTTATCTTCAAAACAAACTACAACACCTGATGATTTTACACCATATATTTTAATAAAATCTTCCTCTAAATTTGCAATTTCAGGGAGAGGATTTTTATTAAAATCATTATATTCTATTTTTTTATTTTTTTGTGCAGCAATAGTAATCATAGTAAAGCAGCAAATACATAAAATCAAAACAAAAACTTTTTTGATATTTCTCATAAACACTCCTCCTTAATTAAGCATAACTTCTTATATAGAAATAAACAATAAAAACTACTAATATACTACAAATTTTTTGATTGTTTTTAAAAAAGTACAAAAATATTTTGAAAGTTGTAGGAATTCTCCTTTTTTACTGTTTATATAACATTTCCACTACCTCTATCTTTAGTATATCTTTCTTGTCAATAGAAATTATTATTTTATTGAATTGATATAAAAGATGTTATAACTGGATAGGATATATTGAAATAAATCTCTTTATAATCATTGATTATAGGATATTATAAATAGAAATAGCAAAAGGCGAAGATGATTTCTTCACCTTAAAGCAATTCAAAATTTAGGATATAATAAATTTTCCTCTGACTGAAGTTCCGCTATAATCATTTAATGCTTGCTGAAGATTAGAATTTGCTCTTTTACTAGGGTCTTTTATGATATAAGCCTCCATTCCAGATTTAGAGGTGTCTAACCCTACAACTGTTACAAAATGTTTTGCCTTATTATTTGCGTCTGCAAATCTTGCAACTACTGGAATGCCATCCATAATTTGTTGTGCCATATCATTTACTTCTGTAACAGAATAAGTAACTCCATTTATTGTTTTGTCAGAAAATCTTGTATCAATAAGACCTGAGTTATTAGTACATTCTTGAATCAAATCAACAACTACTTGTTTAGCCTCACTTGATGTATCGTAACCTTCTTTTTGACAAATTAACATACCATAAGCACAAACACCACAACCATATTCTTGTACTGTAGTATTATCTTTTAGTTTTAAACTTGCAAATGGTTCAGTTCCTTGATTGATATAATACACATTTTCTACATTATAAATTGCCATAAAAATCACCTCATTTTATTTTTTCTTGTTTTTTCATAATCTTTTATTTAGTAGCTACTGTTAATAAAAGATAAAATGCTTGTCCATCTAGCAACTGAAAATTTAAAACTTTTTACTAAAATTTTAAATTTACTTAATCAGCTATACATAAAATATTAAACTTCTACTACTTCAAACTGAATAACTTCAGTGCTACTACCCTTTGACAAAACAGAGTAGTTGAATTCGGACATCAAAAGTTTATTTGTTTTTTGACCACAGCAATCAGGACAAACAGAATAAGAATAGTCCTGATACTTATTCCATTTATTGCTACTTACATAATAGAAAGAGGATTTATGCCAATGTGTGTAAACCAGTTTTTAAAAAATTTCAAAAAAATAAAAATGTTACTATAACAAATTGCCATAACAACATTTTTATTTATATTTATTATTTTGTTTCAATATAAAGTGTATTTTTTAATTTACTGTAATGACAGTTCATACCAAATTGTTCTAAAATAGTATCAACAGGACAATAAATTGTACTTTGGTTTCCCTCTAAATCCTCCATAGTAATAGGAAGTTCTGTTTCCTCTGTATAAGGAGATTCTTCATTAATAAGTAATGCCTCTGCACCAATATCAAATGTTTCATTATTTATAGTAGCCATATTTTCTCCTGTAGTTACTTTTACAATGGTATTCTCTTTTTGATATTGTGCTGTACAAGGATACCATGAAATCCATTTTGTAGAAATTCTACATAAATTACATACATATTGAGATGGTACATAGACCTTATTTTTGTAATAAAAAGGTCTTTCAGCCAAACCATCAAAATCAATGGGAACATCATCAATGACTAAATTCACTTCTTTTACTACTTTAGGCATTTTTTTACTTGTTGTTTCTTTTGCTCCAGCCTGCCATATCATATGATAAGCCTTTAACTTTATTCCTCTATAAATTACAAAATCTAATGAATCACATCCCATAAAAGCGTGTGAACTCATATTTCTAACACTTTTAGGAATAGAAATCAATTTTATTCCACTGTTATAGAAAGCAGCATTTTCAATTTTTTCCAATCCCTCTGATAAACCAATTTTAGTTAAATTTGGTCTTTTGGTAAAAGTATATTCTCCAATTTTTTTTACTCCTCCAGAAATTGTAACAGATATTGTAGAATTAGGCAAAACCAAACTACTTTGTCTATCAGAATCATCAGGTAGTATAACATTATCTGGTATTTGTAATTGTTTTATATTTGTATGCTGTAAAGCACATGGCTCTAATGTTTTTAAAGAATGAGGCAATATCACTTCTTCCAAATTTTTATTCTGAAAAGCATCTTCTTTTATTGTTGTCACTCCATTCGGTACAATATAACTTTTTTCTTGTTTGCCAGAAGGATAAAATAATAATGTTTCTCTAGTTTTATCAAATAGCACACCGTTATTACTAGAAAGCAAGGGATTTTGTTCTGAAACAATTATCTTTTTTAAATTTGGAAAATCATAATTTGATACATTTTTATGACTTTCCTCTACCCATTCCCATTCAATATTTTTCCAAATTGCTGTACTTGGAAGTATAAGCATTTCTATTTCACTGCTATTTGTAATGGTATCACTTGTTATATCAGTAATACCTTCTGGCACTTCATAGATAACACCAATAAGCTGTTCTGTTGTTTCTGCATGATTGTTTAAATTCATCATTTCAGTAGGTAATGGAAAAATTGATGTCATTATTATCATTGTAATTGTAACACATAATTTTTGTAACATCTAAAACACTCCCTTTTTCTATTTTATTTTACTTATATAAACAATAAAAAACAGTAATATACTACAAAATTTCTAATTGTTTAAAAAAAAATACAAAAAAGATTGAAAAAAGTT
>CAJUKL010000094.1 GCA_910587195.1 uncultured Clostridia bacterium | reverse complement strand
GGTTACACCGCACAGCAAACATTGGAATATTTACAGTCATTGTATGAAAAAAAGTGAGCGACCATCATGCTTTATTACCTACAAAATCAATACAAACAGCCAATTTATCAGAATTGCCTGCTGGTGAGAGAAATATATTAAAACTTCTGTTATATCGTTTGTTGATTGCTGTAGGGGAAGTATATTGTTATGCTGAAACAAGTGTTTTATTGGAATGTGAGAAAACAATTTTTAAAGCAAATGCAAAAAATATTTTACAAAAAGGCTGGAAAGATGTTTTAGAAGCATTTCAAAAAACATTAAGAGAAAAAACAAAAAAAGAAAGTGAATTTTTGTTGCCAAAACTGGAAAAGGGACAACAGATAAAAAGTGTAAAATCCAGTGTCAAAGAGGGCATAACTGCACCACCTAAACATTTTACAGAAGATACTCTTTTGTTTGCTATGGAAAATGCAAGTACAGAAGATTTTAAACAAATAGAAAATGCAGAGAAAAAAGGCTTAGGCACACCTGCTACTCGTGCTGGCATTATTGAAAAGCTGATAAAATGCGGTTTTTCAGAAAGAAATCAAAAACAAATATTGCCTACTCAAAAAGGTTTTGAACTAATTGAATTTGTACCACAAACCATAAAATCAGCAAAGTTGACGGCAGAGTGGGAAAATAAATTAAAACAAATGGAAAACAACAATATTTTACCACAAAATTTTATGCAGGAAATTGAAACAATGCTTTTAGAATTGGTGAAAAGTTATGAGAATAGTGATTTCGTTAAAAGTCTTTGTATAGAAAAAGAGATAATTGGCAAATGTCCCCATTGTGGTAAGCCTGTATATGAAGGACAGAAAAACTATTATTGTTCGGGTTACAAAGACAATCCCCCTTGTCATTTTGTATTATGGAAAAATAACTTGTTTTTTACTTCCAAAAGAAAAACATTTACAAAACAACTTGCAATAGAATTTTTAAATAAAGGCAGAGTGAAAATGACAGAGTTGTATTCAGAGAAAAAAGACAGATATTACAATGCAACGGTGGTAATGCAGTATACTGGAGAAAATTATGTTACTTTTAAATTGGAGTTCCCAGTTAAAAATGCAATAGAAAAAGAAAAATGATTGTGATATACTGTTAACAATACAAATTAAAGATTTTGGAGGAAATACGAATGACTAGCAAAATTGCAGAATTATTAAAATGTAATAGAATGCCTGTTGCTTTAATTAGAACAAATCAAAAACCCGAAGAAGCATTGATGTTTAAAGAAGGAAACAAAGGTTGTATTATAGCTCTTTTAAATGCAGCATCTCAGGGAAAAATATCTGCTTTATCAGAAATAACAATTGGATGTCCTGGCGGTAAATCTGGAACAGGATTTAAAGCATTTAAACTTGGAACGATAGAATACTTTCTTTCGATTGGTGGAAAAGAAAATAAAGAAGGAGAATATTATAAGGAATCTCCAGAGCTTGCTCGTGCATATATCAATGAATTACCTTCTATTGAATCTAAAAAGTTTATTGTATTAAAACCTTACAATATGTTGAATGAATATGAAATTCCTGACGCTGTTATTTTTCTTGTAAATGCAGATGAATTATCAGCACTTGTTACTTTAGCAAATTATGATAAGTCAACACAAGATAATGTTGAAATAAAATTCGGTGCAGGATGTGCTCAGACATTTTTATATACTCTAGCGAATCAAGACAATGAAAAAGATATTTGCACTATTGGGTTAACTGACCCATCAGCTAGAAAATGTATTGATAAAGATTTACTATCTTTTAGTATTCCATATAGAAGGTTTTGTATTATGGAAGAAAAAGCAGAAAATAGTTTCTTGACACATAATACATGGAATACACTTTTAAAAAGGAAAAATAGTTAAATTACTGTTTACCCTAATAGATATTTTCATAATAAAAAAGTTACGCTTGTGGAGGCATAGCAATGAAAAAAGTAAAAATCACTGTTATGAAAACAGCACAGTATACAGATTTGATAGAAAAATATGAAAATCCAATTACTCACACTTGTGATATGAAAGAAGGACAAGTTTTTATTGCAAATGGTTGGAATAGACCATATGGATTTTGTCAAAGTGCATGGGACAGTATGTCTGCATTTGTTATGACACTTGCTCATGGTGGAGAAAATTTGTATAATGGTTGGATGAAAAATAAAAAGTCTGCTATGATTTCTTGTAATGATAGATTTCGTCCTGTCAGTTTTTTAATCGAAACATTAGACATTCATGCAGAGTAAGAAATCATATTAGAACAGAAGAAATAAAAACAGAAAGCGAATGAAATTACTATAATTAAAGTAATTCATTCGCTTTTTTTGTGATATATAAAATCAGAAATGAGCATAATTATGTGGCAAAAATTCAACAAAACCAAAAAAATGATAGAGCTGTCAAGAGAAACAAGTGACACTGTAACAAGTAGTGTTGAAAATTGGAAAAGCTATTTAAACACAGCAAGTCAATTTTATAAATATTCTTTTGACGACCAGATTATGATACACGCCCAAAGACCGGACTGCACCGCTTGTGCCTCCATACCAATATGGAACAAAAAAATGTTACGATGGGTAAAATCAGGCTCAAAAGAAATTGCACTCATAAGAGAAAAAAATCAAAAGCCTTATTTAACATATGTTTTTGCATTAGAAGATACTATCACTACTAAAATCAGTAAAACACCTTATTTATGGAAAATGGAGCAACAACATTATGATAGTGTACTTGCTATGTTGGAGCAATATGAAGGAAATACAAAACAAAAAGATATTGCAAAAAGGCTCATGGAAATAGCAATTTCTATGGTAGACACGCATAACAGCCAATATTTTAAAAATATGCTGCCAAATTTAGAAGATACCTATTTAGCCTCCTATCCCCTACTCTGTTCTTTAGAAATAATTGACGAATATGGAAAACTGGAAAGAAAAGCAGATATGTTTACCAAAAGAACTATACAAAAATATGAGCCAATTACTCATGTAGATACTGCCATAGACGCACTTGCAGTATCTATATCCGAAAATAGTGACACTGGCTGGCAAACAGCAGATGAATATTTATCTGGCAATGTTAGAATGAAATTAGAACAAGCACAAAAAATGGCAGAACAATATCCCGAATTTGAAAGCAATGTGACAGCATTGGAAAAAGTACAACCAAAAGATTTAGAAGCGTCAGAAATTGAAGTGCGTATTGCTACATCATGGATAGAGCCAGAATATTACAAACAGTTCTTATTTGAATTGCTTGAAACACCAATGTATTATAGATATAGCGATATTGATGTAATGCGTTCTGTCACTACAAATACATGGAATGTCAAAGGAAAAAGTGTGGATTCTGGCAATACTCATGCTACTGTAACATATGGTACAGCCAGAATAAATGCTTATACTATATTTGAAAAAACACTCAATCAGCAAGACATTAAAATATATGACACAAAAATAGAGGACGATGTAGAGAAAAAAGTATTAAATGTCAAAGAAACAACCATTGTTCAACAAAAACAGGATGCAATGGAAAGTAAAAGGCTTGGGCTTTGCCAAAAAAGTATGTTTGTTGTGCCTAATCATTTGATAGAACAATGGGGCAGAGAATTTTTACAACTCTACACAGGAGCAAATATATTAGTTGCAACAAAAAAAGATTTTGAACCGCTCAACAGAAAAAAGTTTTGTTCTCGTATTGCTACTGGAGAATATGACGCTGTTATTATAGGACATACACAGTTTGAAAAAATTCCCCTATCAAAAGAAAGGCAAAAGCAAAATATACAACAGCAATTAGACGATATAGAAAACGGTATAAAAGAATTAAAAGCTGAAAGAGCAGAACGCTTTCAAATAAAACAGTTAGAAAAAACAAAAAAAAATTTAGAAGCAAAATTAGAAAAATTAAATAATGATACTAAAAAAGATGATGTGATTACATTTGAAGAATTAGGCATTGACAGGCTATTTGTTGACGAGACACATAGTTACAAGAACCTTTTTTTATATACAAAAATGAGAAATGTAGCAGGGATTTCTCAAACAGAGGCACAAAAATCAAGTGATATGTATGAGAAATGTCGCTATTTAGATGAAATAACAGAAGGCAAAGGTGTCACATTTGCAACAGGAACGCCTATATCGAATTCCATAACTGAATTATACACTATGATGAAATATTTGCAATATGATATGTTAGAACAGAATAACATGACATTTTTTGATTGCTGGGCAGCAGACTTTGGAGAAAAAGTAACTGCACTGGAAATTGCTCCAGAAGGAACGGGATTTCGTTTCAAAACCCGTTTTGCAAGATTTTATAATCTTCCTGAATTGATGAATTTGTGGAAAGAAGCGACAGACATACAAACAGCGGATATGCTAAAACTTCCTGTTCCAGAAGTGGAATATATTACAGTGCAGACAGAGCCAAGCCAAATACAAAGAGATATGGTAAAAAAATTGGGAAAAAGAGCAGACAAAGTAAGAAATCGACAAGTAGACCCCAAATTGGACAATATGCTTTCCATCACAAATGATGGCAGAAAATTAGCACTTGACCAAAGACTCATGAATCCCCTTT
>CAJUKL010000093.1 GCA_910587195.1 uncultured Clostridia bacterium | reverse complement strand
AGCATATCTTTTTCTATATTGCAACACTTTTTTTCAAATTTTTTAAAAAATTTTTTCAAAGCTCTAAAAAACCCCATTTTTTCAACAAAAACTCACATTTTTTTCTAGCTTATCATAAGGAAAAAAGTAACTTCTTTTCAGATTTTTCCAAAAAGAAGTTACTTTTGTTGAAATCATTCCATCTTCGCTAGATAGAATAAAACAGAACAATTATTCGCTATAGCTGCTGCTACCGCTGCTGTTTTTGTTACAATTTTTGTCTGTTTTATTTGTTTTGTTTGTTTTTTTGCTTGTGTCAAGGCTGTATTCCTGTGCAAACTCTGTTCTGTTCATACCTTTTTGTGTGTTTTTATTTGTGTTTTTTTCCATGATTACTGTTCCTCCTTTAAAAAATAAGCCATAAATGAATCATGCAAATCCTGATTGCACTATTATTATGGCTCGCATTTTTTATTTTATACATAATTTTTTTAAATATCTTTTTTTATATTTTCGATTACAGTATTTTAATATTTTATGATACACCATAACATTGTACCCACTTCCCATAACACCCACCAAAGGTACACCTTGTATTAACTTTGCTGTTAGCATAGCATTAGAAAAAGTTTGTGCTGTTTGTTTTGCTTCCTCTTGAAAATCATAAGGAACTGCCATACCTTTTGCAATATCTTCTGCTGTTTTTTCCACCAAAGCATCTGCTTCTATTTTTTCCTCTGCCATCGCACCACGAATCAAGCGCAAAATATAGATTTGTTCTCTTTTTTCACTATAATCAAAGCCATAATGTAAAGATGTTTCATAAATTCCCTTCAATAAAATTCCCAAAAAAATCGGAATATCCGGCAGACCAATTCCTAAAAGTCCCAACACCGCCCCTTCTGTCGCAGTGGTTGCTAAATTAATATAGTTTCCATGTTTCGCATTTTTTTCTAATTTTTTAAATTGTTTTCTTTTTCCAGTTTCGATAAAACGATGCTCTTGAAATTGATGTTCCCATAATATTTTTTCTTTGTCATACGTTTTTTCAATTACAGTTGTTCCTTTTTCAAATAGTAACAAAAAGCCTTTATAAAATGCATTTTCTATGGCTTCCCTTAGTTTCAAGGGAATTTTTTGTTCTAATATTGCAGATACTTCTTTTGTTTTTTTGTGTATTCCTTTTTCCTGTTTGGGTTGTAAATATTTTTTCTCCTGCTTTTCAATTTTTTCTAATTGTTTTTTGATAGTATGATGCATCCTTATATTTGCCTCCTTTTGTTTTAAAAAAAAGATACTGAAAAAATTCAGTATCTTTTTATATTATCCTTCTTTTTTCGGTAAAATTTTTGTCAAGTCAGTTTTTCCAATGTTATCCTTCATAGAAGTATCTGCCTGAACATTCTGCAATCTATAATAATCCATCACACCAAGGTTTCCACTTCTCAAGGCTTCCGACAAAGCCATTGGAACCTGTGCTTCTGCTTCAATTACTTTTGCTTTCATTTTTTCTACTTCTGCTTTCATTTCCTCTGCCTTTGCAACTGCTGCGGCACGTCTTTCTTCCGCTTTTGCCTGCGCAATTTGTTTGTCTGCTTCTGCCTGCTGAATCTGTAAATTTGCTCCAATATTTCTTCCAATATCCACATCAGCAATATCAATAGATAAGATTTCAAAAGCGGTACCGTTATCAAGTCCCTTGTCTAATACAGTTCTTGAAATCAAGTCTGGATTTTCCAAAACGCTTTTATGGTGCTGGGAGGAACCCACCGTTGTAACAATGCCTTCTCCTACTCTTGCAATAATAGTTTCTTCTCCTGCACCACCGACTAACCTTGCTAAATTTGCCCTTACTGTAACTTTTGCAATTACTTTTACCTCAATTCCATCAATAGCAACTGCAGAAATCCAAGGCGTTTCAATAATTTTAGGTGTAACACTCATTTTAACCGCTTCAAAAACATTTCTTCCTGCTAAATCAATCGCGGCTGCTCTTTCAAAAGATAAATCTAAATTTGCTCTGTGAGCAGCAATCAAAGCATCTACTACATTATCCACATGACCACCAGAAAGCAAATGACTTTCTAATTGATTTGCATTGACATCCATTCCTGCTTTTTGTGCTTTAATCAAAGGGCGAATAATACGTGTTGCGCTGACCCTTCTCATTCTCATACCAATCAGGGAAGCAATACTTACTTTTACGCCTGCAGAAATTGCAGAAATCCAAAGCCCCAAAGGTACAAAACTTAAAAAAATACTAATAATAACAATAATGGCGAATATAGTTATGACAACGCCAACTCCAAAAAATCGCATACAAAAAACCTCCTTTTTATACTTCTTTTACAACAACTATTTTTCCTCTAATCTGAACAATTTGAACAATTTTATTCTTTTCAATATATCCACCTTCTGAACAAACATCAATTTGCTTTCCTTCCACTTCCATTTTGCCATAAGGCTGTACTGTTGTAATTGTGATTCCTTGTTTTCCCTGCATATCTTGTAAAATACTTTCGTCAAAATCCTGGGTATTCAAAACATCTTTTAAAACAAATTTGTCTTTTTTTTTGTTAGCAACAGAGATAAAAAGCAATAATAAAACAATAAATGCAGCAATCATCATTAAAAACACGCCAAAACCATATTTTATGCCAGCCATCGCTGTAGAACCAAGCATACAAGCACCGCCAATAATACCAAATATGCCAAAGCCAGGGATTAATGCTTCTGCCATCAAAAGTATCAAACCTATAATACCTAACATTACAATCCATACTAACATAAGGATTCTCCTTTCTATTTTTTAGTCTTGCTGCATAAATGTTACATAACTTATATCTCTGTTTTATCTCTGTTCTATTGTTCTATTGTAACATTTTAGCGTTACATCGGTGTTACACTTCTGTTACATTCTTGTTTCACCACAAAAATTATCCTACTATCCTGTTTTTATGCATCAGCAATTTTTCTTTTTTTCTTCTGCAAAAGATTTTGCAAAATATGTAATAATCATATCTGCGCCAGCTCTTTTTAAAGAAATCAAACTTTCTGAGGCTACTTTTTTTCCATCTATCCAGTTCATTTTTTCTGCCGCCTTTATCATAGCATATTCACCACTTACCTGATAAGCACAAACAGGTACATTTACCCTTTCTTTTACCTGCCATAAAATATCCAGATAGGGCAAACCAGGTTTAATAATTACAATATCTGCTCCTTCTGCAATATCTTTTTCAACCTCCTTGAGGGCTTCCTTTCGATTTGCAGGATCCATTTGATAGCTTTTTCTATCCCCAAACTGGGGAGCAGAATTTGCAGCTTCTCGAAAAGGACCATAAAAAGCAGAACAATATTTTGCACTGTATGCCATAATTGCAGTTGTTTGACAATCATTTTTATCTAATGCTTTTCTAATATATGCTACTCTATTATCCATCATGTCAGATGGTGCAACACAATCTGCACCTGCTTTTGCATAGGATACTGCTGCTTTTGCCAACAAAGGTAAGGTTTTTTCATTATCTACTTCATTTTCGCAAATTACACCGCAATGCCCATGACTGGTATACTCACAAAGGCAGACATCTGCAATCACATATAATTGTGGAACATTTTGCTTTAAAGCATAAATTGCTTTTTCAATAATATTTTCTTTACAATAGGCAGAGGTTCCATTTTCATCTTTTTTTTCTGGAATGCCAAAAAGAAGCACTCCTTGTATTCCCAGCTCTACCAGTTCTTTTGCTTCTTCTATCAATTTATCAATAGAAAAGCGGTAATTATTTGGCATAGCACTGATTTCTTCTTTTTTATTTTTTCCTTCCACCACAAACAAAGGATAAATTAAATCTTCTAAACAAACTCTTGTTTCTCTGACATAATTTCTAATTGCTTCATTTTTTCTCAATCTTCTATAATCCATAGTATCCCTTCTCTTTTTTATTTTATCATTTTTCTTTTTTCCACTCAATAAAATTTCGAAATCGTAAGAAATTTGCAATAAGATACAAACTTTTTTCAAAAAGTCTCAGCAAAAACTTTATTTTTCGCTAGATAGTATTTACACAAATCCATTCTGTCAGGCAAGCTGTTCATGGTATTACCTCACAATCTATGTAGTCCACAATCTATACATTTTATATTATTAGCCTTTGCTAACGGCAAAACGGCATTTTTTTTTGCCCTATCTCTTTATATTTTATTTTTCTATTTTTTCTATTTTTATTAAACAAATGTGTTATATATTTTTTATTTTTTTAAAAATACTTCAACCCTAAAAAAATTTTGCCGTTTTGCCGTCATATAGACGTAATGCCTTGATTTTACTGGGTTTAAGGGGACGGCATTTTTGAAAATTTTTTGCCGTCAAAATGCCGTTTTTGCCGTTAGTATAAACTAACTTAATTTATATAGCGCTTATAATTATCCTAATTGACGGCAAATTAACGGCAAAACTATATTTTATTTTGCCGTTAGCAAGTGCTAATTTTATTCCTGTTTCATTTCATACAATACCGCATTAAAATCATTCTTTTATGTCTTAATGTGAATACCTGTGTATACTATCTAACGGTACAGAATGTATTTTTGACTGATGGTGCTCCGTTGTCGTTCATCTCAAACAACCACTCAACTCCATCGCACGGCTGCAAAACGCTAGTTTTGCACAAAAGTTCTTTGCTTACTTTCTTTCA
>CAJUKL010000092.1 GCA_910587195.1 uncultured Clostridia bacterium | reverse complement strand
GGTTTACAGCGTTGTCGAGGATATGAACCGATGGAGATGAACCACGATGTGGAGATATCCTCGCTCTAAATTAATTAGGAAAAAAATATTTCTTTTTTGTAACACCTACATCAGTTTCTTGATTTCTTCTACAGATAAACCGGTTTTTTTAGATATAGTTTCAATGTCTAATACATCAAGCAAGTTTTTAGCGATTTCAATCTTTTCTTCTTTTTTCCAAATTTCAATAGCGGTATCCATATCAAATTCAGTAAATAACATATTTATCACCTCACTTGAATTTTTTTCTAAAAATTCTTTCATTACATTTTTATCAATACAAATTTTGACTGCATGAACAATAGCTTCATTTAATTCTAAGCCTTTTTCCAAATAAGCTCTTACCACAGATATAAAATAGCTATACTCTTTTAAGTATTGACATTGCTGTACAATACTATGATTTTCCTCATAGTTAATATTGATAACTTTAACAGTCAATTCTAATTCTGGGGGATTTTGTTGTACTAGAAAAGCGTCTGAAAGTTTCAATATCTTTTCTTTAGGATAATTTCTAACACCATTATATAATACATAGCAGTGTGGTGTTGGGATTTTCTGTAATGTACTTTTATAAACGATATTTTTGTCAATGAGTTTTTCATATTCTCTAGCAATATAGAGTAAACACCTCAAAGGCATATTATTGTTAATGGTACTTTGATGTTCTATGAGTATAATAAATTTATTATCTATAGTAAAGCAAATATCATTCTTCAAATTCATAAAAAGTACATCTTCTAATGTAATGATATTCACTTTCGTTTCTTCCCCATAATTTGTACCCTCTAGGGCATTATAAAGCAATCTTAGTTTCTGCTCATCTGAAAAATATCTTGTAAAAACAGAGTCCTTATATTTTTTATTGGTATTCATTGTTTCACCTCTTGCTATTATTATATAAAAAAAGTGCTATCATTACAATGATAGCACAATAAAAATTTTCTGTTTTTATATCAATAAAGGAAAATATTAATTTCTAATATTATTATCATATTCTAAATTCACATTTTTTAATACAGAAGAAGCAGCATTTGGATTTTCTTGTAAAAAATCAAGTATTTTAGGAACCAACATCTTAGTAATGGCACATAAATTTCCTAAAGATTCTTTACTATTTCTAACTTTTTTAACTGGGCATCCTCCACGGCAAACAAGCTGGTAGTTACATTTTATACATTGAGAGTCTGAATTTTCTATATTTTTCAAATCTACTATTTTATCTTTAAATAAATCAATTTTGCCATCTTTTATTTGTCCTACAATAAATGCTTCAGCAGTTTTATCTTCTGAGCTAACCACTTCATAACAGGAAGAAATATAATTATCTGTAGTTAATGCTATATTAAAACCGCTTAAAGCTCCACAATAATGATATCCTGGGAAACGAAAAGAATTGGAGGTTAGTCTGATTCCATTTTCATATGCGTATTTTATTGCTTTCATATAATTTTCAGAATATATTTGTGGGTCAGGAACTAAATTGCTATCATCACTTCTTCCAAAGTTATAACAAGGAGAAAAAACTAGATATTTTACACCTAATTCTGCAAAATATTTTGTGATTTCATATAGTTTTGCAGCCCCTTCTTTTGTAATAGTACTTCTAACGGTATATACATAATGATGTTCTTGAAAGAAACGAATCGTTTCTTCTATTTCTGTGGAAGAACCTTTTCCATCTACATGGGGTCTGTTTTTATTTTGAAGTTCAGGATAACCATCGCATGATAATGCCATAACATCAACATTGTCTACTATCCACTGAAGAATTTCTGCTTTATTACCTACGATTACTCCATTCGATATTAAAACTGTACGATAAAGTTTTCCTGTTGCTTTTGCATATTCTACTAAATGACGTATGATGTCAAAATATAATAAGGGTTCTCCCCCACCATGAAAATCTAAAATAATGCGGTCTGCTTTTTCAGCTACATAATCTATCAATATTTTTGCATTTTCAACAGATACAACAGAATTTTTATCTCCAGCACTAGCGTAGCAATAGATACAGCGAAGATTACAATTTGAGGATAAATAAATCACTACTTTCGCCAATTTTTCTCTTTTTTCACGTTCTATTGGAAGTTCTGGACGACGTTTTTTTGAAATTTCTGCTGTATATTTTGCTATATCATCATTTTTATCTAAAAAATATAATCCTGATTCATGAAGAATAGCATATCCTTTTTTTGTTTTTAATACGACTGGTTCAATATAATTAGTCATAATAACCTCCTCAAATGATAAAAGCTACATGGAACCATGCAGCTTTTATATGCTTAAATCATGTCATAAAGATTTATTGTATTAAAGACAGGAACTCGGTCCATTCCATACTCACAACAATTATCTTCATCTCCACAAGCATCTGAACAACGAGAATCAATTCCGTCAACTGTTAATAATTTACTTTTTTCTTCAACGATTGCAACCATATTAAAACCTCCTTATGTAATTTAAAAACTCTATAAACTTTAAAAATATATAGAAAACAATTTTACATTAAAATATAATTTATTTTAATAATAAAAATGTCGCTATAACAATAATATTTTAAAATAAGTTAGAAGTTGTCATTATTTCAATATTCATCCCAATCATCCCATCTATCAAATCTATCAAACCTGGAAGAAAGACTGGAATGAAACGGTTGTAACAAATCTCTTTCCATATCCATACGCTCCATTCGTTTTTCCGTACGCTGCTCCATTTCACGCACAGATTCATATACTTCTGGGGGAAGCGAGTATAGATAGTCTAGATATTCCTTTCTCTTAGCTATGGATTCTTCATCACTATGTATAGATAAAATAATAAGTATTGGAGCAACTATAAAAACCATGACAATTAGAACACTTAGAACAATATTACCTATTAAAGACATTGAAATCACCTCATTGAAATTTTTAGAAATATTTTGTATAAAAATGAAATTTACACTATTTTTAAACCTATATCATAATATTGAAATGACAAATTTATAAATTACTTTGTAAAATCATATCATTTTTTGCAATAAAAGTAAACTAGTTTGGACTGGTCTAAAAGTAGTTAATTTTATGATAAATACGCTACTTTTAGACCAGTTTTATTTTTACTTCTAAATATTATAATATTATGACAGAGGTGTTTTAAATGAATCTTATAGAACTTGGAGAAAAGATTAAAAAAATTAGAAAAAAGAGAGAACAAACACAAGCAGAGTTTGCAAAAGAATTACACATTGATTTGTCTTATTTAGGTAAATTAGAAAGGGGAGAAAGGGTGGCTTCTCTTGACGTATTAGAAAAAATAGCTAAAAAAGGTAATATTTCTGTTGGAACTCTTTTAACTTTTGAAGAAAATGAATTATTTCAAGTTTGGGAATCAGAAACGAAAGATTTAGCATTAGAAGAAAAAGAAGTATTAGCAGAGGTTTTTAAACAACAAATAATTGCTTTAAAACCTATTCTAAAGAAAAATAAATAAAACCTATTCTTAAATACATATTACAATAGTAAAGCCTATAGGACAAATTGTTCTATAGGCTTTTTTATGCCCAAAATTGAAACAAAAGAAGTTTGAAAGATATATCATAATAAAAATCTATAGTATAGATAATTCATATTAGAAAGGAGTACAAAATTATGAAGAAAATTTGTAAAATGCGACAAATTGAAAATCTAAAAAAACAAGGGGTGATTGGTGAGGAGCTTGCGAAACATCTGAAAGAGCAGTTTTTACATTTGCTGAAAAGTATCAACACAAGCATAGCAATCTATGACTTTGATATGGAAGCATATGGAAATATTGTGTTATTTGAAAATAATGACAATCTTTTTGACTTAACAGAAATAGGCTTTGAAAATAGAGCGATTACTTCATTATTTCCAGAATATGTAGAAGTCAAAACGTATGACAACAAAGAATATTACGAGGGTATTGTGATATGTAACAATGAGTATGCTATTACATTGATTGCACCAAAGGGAGTATATACAGAAGAAATAGAACAATGGTTTTTATCAGAAATCTAAAAGAGGTGGTAAAGTGAAACTAGAGCGACTGATTACAAAAGGTATACAACAAAACATACCTATTGAAATACAAATATTGTTGTGGAATATGCAGGACAAGCTAAGAAAACAACACAAAGAAATAGACTATCTACAAGTATATCGTTTAGAAGCAGTACAAAAGCATTTGCAGTTGATAGAGCATACAGCAGAACAACCATTTTATCAAATCTCCTATTACTGTGTTGTAGAAAATGCTGTTAGAGAAAAAGTTTACATCATTGAAACAGATTATCATACAAAATTAGTTGAAACAATGTTACTAGCAAGTGAATATTAAGGAGAGAATAACATGGAAAAGAAGACTTACACATTTACAACAAAAGGAATTATTGAAACAATCGAACGAGATTTTGCAATAGAATATAAACCATTTGCAAAATATCAGTTAGAAAAGCTGCCATTATATGTTGCGTGTATCGACTTCATCAATAACACTGATGTCATGAATAAAATGATATTTGCAAATGATTATTTAGAAGTACCACCAGTGAAAACATTCTTATGTTATAAAAAGGAAGTCTGTAAAACGCTATCAGACTATGACAAGAAGTTTCTTGGAGCATTTTGGGGCTTTCTG
>CAJUKL010000091.1 GCA_910587195.1 uncultured Clostridia bacterium | reverse complement strand
CGCCAATGCGACCTGCATCTTGCCATTTTGCGATAGTTGCTTGTGCCCAGTGACCATTAATATCACTAGCAGCACCAAATGCTGGTATTACAGTTCCTGTTGTCATAGCTGCTGACAACAAAAATGCGATTGCTTGTTTCTTTTTCATTTTTTATTTTCCTCCTTCAATACATTACAGCTAAAAATTTTTAACTGTAAACACTTATGAAATATGTTCCCTTTCTGTAAAAAGCTCCCCTCCTTTTTTTATTCCAAAACTAAAAAATTATCTAAATTTATTTTTAAAAACTATTCCTTTTGAGAAAAAATCTTTTTAAACATAAATAAGACAAATTTTCTAGTTTTTTATAAGTATAATATAACACATTTTATTCAAAGTGTTCAAGTTTTTTTTGAAAAAAAATCAATAAAGTTTTTCTCAAAAGGAATACCTTTTTATACTAAATTTGCCAAATATTTTTTTATAAAGTATATTATAATTAGAGTTTTTTCTATCTTCTTCACTTTTTTTGTTTTCAAATTTGTACAATTTATAAAATAAATCATTCATTTTCAAGCTATAAAAAATCACCTTAAATAAAACTTCTTTTCAGAAATTATCCATTTATTTTTTTATTCTTAATCTTATTAAATTTATCATTTTGTGCTATAATACTATCTATCTTAGAATTAAAGGGGGAGAATGTAGTGTCAAAATTAAATGTTGACCAAAAAACAATTAAAGATTTATTTCAAGATAAAAGAGCGGATTTTTTAATTCCAGATTACCAACGACCTTATGCTTGGGAAGAAGTGGAATGTCAAACTTTATGGGATGACATTTTTACTTTTGCAATTCCAGATAATGGAAGCACAGAATTTGATAGAAATAGTGAATACTTTTTAGGGCCTATTGTTACTTTTAAAAATAAAGATGAAAAAATGGAAGTCATTGATGGTCAGCAGCGTCTTACAACATTGATGTTACTTCTTCGTGCCTTTTATACAAAATTTAGTCATATGCAGGACAAAGAATCCATTTCTACCAGGCAAAATATTGAAAAATGTCTTTGGAAAACAAATGAATTTGGCGAACCAGATAAAATGGAATTAAAAATTAATTCTGAAGTGGTGATAGAAGATGATAAAGAGGAGTTTATTGCAATCTTGCGTACCGGTGTTACAACCAAAGAACAAACTAGCAGATATGCTGTAAATTTTCGTTTTTTTCAAAATTGTATTGACTCTTTTTTAAACAGATTTCCAACTTATTTTGCTTATCTTCCTACTCGCATTATGAATAATTGCATTTTGCTACCGATTGAAGCAGAATCTCAAGATACTGCACTTAGGATTTTTTCTACTTTAAATGACCGTGGAAAACCTTTATCTGATTCTGATATTTTTAAGGCGCAATTTTACAAACATTATTCCAATATTGGAAAAAAAGATTCTTTTATCAATCGTTGGAAAAATTTAGAAGCCTTAAGCAAAAAAATTTTTCGCCCTCTTACAAACGCACCAATGGATGAACTATTTACTCGCTATATGTATTATATTAGAGCTATACAAGGTATAAAATCTTCTACAACAGAAGCCTTACGAAAATTTTACGAAAAAAACAATTATGCTTTATTAAAAAAAGAAGAAACATTTGAAAACTTGATTTTACTTGCACATTTTTGGGAAGATGTGTCAAACCAAGACAAAGATAGATTTTCTACTCGCATCTTACATAGACTATTTGTATTAAATTATGCCCCTAACGGTATGTGGACTTATTTTGTATCTGTGTATTTTATGCAAAATAAAGATGAAAATGGACTGCTGGAAGAAGAAGCATTTTATAAGTTTTTAAACAAAACGATTGGATTTATTTGGACTTATGCTATTACAAATCCAGGTGTAAATGCACTTAGAACACCTGTTTATGCTGAAATGTTAAATATTGTAAAAGGAGAACCTGTAACCTTTGCAGATTTTAAATTTGTTCCTTCCACAGTAAATACTACATTTTCTAACTTTCGCTTTCATAACACTCGCCCTATTACAAAAGCTATGCTTGCTTGGTGGGCTTTTCAAAATGAAAAACAAGAATTACTTTCCCTTGAAACTGTATTCGAAATAGAACACATCTATGCTAAAAATCGACAAGACAAAGAAAAAACTTTAAAACATACACATAGTATTGATTCTCTTGGCAACAAAGTGTTATTAGAAAAACGTATTAATATACGTGCTGCTGATTACCGTTTTACAGATAAAATAAAATATTATCAAGGTTTTATCAACAACCGAAAGCAGAAAAAAGATGGTACGAAAATACAAGAATTAATTAATTTATCAAACCATATGACCGACTTTACAGAAGAAGATATTCAAAAACGTAGTCGTAATATTATAGATACTTTTTTAAATTATTTAAATGAAAATGAGTTGACACAATAAAGGATTATTTCCCTACATAGGAAATAAATCCATAAAAAAATCGTTGACAAAAATTTTTCTTGTTTTATACATAAACTCCCCCCCCATTTATAAAAGTGGAGGGAGTTTATTTTTGTTAAAATCTTTTTCTTGTTAAAAAATCTGGTATTTTAATTTCAGATTCAAAATCATCTAAATTGTCAAAACCTCTAATTGGTTTTCCTTCTCTTACTGGTTGCTGTTGTGGTTGCTGCACTTGTTGCTGTACAGGTTGTGGTGTCACTCTTGGTTGTGGCTGCACACGTCTATTAAATAAGTTTGTTGACTGTGTTTGTTGTGGTTGCTGTACAGGTTGTGGTTGTTGCACAACTTCTTCTTCATCTTCTAATCCTGTTGCAATGACAGTTACAACCACTTGGTCAGTTAAATCTTCATTAATGGTTGTACCAAAAATGATTTCTGCTTCAGGGTCAAGAGATTCTCGAATCAATTCGGCTGCTTCTTCTGTTTCCAAAAGACCTAAATCACTATCGCCACTAAAATTGATAAGTACGCTTTTCGCACCTTCTATGGTTGTTTCCAAAAGTGGACTTTGAATTGCTGCTTTTGCTGCAACTTCTGCTTTGTTTTCACCAGAAGCTTGTCCAATTCCCATATGGGCAATTCCTTGGTCTGCCATAATGGTACGCACATCTGCAAAGTCAAGATTGATAACACCTGGTTTTGAAATCAAGTCTGCAATTCCTTGTACGCCTTGTCTTAATACTTCATCTACCTTTTTAAAGGCTTCTGTCAATGTTGTTTTTTTGTCTATAATGCCCATAAGGCGCTGATTTGGGATAATAACAAGAGTATCCACATTTTTTTTCAATTCCATAATGCCTCGTTCTGCATTTGCCATTCTTTTTTTGCCTTCAAATTTAAAAGGCTTTGTTACAACACCAACCGTTAAAATACCCATTTCTTTGGAAATGGAAGCAATTTTTGGTGCTGCACCTGTTCCAGTGCCGCCACCCATACCAGCAGTAATAAACACCATATCTGCGCCTTTTAAAGCTTGTGTTACTTCTTCCTGTGTTTCTTCTGCGGAACGTTCTCCAATGTCAGGATTTCCTCCTGCACCAAGACCTTTTGTTAACTTTTCGCCAATTTGTATTTTAACAGGTGATTTTGAATCTACCAACTGTTGACTATCTGTATTCACAGAAATAAATTCAACGCCTTCCAAACCGTCTTCAATCATACGATCTACTGCATTGTTGCCGCCGCCACCGACACCAACCACTTTGATTTGTGCCATGTTACTGCTCCGTGGAATATCAAATTCGAGCAAAAAAATCCCCTCCTAGAGTTTCAGAATTACATAGAGTAGTATATATTATACATGAAAAGGATAGATAACACCATACCTAAATTTGTATTTTGTGTTCTTTTTTCATATATTTTTCTTTTAATATATATTATGGTAAAAAGTAATAGATATAATATATATCAATATATGTTGCTCTAAAAAATCCATTTTAATATATGTTTACTATTATCTTATCTCTTTTTTTGCTTTGATTCAATACAAAATTAGTAATATTATAAAATTTTTTTATTAATTTTTTGTTAAGACAGGTAACGAAAAACAATAGGTTTGCTCATATCACTTAAATCCAGGATTCCTCTATCCTTTTCTGGTATGGTGCTTAATATTTGTGCAAGATATGCCATTTTTTGTTCACAATTCTCAACACTGCCAAATTGTATTTCTACTTGATTAATACTTGCTGTAATATTTGCTGGGTCATCTACATCTATTTCCATAATATTGCTTAAAAGTTCATATTTTGTAATTAACTGGGATACCAACACAACTACATCAAAGGATTCTTTATTTTTGACCTCTAACAATTCACCTAACTGAAATTGGTCAAAATCTAAGCCATGCACCACTGGCAACACTTTTTTTGTTTCATTTTGAATATCTAACACTCTGCCATATTCATCTATATAAAGATAGGAACCTGCATAAGGTACATACCCCCGCACCTTTCTCTCATTTATTTCAATATAAATTGTACTTGGAAGCGAAACTTCTATTTTTGCAGATTCCACATAATGATTTTGATTTAAAATTTCCGTTGCCTTTTTTTTATCATACAAAAAGATATTTGCCCCCTCTTTTAATCCTATGATTTCGCAAACTTCTTCTGTTGTATACTGTTCCATTTCTGTTATATCTATAGTATGTACAGAAAAAATAGGCGAAAAAATAATTCCTGCGCCCCCTAAACAAGCCACCAATAAAATAAAAATAAATTTCATAGAAAAGGTTTTTGTGACTTTTCTCTTTTTCCGCACCTTTTTTCCTCTATGATTATTTCTGCTATTTCCTCTTATATTATTCTTATAATTCCTAACATTTCTATTATTATTTTTTATTTTTCTCACCTTCAAACAATTAAAACATTTAAAATCTTGAGGACTTTGTCCTCAAACCAACTTGTCAAAAGACTTTGAGGGCTAGCCCTCAAACTCCTACAAGCTTTTTAAAAAAAGCTTGACCAAAAACTTTTTCTTTTGTATATAGGACAGATTTTCACTTTTCCTGATGGTATTCTGTTGCCGTTCCACTGAAGTAACTGTTCAAGTCCAAAGCACAGCAGCAAAACGAAGTTTTGCACAAAAGTTCTTTGCTAAGCTTTCTTTCAAG
>CAJUKL010000090.1 GCA_910587195.1 uncultured Clostridia bacterium | reverse complement strand
GGGCACACAATGATAAGCAAGATGAACAAATTGCAGAACATGAAAACAGAATCAGTATTTTAGAGGAAAGGAAGGAAAAATATGAGAATTAACTGGAAAGTCAGAATAAAAAACCCGTATTTCTGGTTTGGGCTCATAGCGATTCTATTGGCAGCGGTTGGAGCAGAGCCGGAAATGTTTACCAGCTGGACAATTCTAATAGCACAAGTCAAAAATCTACTGGGAAATCCGTTTGCACTAGGGTGTGTTGTTGTTGCCGTAGTAGGCTACATCAACGACCCTACAACTAGCGGAATTACCGATAGTAAACAGGCATTGCTTTACCAAAAACCGAAAAAGGATTGAGGGGATAACTATGGAAATAAAAGAGATAACAGCACATCAAAGCAACTACACAAAAGGCAGAAAAGAGCAAATACAGTATATTGTAGTGCATTACACTGCGAACAATGGAGATAGAGCAGAAGGAAACGGAAATTATTTTGCGCATCCCAATCGAAATGCTTCCGCACATTACTTTGTAGATGAAAATACAATAGTACAAAGTGTTCATGATGAAAATACTGCATGGCATTGCGGGGCAAAAAGCTACAGACATGAAAAATGCAGAAACAACAATAGTATCGGTGTAGAAATGTGTAGTGAAAAAGACCAAAACGGGCAATACTACATCAATCAAGAAACACAAAATACAGCGATTGCAGTAGTAAAAATGCTTATGGAAAAATATAACATTCTACTAGAAAATGTGTTACGTCATTATGATATTACGGGAAAAATGTGTCCGGAGCCTTTTGTCAGGAATCAGGTGCAATGGATGGATTTTAAAAAAAGGTTATCTGAAACAGAAAAGAAAGAAGGTATAGAAATGGTTTACAACTACATAGATGATAATATGCCGGATTGGGCTAAGCCTACAGTACAAAAACTGATTGACAAAGGTGCATTAAAAGGGGACGAAAAAGGGCAGCTTATGCTTACAGGAACAATGTTAAGGCTGTTTGTCATACACGATAGAATGGGAGTCTATGGCAAATAAAGTTTTAGGAATAGCAATTTTTTCAAACATAATTCATAGAATAGAAATAGCATTTGTATTTTTTTAGGAAGTGAAAAAATGAATACAATAAATCCTTTGTTTGTGGCAAATAATTTATTAAATTTAGCTTTTAAAGAAAAAAGTCCTGTAACCCCTATGAAATTACAAAAATTGTTATATTTTATTTATAGGGATTATCTCCAAAAAACAAAAGAATCTCTATTTTCTGAAAGATTCGAAGCATGGAAATATGGTCCCGTATTATCTAGTGTTTACTCTAAGTTTCATCAATATGAAAGTAATAAAATTACAGAATATTATAAAAGTAGGGATGGAAAAGTATATATTTTAGATGAAAAATCAGATTACATTTTTTCCGAAGTTTTACAATCTGTCTGGAATCAATATAAATCATGGGATGGTATTCAATTATGCGAATTAACCCATAAAGAAGGAACTGCATGGTACAAAGCATGGACAAAAAATGAATCTTTTTTAAAGGATGAAGATATTAAAAGTGAGGTGCTTTTGCTTGAGTGATTTACAAAAAGATTCCATTAGACCCATAGAAATTCCTGCAGCTGAAATAGATGAACCATTGTATCCCATGCAAAGAGGACAGATTCCTTTAAAAGAGCAACAAGAATGGGTAAAATGGATAAAAGATTTTAATTTTATCAAATTCACCTTAGGATTAATGGTATTGCTTTATATTCTTGACCTTATTATATCTGTAGCTGTTTTTCAAAAAAATAGTTCCCTGACAGAACCTTTATTTGAAGTCTTAAAGACTGTATTATTAACGGTAGCTGGCTATGTTTTTGGTAAGTCACAAGAGGTAAAATAATTGATAAGATTGTATTATAAATAAGAGGGCAAAAATTGCCTTCTTATTTTTTATTTTTATATCAAAGTCGCTCTATCACTTTTTTTCTTGTCCCCTTTTTGTCCAACTTTTTTATAAAATTGTCATCATTTAATTTCCAAAATATATTTATAAAAATACGTACCTGCAAAAACATTGTAAAATCAGGGGTTGTAAAATTTGTATTAATATAAAAATATTAAAAAATTTAATGTATCCCATTGTATGGGACATTTGGTTTTATTTGATTTCATTTGTTTTCTATTATTCTATATCTATGGTCTATTCCAAATAATGTTATCAATTTGTTATCAATCCAATGTTATCATTCTATTTTTTTATTTCATATTCGCAAATCTTTTCATTGCCTTTGAGAAACTTTTCATAGTTTCTTCTACATCGTCATTTTTTATACCTTCAGAAATACAATACTTCAAGTGACTTTCTAAAATAGCCTGTCCTATCTCATGCAAAGCAGATTTTGCTGCATTAATTTGTGACAAGACATCTTCACAAGGAATATCTTCCTCAATCATTCTATCAATCGCCTGTACCTGTCCTATTATTCTTTTCAGTCTATGGTGTAATTTTTCGGTTTCGCTTTCCATACATTTTTTCATAGTATTCTCTCCAAACTTATATACAATAACAAGTATATGTATATAATAATACTTAAATTATAAATTGTCAAGAGATTTTTAATAAAAAATACAAGCAAACCCAAACTTTTGCTTGTATTTTTTTACAGGAATAATTTTTCATTACAATGTATTAATATATCAAAAACAATTCTTTTCCATTTTCAATCCACTCTATATTTTGGATTTCCAATATATCAAATACTGTTTCAATAGGAATACAAATATTGTTTTCCCTTATTTCTGCTGGTACTGACATTTTTATATTAGTACCATTTAAAGTTATGATATTGCTATTGTCTTTGAGCACAATATCTTTTAGTAAAGAATGATACAAGTTAATATGAGCTGTTTTTTGTTCTTTATCCCATCGAATACTCCAAAACACATCTGAACTTGAAAATTTTTCCATATCATCTAATTTCATCATAATTTTACCATCTTTTTCATAAGTATTGATTATTTTATTTGTTAGTAAATACCCCTTTCGCTGGGTGTACTGTGGAAAACCGCTATTTGTAGCATACCAGGCACTTAATTTCATGGTATTCCAAATCCCATTTTCATTGATATAATAATGATGTGTTTTGTATTTTTTGTCATTCTCTCTTATCAAAACCCTATCTTTTCCTTTATCTTCACCATCCCTAAAAGCATACCAAGAAGCATACTCTGTAACAAAACATTTTTTTCCTTCAATATCACGATACCACATATAAGGTTGCCCATCAGAAACACGAAGAATTCTTTGAATTCCTCTATTCTGATATAAGTTAGAGGTCATATAAAATATTACGGACAAATCTTCTGTTCCAATAAAAATATCATTATTTACAAAATCTGGTGTTACAAGCAGATATTTTTCTTTTCCATCTACCATAACCCTTTTTTCATCTTTAAAAAATGTGACGTTTTTTCCATTCAAAGTAATAGTTTTCGTCATTTGATTGTCGTTAGAAGTAATATTTATTTTTTGATTATGTGCTTCTACAAACTCTTTCAGCGGAAGCATAACTATAAATTCTTTTCTATAAGGTTTTTTATTAAAATTGACCATCTCTCCGCTAATCTCTAGGAAAATATCATCATTATGTATGTATAATTGATAATAAGCTGTTGTTTCCAAATCATTTATCCTATTTTCTGCCAAAGCTATAGAACTACAATTAATAAAAATGATAAAACTAATAATAAAACTAGTAATCAATTTTTTTTTCATAATTATCTTCATAATAATTAATACATCCTAACATTAAAATGTTTTTCAACTTGTTGCCAATTTGTTGCAAATAAATATTTATAATCTGTACGATCTTCACTATTAGAATATGCTTTACACTCCATATATACAGATGGTTCTTCTCCACAAGGTTTTACATCAGCTCCCTTGTAAATACCAATTAATTCATAATTATCATTGTTATCATATTTCATAGCAACAGTTGAACCGCTATCACCACTATACGTTCTTTTATAATCTATTGTTCTTAGTAGTAGTAAATTATAAAAAACATGTTCACCTTCATCATCAGGATTTGTCATGTATTTTTTACAATTTATTGAATTGATGTTTACCTGTATCTTATCGTAATAGGGATCTTTCTTATCATTTGAAAATCCTGGAAAAATATAACAATCATATCCCTTTAATGGCTTTCTGGAACCAACTAAATAACCTCTACTTTTAGCACCTTTTCCACTAACTTCCGTATATATTTCATTATTTAATTTTATTTCACGATTTGCTTCAATAATAGCGATATCTATTCCTTTTGATGCACTAATTATTCTGTCATAAATCTTTCCTATATTTCCCATATCATTATAAGTTCCACTTATATTTTGACCTTTAGCTGTAGGTTGATTAGAAATATTAGTATGAGCAGTTGTAACAAATCCCTTTTTAAAATTATCATCATTTCCTAATATACAAGCACCAATAGTAGAAACAATAGGTCGTCCATCTTTCTCTTTAACATCTTCATTTTGTGCTTGTTTACCAATAAACATTTCTGTTCCATCTCTAGTTACTTGTTCTTCTTCCTTTGCAGAAGTATATTCTATTTTTTGTTCTTCTATAGGTTCTACTGTTTCAAATATTACATTTTTTATTCCTACAGCTTCCATAAAAGTGTCTTTTTTCTCTTCTGTCCATTCATAAGCACCTACCAATAAAGCATTATATTCTTCATCTACTGCTACAAAATCTAACTCTAATTCTTCCCATACTTCCATTGATTTATCTGATGCATTATTTAATTCTTGTAATGTATATTTTGCATCATCCTCTATAATGATATTAGAGGATGTTCTTGCTTTAGGAAGTATTTCAAATAATGTTGCTTGCAAGGTCTCACTATCTTTTGTCTTAATATGTAGCTTTCCATCTTGCACATATGCACCACCATAATCATTTTCTTCTAAATTATCTAGTATTTCTTCCCATAATGCAATATTTTCATTTGCTATTATATCATTTTCTGTCTTTGCATAAGACGTCATTGCTATACTTGAAAAAACTACTAATATAGTAGTAATTAATACAATTACTTTTTTCATAATACATTTCCTCCTAAATTAACATTTGAAATCTTATCTTTTATGTGTTACACTTAGGAAAATGTCTTATAAAAACATAGAATTTTAAATGCTGCCAC
>CAJUKL010000089.1 GCA_910587195.1 uncultured Clostridia bacterium | reverse complement strand
GGTGTGAAGCGGGGGAAAAGCTGGAGATAACCTCAAAGGCTTACCTATCGCTATTATCACCAGATATTGTGACATATGGTGAACAGGCACAATCATTATTAGAAGATTTACAAAACAGAAACGAAAGAATGTTTCTTGTCACAGTGCTTATAATGAATACAGCAGAAACAAAACAAAAATTATCTACGGACTTATTTCAAGCACAAGGCATTGCTCAAAAATATAACTGTTCATTACGTCCGTTAGATTATCAGCAGGAACAAGCGTTAATGAGCAGTTTACCTCTTGCACAAAATCAAATTGAAATACAAAGAGTGTTAACAACAAGCAGTACAGCAATATTTGTGCCATTCACCACACAAGAATTATTTCAAGAAGGTGAAGCATTATATTATGGCTTAAATGCCCTTTCCAACAACTTAATCATGGCTGATAGAAAACGTTTAAAAAATCCTAACGGTTTGATATTGGGAACACCAGGAAGTGGTAAAAGTTTTTCAGCAAAAAGAGAAATTACAAATGCTTTTTTGTTGACAAATGATGATATTGCTATTGTTGACCCAGAATCGGAGTATTTTCCTCTTGTGTCAAGACTGGGCGGACAAGTCATAAAAATATCCCCTTCCAGCAATGATTACATCAATCCTATGGACATCAATTTAAACTATTCAGAAGATGATAACCCTTTGTCGTTAAAATCTGACTTTATACTTTCTCTTTGTGAATTGATAGTAGGCGGAAAAGAAGGACTACAACCCGTAGAAAAAACAATTATCGATAGATGTGTGAGAATGATTTATCAAAATTACCTTATAGAACCAATACAATCTAATATGCCAATATTAGGCGATTTATATGACATGATGAAAGAACAAAAAGAACCAGAAGCACAACATTTGGCAACGGCTCTCGAAATTTATGTCAATGGCTCTTTAAACATATTTAATCATAGAACAAATGTAGATATTCGCAACAGACTGGTTTGTTATGACATTAAAGAATTGGGAAAACAATTGAAAAAAATAGGAATGTTAGTAGTGCAAGACCAAGTTTGGGGACGTGTAACAGAAAACAGGACTGCACATAAATCTACAAGACTTTATATTGATGAGTTCCATTTGCTTTTAAAAGAAGAACAAACGGCTGCATATTCTGTTGAGATATGGAAAAGATTTAGAAAATGGGGCGGTATTCCAACAGCATTAACGCAAAATATTAAGGATTTATTAGCATCAAGAGAAATTGAAAATATATTTGAAAACAGTGATTTTATTTATATGCTCAATCAAGCACAAGGCGACAGGCAAATACTTGCAAAACAGCTAAATATCAGTCCTCATCAACTTTCTTATGTGACAAATACCAATGCTGGAGAAGGACTTATTTTTTATGGAAATATACCAAATTCATTTTTTAAAATAGGAAGCACCTAAAAATTCTTATGAACAAGGCATTTCTGGCACTTCCTATTTTAAAAATTATTTTCTTTTATGCGTTTTTGTCCCACTTTTGTCCTACTTCAATAAAATTTAGCTTTTGTTCCAGTGTATCGGCTGCTACAATATCAGCGTCCAGCAAAGCATGAACATATCTATTAGTTGTTGTCAAGTTGGAATGTCCTAAACGGTTCGACACAGTTTTGATGTTCGTACCACTAGCAAGCAAAATACTGGCAGAGGTATGACGAAGGCTATGAAATTTTATGTGCGAAATAGCATTTCTTTGTAAAAAAGAAGAAAACCATTTAGAAATTACAAACGGAGAAATATAGTTACCAGTTTTACTTGTAAAAAGCATGTTATCCTTATTCCAGTCTTGTGCAATACTTAATTTTAATTCTGCTTGTCTGTTTTTATAGTATTTTAGCATTTGAAGCATATAATCTGGTATGGTTATAATACGGTTACTATCCCTTGATTTTGGCAATTTTATTCCTTTTTCACCTTTGATATGATACATACTTTTACAGATATTAACTTGCTTTTTTTCCCAGTCAATATCCTCCCATTGTAAAGCCGCTAGTTCGCCCCTTCTGCAACCCGTACACAAAGCCAGATGAATTAAAGTTTTCCACATCAACGGCTCATTTTCCAGACATTCTAAAAGGTTTTTTACGCCTTTTTCATCTAATATTTCCGTATGCGCAGGTGGGGATTTTGGAAAGTCCAAGTTTGTAGAGGTGGCTGGATTCTGTTCTAAAAAACCCATTCTACAAGCAAATTTAAAAATAGATTGCACCGTAATATAATAGGATTTTACAGAGGAAGGTGCTATTGTGTTATGGTGCAAAGTTTTTTGTTCTGAAAGCGCATTGATAAATTTTTGCAGATGTAATGGCGTAATATCTGCCAGCTTTAAGTGCCCAAGTGCGGGTTTGATGTATTTTTCAATCGTATGAGAATACGTATTGTAAGTGTTAGGAGAAAAAAATTTTTTCTGCATTTCTAAATAGATATCACACAATTCATGTAATTTTATTTTACTATCTTTTTTGATAATCCCATTTTTTACATTTTCTTCAAAATGAACAGCAATTTTATTTAATTCTTTTTCAATTTGGCGAGATGTCATATTTTTATCGGGCTTCCAGGTCATAGATTCAATGATTTTTTTACCATACATATTTGTGCCACATGACACCCGTATTTGATAAGCGTTTCCTCTTTTTCGAATCGTAGCCATATTATATCAATCCTTTCTCGTTTTGAAAAAAAACTTGAAATTGTAGGGCGGCTTTGATATAATAGGTGTATCTGAAAAATGATTTATATTAATCCTTTCTAAAGACCCTTAGTGATGTCCAGGTGCTAAGGGTTTTTTATTGTAATAAAGAAAAAAACTGCCAAAAATGACAGTCAAAATAATTACTAAAATAGTTATAGAAATAAGGTGGGGCGACACTCCCACATCTCCTAACAAAGGGCGACGGCTGCCCGTTCCGTCCTCAAATTTCTATAACTAATATTAGTATATCACCAATTTTAAAATATTATAACCTAAGTTAATAAATTAACTTAAGTACATTTTAAACTATCTTTGACAATATGTCAAGTTTTTTTCAATGTTCCTTTTTTAATAAAGTTTTCAGTTCTTTTTTTATTTAAAACATAGAGAGAACGAGCATAATATTTACCATTTAACGATATTCTCACCGCAACCTTTACATATTCGTTATCAAGCCAAAAATCTTTTACATATTCAATAGAATTATCTTTTGGATTTAGACCAACATAATCAGGAAATTTTAGTATATTTGGTATTTGGTCTTTATATTTTTTAAAGTCTGAAGGATGCGATTTTTCCATATGTAATAAATTTGTCTCTCCTATATAAATGTTATCATCATCAATAATTGAAAGATTTAATAAATCTTTTACTTTTTCTGATATTACTCCAATTGTCATTTTGCTTATTTCCTCCATTTTTAATTGCTTTTTTCTTGTTCTATTTCAAGAGCCATATTCAAAAACTTTGCTTTTTCTCTAATGTTTAAGGAACGGTAAATGTCTAATATTTCTATTTCTTCATTTGATAAAGATATATTATTAGAATTTTTATCGGAATTAGAAGCAACAGAAACAGAGCCAAAAGTAATAGAACCATTTTTTTGAACAAAGTTACTATTGATATTATTTGTAGAATGAGTAATTGTTTGTTCATCTGTACGTCCTAAGAGATAATCTACAGAACATTCCAAATAATCCGCTATAGTGTGTATTTTATCAATAGAGGGGACTTGACCTTTTTTCATATTATCAAAAACACCTTTATGTAATTTTGCGTTTATAAGTAATTTATTTTTGGATAATCCTTTACTCTTAGCTATTGTCATAATACGTTCTTCAATTAATTGTAAATCATACATAAAAATCGCCTCCTATTTGCTTATAACCTTTGTAAAAATTGCTAATTCCATGAAAACATGAAAAAAATATATTGACTTTCATGAATTCATGGATTATACTATAACCAAGTTAAAAGTAACACAGTTACATTTTAACACAAAATGCAATATAAAACAACAATATGTGAAAGGAGATGAGAAAATATGAGTTTAGCTGAGAATGTAAAAGCAAGAAGAATAGAGAAAAAACTAACACAAGAACAACTAGCAGAACAAGCAGGTGTGTCAAGAGTATACATTACTCAAATGGAAACAAATGTAAGAAATCCTAATATACAAGTGGTTTATTTAGTAGCAAAAGCATTAGGTTGTACTTTAAATGATTTATATGATGAAGATGAGAAAAGTGCAATATAGTGTCCAAACGGTGTAACACATTTTATAAATATAAAGAAGAAAGAAACTACAAAAGTCAGTGGGGCGGCTTTGATAAAAACAAAAAAAATGGCTGCCAAATGACAGCCGAAAGAAATGATTAAATTTATTTATTGACTTCAGGATTGTCCGTTCTGCCAAGCAGGTAGTCAACAGAACAGTCAAGGTAGTCGGCAATTTTGCCTAAATTATCAGCTTTAGGCATAGAGCCACGAGATAACATAGTTGAAATAGCATTTTTATTTAATCTACAATCTTCAAGCATTATTTTTTGAGATTTATTTTTTTCTTTTAATAATAAGTTAATTTTGTCTGCAACTTCACTAGAATTATACATAAAAACACACTCCTTTTTGTATATTTTTCATAAATCCAACAAAAGTAGGATAATTATATTGACAGTCCAACAAATGTTGGATATAATATAACCAAGTTAAGAAATTAACTTGATTATACCACAAAAAGGAGAGAAAGACCAATGCCTAAAGATAGAAATCAGCTTATATTACAGGCAATAGTAGATAAGTTAGGCTCTGGTACAGAAATCTATACAGCAGAAGATATATTATTAGCTGCTAATATAGAAAGTAAAAATTTACAAGAAGTACAAGAAAAGTTAGCAAATAGTGTTGATGAGATTGTAAAAAGAAAGGAGGAAAAACATTGAGTTGGGAAAATATAGGAAAAAATATCAGATTACGACGAATTGCTAAAAGAATGACCCAAGAGCAATTAGCTAAAAAAGCAGCAGTTTCAGCTACTATGATAAGCTACATCGAAACAGGATTAAAACCACTTCCATTACAAACAGGTTACCAGATAGCCAAAACTTTAGGCTGTACAGTGGATGATTTGATAGAAAAAGACTATCAAATTGCAGGAGAAAAATAAACAGCTTATCAGCAATACTGTCCAAACGATGCAACACATCTTTATAGCTAGGAAGTGAAAACAGTGGAAAATATTTCTATTAAAAAAGAAAAACAGGAAA
>CAJUKL010000088.1:3330-5302 GCA_910587195.1 uncultured Clostridia bacterium | reverse complement strand
AATATCTAGTTTAAGAACACCAGTTTTTATTTTAACTTCCGACAACCCTCATTTTAGGAAGTTGAAACGTTTGTATATTGTATACTGTATTTTTATAAACAGCAAAAAGAAGTTAAAGAAAGACAAAAGAAATTTGTTGAAAAGATAAATGAAAAAAAATACCCTCTCAAATCAATTTATTTGCCCCAAATTTCAATTTTTATTCTATCTATGATAATTTATATTATATTGATATAAAATTTGCTTAAAAGGGCAAAAAGAAAACAGTAGCATTTTATACCCTGCTACCGCTTTCTTTTATTTCCTGTTTTAACAATTCCTTTTGCTTTTCTTTTAGCCAATCTTCTATTTCCTGAATGTCCTCTTTTTTCAGAAACACTAAAAATGGATCTATGGTGGTATTGTATAATAACCACTCTTTGAATTTCTTTTTCTGCTTCTTTTCTACATGAAAACGCTTGCACATATCAGTAAATAAAAGATTTTTACTTTTTTTTCGATTACCGTTAATGAAAATCATGTCACCTCTTTTGATAAAATTAAAGAGTATGCGAACTTACCGCATACTCTTCCTATCCCTACAACTACCACTAAATATAATAAACCTATTGCGAAAATATCATGCACAAGTTATAATTAAAGTGGCAGCTATAGAGAAATCTATGCTGAATGTAAACACGCCCCAACGTGAATACATTCCCCAACGCGGCAGTAGTCGCATACTGTCGCGTTAGTTGCCTTATTTTGTTTTTGTACCATGCTGATACAATAATTTCTAAAATCTATATCAAACACTTTCTAAATATCATATTTTTATTCATTTTAACATCATTCCTTTATTTTTACAATCCCCAGTTTTTTATTTATTCAATAGGTTCTTTCAAACTTTAAAATCGTTGTGGGGTCGAATGAACGCTCATCAGGTTTCTAGTTCTTTCAAATTTTTTTTCATGCGTTCGTTCGTTTAGTACGAAAATCGTTTTAAATCTATGCTTTTCAAGCAATTTGTCGAATCAAACTTCTTTTCCTGATTCGCCAAATGCACCCGCTACGATAAAAATTTAAAAACAAAACAAATAAAAAAATTGCACCCTCTAAAGCAGAAGCAGCGGCTTATATAGCAAAATTTTTTCAGATGTGCTATAATATTCTATATAGCTCAAGCAAATAAGAAAAGGTACTACCAGCCCCCTACGGGCTATGCGGGGCGCGGAATGTGCGTTACTTTTTTCTTCATAACTTAAAAAAAAAAGTGGTTTCCGCTTCCTTTTCTGAAAAAAAGAAAAGCTTGAAAATCAAGCTGTTTTTAAACTATTTTAAGCTAGAAAGCGGAACTGGGAGCAGGGGCTTAGTAAAACTTAGTATTTTCTACCGTACAGGAAATTTCCAGCAGGGGGATCACATAGATGTAAAGCATAAAAAAAAGAATACTGAAGTATTCTTCTTTTAAAATTAAACTTTTTATAAAAAGCTTTTAAATATGTTGAAATATTATTGTAATGATGATAAAATTGATTTTACAAGATTTTCTATTTTCTAAATGATTTAAAATTTAATTAAAATCAAAGTGGCAACCACTTTCCGATAGTGACGTATCGGAAAGCTTGGCGAGTGTTACCAGCACTCTGCAAAATAGATGATCTACAGTTACCACGTTTAAATTATTATAGCGTTAAAAGATAATAAATGCAAGTAATTATTATGTTTACGCTGTTTTTTTCGTGTACTTTTCAGATAATATAAATATATAAGTATCGCGGATAGCGGATAAGGATAATAAAATAATGGGGTAATGTAGATCGTATTAGGATATGTCATATTTGTATTTGGCATATCCTTTTTTTATTATTTGTTTTAGTTTTCCCTAGTTTTTCAATATTTTACTTTTTAAGCTCCCCCCAGTGCCAAAATGACACCCCCCCCAGTGCCAAAATGACACCCCCCCCAGTGCCAAAATGACACCCCCCCCAGT
>CAJUKL010000088.1:0-3230 GCA_910587195.1 uncultured Clostridia bacterium | reverse complement strand
CCCCCCAGTGCCAAAATGACACCCCCCCCAGTGCCAAAATGACACCCCCCCCAGTGCCAAAATGACACCCTAACTAGAATCATTATTAACTAAGAATCATTATTAACTAGAATCAGTCTAGTCAGTCTAGTCTATTTAGAGCTAAATAAATATGACATGACTTGACAGACAGATAAAAAACTAACGATAAGGAGATATTACAATGAATAAAATTAGAACATCTACAGACCAAAGAAATTACACTATGATTTATCATGATTTTTTAGAAAGTAACCTTTTAAATGGTCAGGAAAAATTAGTGTTTATATTATTAAAAAAATTTTCCGATTCAGATGGAAAATGCTTTCCTAGCATTAGTAAATTAACAGAACTATCTAGTTTTAGTAAAAATAAAATATTGAGAATATTAAAATCTTTAGAAGAAAAAAAAGTGCTTTCTATTACGCATAGAAGAACTAAAGAAAAGGGTGATACAAGCAATATGTATACTTTATATGATTATGCGGAAAAATGGCAAAAAAAAGAGCTTTCTCATGCGTCCGCCACAGTCGCACAAAAAAGCCAACAATCTAAAGTAGATGATAAAACAGAAGAAAAAGAAAGTCAAGCAGAAAATCAAGATCAAGAGTGCGCGGATTCTAAAGATAAGAATAAAGAAATAGAGCAAGACCAGAACGGCAGCGGAATAGAGAGTGTGGACATAGAGCGCCACAAATTGCGCTCTGGGCACTCTGACTCTAAAGAAGTTTTAGAAGCTTATGAAACTCTTATCAAAAAGAATATTGAATATGAAAACTTGTGCAACACTCATCAGCATGACAAAGCGTTTATTAATGAGCTAATAAGCAATATACTAGATGTAGTGATGTCACATAGTAAAACTATCAAGATACAGAATGAATATAAAAATGCGGAACTGGTCAAAAGCGTATTATTAAAGCTAAATTATTATCAAATAGAGTATGTCATACAAAAATATCATCAAATTACGACAAAAATAACAAATAAGCGACAGTACATATTAACTATGTTGTATAATGCACATCTGGAATCCGAGTCAGATGTCATAAATGAAGTCGCTCATGATCTATCTGTTCTTCCACTTCAAAGTACAAGTATAAGTACAAATATAAGTACAGGAGATAGAAAGAAAGATATAGAAAACTTAGCAAATTATTTGTTGTGACGTCTTAGCGACAACAATATAGTTGTTAGTTCCTGAAGAGCTGCTGCCTTTTAGATTTTAAATAAAATTTTAAAATTTAGAGGGCAGCAGTTGAAAAGGATTGTCAATCAGAATAATATTATGTAAACTATATATAAAGGGGGCGCGGCAAAAATGAGGTTAGATATTACAAAGTTAAAGATAGCAATGATAAGAAAAAAGATTAATCAAAATAAATTAGCAGAGGAGTCAGGCGTTAATAAAACAACAATCTCTCTTTTAATGACAGGTAAGCAAAGAGGGAGCGTGCAGACATGGGAAAAGCTCGCTAAAGTGCTAAATGTGAAAGTATTTGATTTGACAGAAGCAGAGGAATCGGAGTGCGAAAATGAGAGTAATTGAGGGCAAAAAGCAACAGAAAAGAAGTTTACAAGAAGTATATCCAGACGCTTTCATTAGGCTTCTGAATAAATCAAATTTAGCGGCGGATCTAAAGTATGATGAGATAAGTAAAGATGAGCTTGTTAAGTATATCTTCCTAGGTATAAAAAGTATTAATGTACTACATAAAAATATAGAGCAAAAAAAAGATATAGATTTACTTTTCTCTGAATACAGTTTAATAAATAATATTGTACTGGCGATCACTTATATTACGCCACGGGAGTTATTACAAATATTCCCAGCTATGAAAAGATATGATGGGGCTAAATATGAAACAAAAGATTATTATTACAGTATCGAAGTCATGAAAAAAGCAGGATTAGACGAAACGATAAAATATCAAGAAAAAACAAGAGAAATTTTATTAGATTTCATGAATATAGATATTAGAATGTTTGTGATGGCATGGGTAAGTTGTGCGAATGATATAAACTATTTGGGAAGTGGTAAAAATCTTCTTGATGAGTTTTTAGCTGAAAATGGTATAAATACATATTATCGACAAGGCAAGTATTTAATAAATAATAAAACAGGGGAAAGAATTAGAATCAAACAGAAAAAAAAGAGAGCTTCACAATTTAAGATCATAAAAAATATAGAAGCCGATCATGTTTGAGTGGGTAGGGGGTTAAATTTTAGATGGAGATGGAAAGAGAAAGAGAATATCTGGAAGAGTTCTTAGAAACATTTAAAAATCTGACTGTATTCAATCAAAGGAAAATATTAAAGCTAGTAAGAATTATGAATATTAATCATAAAGTAGCGGAATATTTAGAAGAGAAATTAGAATATTTATCTTTTGATACAGATAAGCATGATATAAAAATAAAATATTTGATAGGAGATCATAAAATTGATTGTAGCATAGATGAGCAAAGTATTACATTGATTTGCAAAGATTAAAAAGATGTTAAGATGAACTACTACAGAAAACTACAACCGCTCAAAAATGAGCGTGTAGGGGGTAAAAAAAGTTTTGTCTGTCTAGCTTCCAGACCGCAGCCCCTCTATTCCTACGCAAAAATTCCCTAAATGAAAAATTTTTAAAATATGGGTTTAAAGTAGATTAAAGCGTGAAGAAAGCAGTAATTTTGTTAAGTTTTGTTAAGTTTTAGCTGTCAAAAAGTAGTCAAAAATAGTCATTTTTTAATGATTTTTACTTATAAATAATTTAGGTGGGTGGTAAATTACATAGTACTATAGTTTACACGCGTGTAACGATGTCAGCAAATCATTTCTTGCATTGCCTGATATGGCAACAATTTGTTACGTGCGCATAACGATGTCCCCAAACTCTTAATACGCGCGTAACCATGTCCGAAAATATCAGCAAAGGACATTTGTCCTGCTGCCGTATAAAAATTTTCTTCCTGCCCATCTGGTCTTTTTTCTCTCTTCCTTCCTTCTCTCTTCACTTATTTTGTATACAATATACAAAAAGTGCCTTTATTATAGAACACCAGTTCTATTTTAGAATTTATTTCAAAACATATGTTCTTTTCTAAGTTTTCTTCCAGAAAAATTTAAGAAATTAAAACCGAACAAACATTTGATTTTTAACTTCCTACAACCCTCATTTTAGGAAGTTGAAACGTTTGTATATTGTATACTGTATTTTTAT
>CAJUKL010000087.1 GCA_910587195.1 uncultured Clostridia bacterium | reverse complement strand
AATTTTTGCTAATAAAAATTTATTTTTTTATCAGACTTTTTACAAAAAGTAAAAAATTTAATGATTCTATAAAAAAGTTTTTATCATATTAGATTAAGTTTTAAATAAATAGGGTTTAAAATTATATACAAATAATTATAATAGATTCCTTTTCTAACAAAATTTAACAAAATTGCAAAAATTACTTATTAAATGCTCTTTATTGCATGACAAACTAACAAAAATGAAAATTAAAAATCTTTATTGCTTCTATATAAAAAATGAAATTGTAGGGTGATAAATAAAAAGCAATAAAGAAAAAAATCTTCTTGATAAAATTTAGGAGGGGTTATATGTTAAAAAGAAGAATTGCTTCTATTTTAGCACTCACCATAACATTGGGGTTATTTGGCTGTAGTTCTAATGGGGCAAACAAAGAAGATGAAACACAAAACAATGCAGCTACACAAGGATTTGTCGAAAAAAAAGTAGAACCAGTTGATTTCGATTCTGGTGTAGAATTAACAGATGATTGTTACCGCTTTATTTATGCACTGGGGAATGCACCTGCTACCATAGATGCTGCAAAATATTTTAAAATGCGTCTGGAGCAAGAAAGCGGCGGTACATTAAGCTGCGATATTTATACTGATAATGTATTAGGAAGTGAAAGAGAATTATTAGAAGGCTGTCAATTTGGAAATTATGACATTGTTTTAGCAACCAATGCTACTGTTGCTTCCTTTAGCCATGATATTTTTTGCATTGACATTCCTTGGCTATTCGACAACAAACAACAAGTTTATGAAGTGTTAGATGGCCCTTTAGGAGATAGATTAGGGGAAGGTTTAGAAGATGTCGGATTTAAAATGCTACAATGGCAGGAAAATGCTTTCCGTACCCTTTCCACAACAGATAGGGAAGTAAAAAAAGTGGATGATTTAAAAGGGCTTAAAATTCGTATTATGGAAAATGAATTACAATTAACACAATGGAAAAATTACGGAGCTAATCCAACACCAATGGCATTTACAGAATTATTTACTGCTTTACAACAAGGTACGGTAGATGGACAGGATAACGGCGCAGAATTGACATGGCAAACCAAATTTTGTGAAGTTCAAAAATGTTATACCTATACCAAACACATTTATTCCCCTTATTTGATATTAATGAGTAAAGAAAAGTTTGATGGCTTGACACCAGAACAACAGGAAATTGTTTTAAAAGTTTCTGATGAAGCAGTTGCTTATGAAAGACAAAGATGTTCTGAATATGAAGCGGTCGCTTTGGAAAATATCAAAAATTATCCGGGTATGATTTATAACGAATTGACACCAGAAGCAGTAGAAGGATTTAAAGCAGCTTGTACTGGTCTGAAAGATTTAGCTTATGAAAAAGTAGATGACCCTACAGTGGTAGACCTTCTTTATAAAGAAGTAGAGAAGGCAAAACAAAAATATCCAGCACAATAAATGGGGAAGGGGAGAAAAATTATGAAATTTTTAAATGAACATCTGGAAGAATTTTTTATTATTCCTTTGATGTTTGCTATGAGTATTATTATTTTTATCCAAGTTGTTATGCGTTATGCTTTTCAAAACTCTTTAACATGGTCGGAGGAGTTAGCAAGATATTTGTTTGTTTGGCTTGTTTATTTTGCTGTTAGCTATACCGCACGCCGGGAAAAACATATCCGCATTGACGCTGCTATTAATTTATATCCCAAAGCAATCCGTCCTTATATTGAAATATTAAGTGAAATCATTGTATTCGGATTTGCTATTTTTATTGCTATTACTGGTGTTACCGTATATCAAAAAATTACATGGAGTGGTCAAGTTTCTCCAGCGATTGGCTTACCTATGCAATTTGTTTATGCTGCACCTTTGGTTGGATTTGTTTTAACAGCCATTCGCCAATTACAATGTATTCTTAGAAGAATTAAAAAATTAGGTCAGGAGGTGGAAGAAGTATGACAGGTAGTATTGCGCTTGTTGTTTTTCTGACATTGATTGTCTGCCTTGTTCTGACTGTACCGATTGGTTTTTCCTTAGGAATTGCTTCTCTTGCATACATATTATATACAAAACAGTTGACATTTGGATTTATTGCACAAAACCTTGTAACAGGTTGCGATTCTTTCCCTATTATGGCAATTCCATTTTTTGTATTTGCTGGTGAGCTTATGGGTGGTGGTGGTATCTCCCGCCGTTTATTAAATGTAGCAAATGTATTTTTTGGTAGAATCCGAGGAGGGCTTGCCATTGTAACCGTTGTTGTATGTATGTTTTTTGCTGCAATTTCTGGTTCTGGTCCTGCAACTGTTGCTGCTGTTGGTGGTATGGTGGTGCCTACTATGATGAAACAGGGCTATGACAGAAAATTTGTGCTTGCATTGATTGCTGCTGCTGGTTCTATTGGTGTTATTATTCCACCAAGTATTCCTATGGTTGTTTATAGTGTTACAACCAACAGCTCTGTTAGTAAATTATTTTTAGCCGGATTTGTTCCTGGTATTTTAATCGGTTTAGTATTGATTGCTTATTCTTACTTTTTTGCTGTTAGTCATGGTTACAAGGGAGCAGAAGAAGCATTTAGTTCTAAAAAAGCATTAAAAGAAGTAAAAGATAGTATCTGGGCACTGCTTTCCCCTGTTATTATATTGGGTGGTATCTATGGTGGCATCTTTACCCCAACAGAGGCGGCTGCTGTATCAGTTATCTATAGTTTAGTTATTGGTTGTTTGGTATACAAAGAATTAGATTTAAAGCAACTGATGATTGTAACCAAAAATGCTTGTGAAACAACAGCAACCATTTTAATTGTAATTGGTTGTGCGGCTGGTTTTTCAAAAGTATTAACATTAGGACGTATTCCTACCACTGTTGCAACCTTTTTGACCACAATGACAGATAGCAAAATATTGATTTTATTGCTTATCAATGTATTGTTGCTGATTGTTGGTTGTTTTATGGAAACCTTGTGCGCTATTATGATTTTAGCACCTATCCTTTTTCCAGTTGTAACTGCCTTGGGCGTAGATGTTACCCATTTTGGTATTATTATGGTTGTAAACTTAGCAATCGGCTTTATTACTCCACCTTTGGGCGTTAATCTGTTTGTCGCCTCCCGTGTTGGAGAAACTACATTAGATGATGTTATTAAAGGAATTATTCCTTTTTTAGCAGTTATGATTATTGTGTTGTTGGCAATTACCTATATCCCTGCTATTTCTATGGCACTTCCAACAATGTTTTCCTAAAATACAAGCCTTCCCATTTTTCGGGAAGGCTTCCGTTTGTCAAAAAACTTTAAATTGCCCTACAGTAAACTAAAATTGATTTCCGCGAAAACTAAAATTAATCTATTGACAAAATTTCTTTTTTTTAGTAAAATACAAAAGTCATCAAGGCGTGGCTCAGTTTGGTAGAGCGCTACATTAGGGATGTAGAGGTCGCAAGTTCAAATCTTGTCGCCTTGATTATACAAAAAGTGCTGTAATTCCAGTGTTTTCAAGGACTACAGCACTTTTTCTCCCCCTTTTTTTTTCTCAAAAATGCTCATATTTTATCGTTATTTTCTTTACCTGTCAAAAATTATGCAAGTCAAACTCATTTTTATTTTTATACATTTTTAGGGTATTTTTATAAATCACCATTTTTCCAAAACATTTTTTGTTTTTAAATCATGAAGTTCATTAAGAAAAAAATGTTCTTTCTTCCCTTAAAAATTCATCTAGTTTTTGAATTTTTTTTCTTTATAAGTCGAATCTAGATGTGTATAGATATTTAAAGTTGTTTGTATATCAGCATGTCCTAGTTGTTCTTTTGCTGTCATAATATCCACACTGGACAAATATAACATTGTCGCAAAAGTATGACGTAAAATGTGTGGTGTGAAATAAGGAATGGACAACGGTATTTTTTCAGGCTGAAATTTACAAGGCTAGACGGGTCGCAGTAACAGAAATTTTGACAGCGCATAGAGCAGCGCAACAAGAAGCGTTTATGCAAAGCCCTGCCGTCAAAGAGAAAAAGTGGAAACATACCGGAAGCTATCGAAATCAGGCACGTCAAAATCACATAGACATGAACGGGAAAAAAGTGCCCAAACAGGAACCTTATACCTTGCTTGGTGCAGATGGAAAAACGTATTATCCCATGTATCCCGGCGACCCTTGTTTACCTGCAAAAGAAAGAATCCATTGTCATTGCCTTTCCCAATCTATCATAGATGAAACTATTTTAGGCCTGTCTTTGGAAGAAAGACAGGAATTGCAAAAAAAAGCTGTTCAGCAAATGAACGATAAATGGAAAAAAGAACAAGAAAATAAAGTTGATTTTATTCAAATAGCAGATATTGAAAATGTTCCAAAGCAAACGATTAAGGCAATTAGAAGGGATTTTGATTTGATTCCAGAAAAATATAAGCAAATGATGAAAGGCTATGTCAAAGAAATTAAAGTTAGAGAAGAAAAAAATCCGCAATATCATAGGGAAGATAGAATTATTTATGTTTCAAAAGACTATACAAAAGGTGAGGTGCTTCATGAGTTTGCGCATGGAATTGAAACGAAATTTGCCTTTCATAAAGACCCAAATTATATTAAAGTTTTAAATCATGGCTTGGAAAATATCGGAATTGGTGATATAATTTATGATGAAATGTATGACCCACCTATTAACAGATTAGAAAATCCTAAATTTATATCAGAGTATCAAGGACGTATTTATGATTATGACCTTGATGAAAACCCAACATATCATTCTAAAACAAAACAATTTCATACAAAATGTTTAGGCGAATATTTTAGCGAGGGATATAAAGAATATTTTGTAAACTCTGAACATTTAAAATTGAAAGACAATATGTTATATCAATTTATAAAGGAGTTGTAGTTTATGAGATTAACAAGCGAAATAACTAATACATTATTAAGTTCAAAAAGAATAATGGATTTTTGGAAGGCACTTGAAAAGTATGATTTAGAAGATGATGATTGGAAGGCTAATGAAATGGTATTGAATCATTATAAAGAATTGGAAAAAACAGCAGTAAAATTAAGCAACCCTATTATGACCGAAGCTGTAAAGTGTAAAAAATAATTTTTGTGAGTAGGAGTTGTAGTTTATGAGATTAACAAATGATTTAATTGATAAGTTGCTCAATACAAGAACAGAATTACAGTTTGTCAATATTATTTTTAGCAATAGAATAGAAATAAACGAATGGCAAAATTGTGAAACAGTGTTTGCCCATTATAAAAAACTTCATGAAGAAATGGAAAAAACAGCAGTAAGATTGAGTGACCCTATTATAACCGAAGCTGTAAAGCGTAAAAAATAATTTTTATGAGTAGGAGTTGTAGCTTATGAAGTTGACAAATGATTTAATTGATAAATTGCTTGCTAC
>CAJUKL010000086.1 GCA_910587195.1 uncultured Clostridia bacterium | reverse complement strand
GTCATTTTAGTTGAACAACAACGGAGCACCAGAGGTTAAAAATTTGTTCTGTACCGTGTGCGAAAAATAAGCCTTGAGAAAATAATTCTCAAGGCTCTTTATTTTTTAGATTTCTTCTAATTTTTTATCTACCGCTTTATCCAATGCTGCAATTTTTGCATCTGCATCTTCTACACTTGTTCCTTTTACGCCATAGTAGAATTTCAGTTTTGGCTCTGTGCCAGAAGGACGAATACAAATCCAAGTACCATCTTCTAAAGTATAATGCAATACATCAGAGGTAGGGAGAGTATCTTCTTCTGTTTCGCCAGTTTTAATGTTTTTAAATACTTTTGTTTTGTAATCTCTTGCCCATGTAACAGCAATGCCTGCAAATTCAGATGGTGTATTTTCTCTAAAAGTAGCCATGATTTTTTGTATCTTTTCAAGACCTTCAATGCCTTTTAAAGTCAAGGACTTAATGCCTTCTTTGCAGAAACCATATTTTTTGTAAAGTGCCAAAAGACCATCATATAAAGTCATGCCTTTTGATTTATAGTATGCTGCCATTTCACAAATTAAAAGTGTTGCAGCAACGGCATCTTTATCTCTTGCATAAGTGCCAGGTAAAGAACCATAACTTTCTTCAAAGCCAAATACATATTCATATTCTCCGCTTTGTTCAAATTCTTTGATTTTTTCGCCAATATATTTAAAGCCTGTCAATACATCAAACAATTTGATGCCATAGTCCTCACAAATATAACGTGTCATTTCTGTTGTAACGATTGTTTTGATAACAGCACCATTTGCAGGTAATTTGCCTTGTGCTTTTCTTTGAGAAAGAATATATTCTGTCAACAATGCACCTGTCATATTTCCTGTCAGTACAATATAATCGCCTTTATCATCTTTTACAACTGCGCCAACTCTATCTGCGTCAGGGTCAGTACCAACAATAATGTCTGCATTTTTTTCTTTTGCCAAAGCAATCGCAAGGGTAAATACATCTGGGTTTTCTGGGTTTGGATAGCCAACAGTTGGGAAGTTACCATCTGGCAATTCTTGTTCTTTTACAACATATACATTTTGAAATCCAGATTCTTCCAAAATACGACGTACTGGAATATTGCCAGAACCATGAATTGGTGTATATACAACTTTAAAGTCGTCGCCTAATTTTTTAACCAAATCATTATTTAACGCTCTTGATTTTACACTTTCTACAAAAGCATCATCAACAGAACTATCAATTATATGATAAAGATTTTTTGCTTTTGCTTCTTCCAGACTTATTTTTTTAATGTCTGTATAGTTTTCCACTTTATTTACTTCTTTTATAATTTCGCCATCACGAGGTGCAGGAACCTGTCCGCCATCTGCCCAGTATACTTTATAGCCATTATATTCTGGTGGGTTATGGCTTGCGGTAATTACAACGCCTGCGGTACAACCTAAATGGCGTACTGCAAAAGAAAGCATTGGTACAGGGCGCAGGGAAGGATAAATGTGTGCAGGAATACCATTTGCTGCCATAATCAATGCAGTTGCTTCTGCAAATTCTGGTGACATATTTCTGGAGTCATAAGCAATTGCAACTCCTTTTTTTACTGTTTCCTCTCCCTGTGATAATATGTAGTTTGCTAAGCCTTGACTTGCCTTTCCAACTGTGTAAACATTCATGCGATTGGTACCAGCGCCAATAATTCCTCTTAAGCCAGCAGTACCAAATTCTAAATCTTTGTAAAAACGTTCTTTAATTTCCTTGTCATCACCTGAAATTGCTTCCAATTCTTTTTTTGTTTCGGCATCAAAACAATCATCTTTTAACCATTGTGCATACTTTTGTTTGTAGTCCATCTTTTTATTTCCTCCTCTTTTTTGTTTTATTATTGTAATTGGTTTTCTGCTGGCTTTTCTTCCACAATCAAATGTGGCGCAATCGTCACAGCAGATTTATCCACAACAACCGTTTCCACATAAGGTTTATGTCCTTCCAGAACAACCTCTAATTTATAAACACCATAGCGAACAGTATGCTCTAAAGGTGTTATACCAATTTCTTTTCCATTCCATAAAATGGTTGCACCTTCTGGTGTGGAATGGAAAGAAATTACACTTTCGTGAATATCTTCCTCCATTAAAACATCTACTGTAATGGAAGGCTCTACTACCGTTACCATTTGAGTCCATGTTTTATAACCATTTTTTTGTACTGTAATCTCATACTCTCCCAGTGGTAAAACAATCGGTTTTGCACCGTTTGCTTCTGCACCATTGATATATAGTTCAAAATCATATACATTTGCTTTGATAATAACAACACCTGTTTTTGACTGCGCATTAGACAAGTCATAAACAAAGCTTTCTCTTGGTACAACAAATATAGTATCTTCAAAAGGCTCTATATTATCTCCTGTAACATAAATTTGATGAACACCTTCTGTTAAAGGTAAACTACCAAAGCCTTCTAAAGCAAATCTATCTTGATTATCTACTGTTAAAACGCCATTTTCAATTTCATCTTCATGTTCTAAAGTCATTGTTCCATGAGATTCAATCACTTTAATGGACCATAATGTATCACCACGTCCCTGCATAGTAATTACATCACAAGGGGCAATACTTTGCGGGGAAATTTCCCCATCTTTATATAAAAACAATTTGTCATCTGTGTAATGATATGTTTTAGGTTCTGTTCCGTCCACAAAGGTAATCGAAACTGTTTTTTCTGGTGGATTGACAAAAAGACCATTTACTTCTTTTGCCATCCATGTATCTGCAGAATAATAAATTTCCTTTGCTGTTTGCCCATCATCATTCATAATGATAGAAACTAAATCCCCTCTTTGAATTTTAGTAACAGAACTTTGCCGCCTAAAACGGTCAAAAAATTTAGTATCACTATTTGTTTTAATAATATATTGTTCATCACTGTTAATATCATGCACAGATAATTCTCTATTTGTGGCAACTGTGCGCACCATAACCAGCCGATTATCGACAGTAACAGTTTGTTGTGCTGCTAATTGTTTTTCTAATTCTTCTCTCAATTCTCTTTGATGCATTCCCATAATGATATAGCCAATTAAAAAAACAATAACACCCACCACAACAGAAAAAATTAATATTATTTTTAAGCGTCTTTTTTCTGCACGATAAAGTGCAGAAGAAGTTTCCTCATCATAATAAATATCATCTTCTTCTAAAGGTGGTTCTTCTTCAAAATTTTCTGACTCAACCGTATCTAAATAAGCATTTTTATCCCCTAAATCATCTATGTCAATATTTTGAAGCATTTCTAAAAAAGCACTTTTATCTTCTATGGTATCTAAACGTTGTGTGACTTCTGTGATTTCCGCTACTTCTAAAGGAGGTGTTAGCTTTGTTTTTTCCATATTTTGTTCTATTTTTTCTGGTGTAGTCTTTTTTTCCTCCTCTAAAGGTGTTTCTGTATCTTGATTATTTTCATCTACATTTTGGTTATTTTCTTCTTTCTTTTCGGCATCTGGTAAACAAAGCGGAACCGTATTATTTTCCATGTTAATGATACTGGTATCATTTTCTATGTCTGCTACATCTTCCTCTATTTCTTCAAAAATATCTTCTTCCATATCCTCCTCAATTTCTTCTGAAAGGATAAGAGCTTTTTTTTCTTTTTCTTCTGGTTTGTTTGCACTGTTTATTTGTGTTTTTTCTGCTTCTACAGTATCAAAATTTTCCCAAAATACAGGTGAAACCGTGTCTTGTTTTTCTATACCATTTTCTGTATGTTTTTGATTTTTTTCCAAGTTCATACCCTCCCACTGATTGGGAATTTACTCGCCCCCTAATTGGTACAACAAATTGCAATTATACCAATTTTATTTTAGCTGTTTCTCTAAAAAAGTGCAAGAGAAAATTAGAGAAAATAAAAGATAGTGATAAATTTAGTCAAATTTTAAGTATTGTTCTTGGATTGCTGGAATATAATACACATCATAATGGCGCAAGCCATTTTCTTTTTCCTCCGGCAGTTGCACAAAAAATTTATAGCATGGCATAAAAATACTATCATAAATACTATCTTTATAAACCAGTTCTGTTTTTACTAGCGTCATATTTTGCAAAAAAGTATTTCCAGATACAGAACTATATTTTTGGCTATAGAGCAACTGTTTTGCTTGTTCTGTTGTTATAATGGGATACTCTCCTATTTTTTCAGAAAGGTCTGTTTTGCGAAAAAAAATTGCTTTTAATTCGTTTTTTTCTCCCATTTTAAAATAAGCACGATTAAAATGATACTGTAGCAATTTTTCTTCTAAAGTATCTCCATTTTCATAGGCATATAAAGAAAAATATTTTTTGCCATAGACATCATACCAGCAAGAAAGTGCTTTTTCCGCTTCTTTCCAGTCAAAATAGTCTTTATAGGTATCCATAAAATAAGAAATTGCTTTTTCTGCTTGTTCTTTCCTTTCTGGTTCATAAGAAAAAGGTAATGTTATAGGCTCTTTTAATTTAATGCAAAGAACATCTTGATAAAGGTTCATCTGAAAAGAATAGGCTTTACTTTCTAAAAAAATATTCCAAGTATCATAAATAATACTATCTTTTTTTGTAACACCAAATTTTTTAGCAACTTGTTCTAAAAATTCCCTTTTATATTGTATTCTGCTTTTTGCCTCTTTATCCTTTTGTGTCCTATTTTTTAATTCTGTATTATAAAATACGGGTAATGTTTCTATATTCCATTCTTCCTTCCAAGGATTTCCGTCGTAAAGTTCTGAAATATCATAGGCAAAATAACTTTCTGTTTCTTCCTCATTTTTTTCCACCGGCAGCAGAGGCAAGCAAAGCAAGTCTACTTTTTTATCTTTATATAAAAAAACAATATAAAAAAGAAACATACAACAAATTAGGAATATGCTGGCAAGTGCAACAAAATATTTTTTTTGAAAAATAAACATCAATATCCTCCCCCTTTTCCTATTTTAAACGAAATAAAAATACATTTTTATACAAAATTCTTAAAAAAATATAAAATTTTTTTAACATTTTACAAGCTAAATGCTTTCATCCCACTCCTTTAGGGGTGGGATGAAAGCATTTTTTTTATTTCAATATTTGATTAGTATATGTTAATATTGCTTGTATGAACAAGAAATGGTATAATAAAACTATGAAAATAAAAGGTTTTGACGCGAGCCTTATACTATCGTTAATGGATACAATGGTATCTTTGATAGTGAAAGTCTTAATGAAGTAGATTAGTTTTATATGCTTTCGAGTATATTTAGAAGTTTATGTAATTAAGAACCCCATGCCTTTAGGCATGGGAGTGTCAGAATATAACAATATAACAAGATATGATAAACTAAATGAGGGTGTAATTAAAATAATGAAAAAGGAAATACTAATAACAAAGGAGATGTTATTAGTATGGAATGTAAGAAATGTGGAGGAAAAGAACATAGCAAAAATG
>CAJUKL010000085.1 GCA_910587195.1 uncultured Clostridia bacterium | reverse complement strand
TAAGCGATATTATTGATGAAATCAGTGGTTATGGTAGCAATGAGGTATCTCTGGAAGAAACAGCAAAAAACTGATTGAAGCGGGTGGAAAAGCTTTTTTATTACACAGGATTTGGCAGACAAAAGGAAAACTTCCTCATGAAACCCTGGCTTTATCAAGAGGAGAACAGGCTTTTTTGTTTGCAAGTGAAGCAGTAGCAGCAGAACGAAAAGAAGGTGTTTTCTGCCCGTTTTTTAAAACATAAGTGAGGTGGTGATGTTGGCAGATACAATTGTGATTGACATTGCAGCAAGATTAAAAGACCAGACCAGTGCAGGCGTTTCAAAAGTAAAAGATAATGTTGACAAACTGGGTAACAGTATTAAAAAAATGAAACAGCAAATGTCTAAAATGGATATGAACTTTGACATAAAAGACAAAGCAACAAAAACAATTGAAAAAATATCCAAAACTGCCATGAGCTTAGGGAAAAAAACATGGAATGTGTCTGTTAAAGTGTTGGATAAAGCCACTGCACCTTTAAAGGGAATCTTGAATATGCTAAAAAATCCAATCTTGCAGGCTGGTACCGTACTTGGGATTTCTCTCGGTGGTGCAAATACTTTTCAGACTTATCAAAATTTTGAAAAAAGTGTCAGTAATGTCAAGGGATTAAGTGGCGCAAGTGCAGAAGATATGAAGGAATTGACAGAAAAAGCAAGAGAAATGGGTAAAACCACAACGAAATCTGCCAGTGAAGCCGCTGACGCTTTTGGTTTTATGGCGCTTGCAGGCTGGAATAAAGACCAGATGAAAGAAGCAATCCAACCGGTGTTACACTTATCAGAAGCCGGAAATTTGGATTTAGGCAGAACCAGTGACCTTGTAACAGACAGCATGAGCAGTTTGGGGATTGGTACAGGAGATTTAAAGGGTTATTTAGATAAAGTTGCAAAGACAGCTTCCAGTTCTAACACTAATATTGACGCTATGATGGAAGCATTTTTAGAGTTTGGTGGTACTGCAAAAAATAGAGGAATTGCTCACGATGAGGCAAGTGCTTTAATTGGTGTACTTGCAAATAGAGGCGTAAAGGGTAGTGAAGCAGGAAATGCTTTAAATTCTGTACTACAGAATTTAACAATGGGCAATGGAATTGCTGGAACAGCAATGAAAAAATTAAATTTAAGTGCCTATGATGCACAAGGCAATTTTAAAGGATATGCTAATGTATTAAAAGAATTAAACGACAAAATAAAAGATTTATCACAAGAAGAACAGGACTACTACTTAGGTGCAATAGGTGGCAAAACACGAATGAGTGAGTTACAGCATTTGTTATCTGGTGTGAGTGGAGAATATGACGAATTAAAAGATAAAGTTGCAAATTCAAATGGTGCATTGGAAGAAATGGCAAATATCATGAACGATAATATTTATGGCGATGTCAAAGCATTACAAAGTGCATTTGAAAGTGTGCAACTTGATTTTATGGATAAATTTCAACCGAGTGCCAGAAAGTTTTTACAGTGGAGCAAGGATTTAACCCTTTCTTTTGGGCAGAAGCTTACAAAAGCAGCTGAAAAATTCCAGTACAGAATCGAAAAAATAGAAAGCACTGTAAAAGAATTTAAAGGCAGTAAGGAATGGCAAAACGCTGATTTATCTGGAAAAATTAACATTGCATGGGATAAAATCATAGCAGAACCATTTGCAGAATGGTGGAGTGGCAAAGGAAAAGCATGGGCCTGTGAGGTTGCCAATAACATAGGTTATGGGATTAGTTCTGCATTGACAGCAGGCATTTCAGCACTGTTAGGTATTGATTTAGGAGAAGCAACAGACAGTGGTTTTGACATTGGCAAAAGTTTTGCAGAAGGGTTTATCAACGGTTTTGATGGCAGTAAAATCTGGGAAGGAATCAAGGAAAAATCAAAAGAACTTGTTGTAAATGCTTCTAAAATATTGCCTGGTGGGGAACAGGCAACTGGTGGTAGTTGGCTTTCTGCTGGATTGCTGGCTTATGGTGGCATCAAAGCAGGGAAAGCATTAGGAGCAGGAAAGTTATTTAGTGGTACAGCAGAAATGATTGGAAAAACAGCGAAACCAGTAGCACAAAATGCAGATGATTATGCAGCTTTTTGGAAAAATGCAAAATTGTGGAATACAACAACCAGAGAGGTAGCTTTAAAAAATGCTCCTAAAAGTGGAATGTCTGTAAGTGCACTTGATGATATTGCTGTAAAAATAGCACCTTATATTGCAAAAGCAAAAACTGCTATAAAGGCAAACCCTGTTATGGGAAAAGCTGGAAAGTTCTTAAAAGGAAATGGATTAAGTTTATTGTTTTCTGCAGCAGCGGTGATGCAGTCAGAAAATAAAGCAAAAGAAACGGTTGTACAGGGTGGTAGTTTTGCTGCCAGTTTAGCAGGCGGCTCAGCCGGAACAAAAATAGGCGCAGCAATCGGTACAGCAATTGCTCCAGGTGTTGGTACGGCAATTGGTAGTGCAATCGGAGGATTAGCAGGAAGTATTGGTGGTTATATGGGTGGTGAAAAACTGTTTAGAGGATTGACAGATTATTTTAAACCCAAAGAAGAAAAAGAAGCGCAAGAAGCCATTACAAAAGAAAAAGAAAAACAATTGTCGATTGAAAAAAGTATCCATGATACAAAAAATATACAAACTAATTTGAAACATACTAATGATTTGATGTGGGAAACAGAATATCTGAAAAAGCAATGGCAAGATGTACAAAAGGAACTGGAAAAAAATGACTTATCAGAACAGGAAAAGCTGCAAAAGCAAGAGAAATCCAATGATATTATAGAAAAACTAACTGCCCTTTATCCAGATATAATCAGTGCAGAAGATGCTATCAATGGTAAATTAGAAGAAAGAATTGATAAACAGCAAAAAATAAATCAGTTGGAAAAAGATTTGCAAAAAAGAAAGTTGGAAGAACAAAACAAAGAGAATGTTAAAAATTTTGATACTATCCATGGAAATTATAAAGATAGTCAAAAAGAACTGTTTGCTTTAGAAAAACAGGAAAATGATTTAAAAAAATCAAAAGAAGAAATAAAAGATTTGTATACAGAAAATCAAATGTTAGAAAAAGAAATGAAACTGTTAGAAAAAGGAGGATTAAAATCTACTGAAGATAAAAATTCATATAACCAAAAAAGAGAGCAAAGATTTAAAAATCAAGATGAAATGGTTTCTATTATGAGAAAATATGATTTTACGCAAGGTATCAAGGAAGGGCAATATACTATAAATAACTTGGGCAGTATGTTAAGTGCTATGAATGGAGAACTTGAGGGAATCAACAAAAAGTATATAGAAATAGGCGAAAAGAGTTTAGAATGGGAAAAAAAGGAAAATGAAATATATGATGGACTTGTAAAGCAAATAGAATTAAATTATGGGGAACCACTGGAGCAGGCAATCGGAAAATATGATGAAATGGATGCCGCAGGACAACAGGCGTTGAGAAATGCTCTCATAGAATTAGAAAGAGTAAATCAGGAATTTGGAAAAGTGCCAGATAAATTATTTACAGAATTCATTGTTAAAGTAGTGTATGATGGCGTATTGCCACAAGAAAAATTACATCAATATGGTATAGCTGGACCGATTAAAACAAAAGTGGATGATAATAATTTAAAGTTTGTTAAGAAAAAAGCAGCAGGAGGAATTGTAAACAAAGCACACATTGGTATGATTGGAGAAGCAGGCCCGGAAGCAATTATCCCCCTTTCTGGCACAAATAAGCACAGAGGAATTTCTTTGTGGCAACAGGCTGGAGAAATGTTAGGTATGCTTCCAAAACATGCACAGGGTGGTATTTTTGGTGGCAGCGCAGATTATAAATCTATGTTTGAGGAGGCAGAAAACAAACAACAAACGACACAATCAAGCAATATTACCATTAGTTTAGGTGGCATGAATTTTACCTTTACAGGAAATGGAACAGGAGAAAAAGAAAGTATCATTGCAACCATAAGACAGCAAATGCCAGAAATCGCAAATGAAGTAGCCGAAACCATTGCAAAAGAGTTACAGAAGGTATTGCCGAATATGAAAGCAAATATAGCATAATATTTTAAAATAAATTTCAATAAAAAAGTACTTGCATTTTGTTTACAGGTACTTTTTATATAGAAATTATTTTTTTTGAATATTGAGATAATCAATTAAGGCATTTTGAAAAATTTTAGAACAATTAACACCATCTTCATCTGCTTTTGCAGCAAGCCAAGCAGGGAGAGAAAGCGTTTTTTTAACGAATTTATTATTAATTCGTTCACGTACTGGTGGCATAAAGACATCAATCAATACTGCAATTTGATTACTTTCTAAATGTAAAGATGTAATCGTAGTAGGCTGGGGAATTTCATCACCATCTTGTTCCATTCCCCAAATGTGCAATGCAAGTGCTTCTTTTGCATTTTTCAAAGCCATATCAGTATCCTCTTTATCTGCACAAGGATAGCAACCAGGCAAATCTGGGAATTCAATACTAATACCATCTTTATCATAGGAAAAAATAGCCACATAACAATAACGATTTTTTAACATAACATTCCTCCAATCTATGTTTCAAGCGGTGTTTATGGAAATATAACCCCTGATTGTTTTGATATACTCTGCAATGTTTTATATGGTATGTCTTTTTTAGGATGTGTGAGTGTTACTTTTCCTTTTTTTGTTGGATGTTTAAATTGGTGGTGGTCCCCGCTACAAGCTACTTCATACCAACCATCAGATTTTAACATAGAAATTACTTCTCTTGAAGAATAACTTTTCATTTTTGCCTCCTTTTATAAAAATTATAATACATAATTTATTATGTGTCAATATCAAAATAAATAATGGAGGAACAACTATGAAGATAATCTTAACAGAATGCGACACGGGGAATTTTATGACCTTTCCCATGTTACCAGAAGAAATAAAAGTAGATTGTGCTACCAGATTTCAAAGTTATGACATTATGAATATTGGGGAAGTGATGCAGCCATTAGGAGAGGAACTGACAAGGATTTCCTGGAGTTGCAAAATACCCGGTGAAAAAAGGCAGCGAACAACAGGAAATGGTTATGAAAATCCTTATCTTATTGTGAGCCACGGCGACCCTTTAAAAGTACAATCATGGTTTTCTTATTTAAGATACAAAGGAATTAAGTGTAAGCTTTTAATTACAGAAACACCGGTTAATCATGAGGTATATTTAGAAAGTTATACTATGACCTATGCGGGTGGGTATGGGGATTATGATTGTGATATTTCCTTTGTACATGCCAAGGCTTTAAAAGTTTGTACAGAAGGAGAAGAGGAACAAAGTGAGGATGGCAAAGCAGTGACACCACAAGAAGAAAAACGTCCCGAAAAAAAAGCAGATACTTCTTATACTGTCAAAAAAGGAGATTGTTTATGGGATATTGCGCAGGCAAAACTGGGAGCAGGCAGCCGATACACTGAGATTGCAACATTAAATAACCTTTCTAATCCTAACAAAATTCGT
>CAJUKL010000084.1 GCA_910587195.1 uncultured Clostridia bacterium | reverse complement strand
GAAAAAGATAAAAAGGATATTGCAGAAGCAATAGAATTAAAAGAAAAAGCAGAAGCTGTAATAAAAACAAAAGAAGAAACATCAAAGCAAGATATAACACAAACAATCGAAGGTCAAAAATTTTTAGATTCCGAAGTTGGCGCAGAGCTTATAGAAAATGTTTTAGCATGGGATAAAGCTTTAGCACAGGGCGATAACAGAAAAGTCGAAGAATATATTGCTTACTGGAGAGGAGCAAAAGCAATGTTAAAATACTTTACAGGGTTAAAGTATTATGTTATCAAAACAGAAACAAAATGCGGTATTGTCAATGAAAAGGGAAACTGGCTGTTCAGAATCCGGTGAAACAATGAAGGGAGGTGAGATAGTGAACGTAAAAGAGATATTAAAAAATAGTGGTTTAACCTTGGCAGAAATCAGCCGTAGAGCAGGTATGAGCTATAATACTTTATGGTGTTACAAAAGTGGCAGAAGAAATTTAACAGTAAAGTCTGCTAGAAAGTTGGCTACTGCTTTAGGAATGGATTGGAAAGATTTTTTTGAATGAGCAAAGGAGGAATACAAATGAATGAATTAACAGTAATACAGCAACAGGAAATACTAGGAAAACCATTTACCGTTTATGGAGATTTTGAAAATCCGTTGTTTTTAGCAAGAGAGGTTGCAGAGTGGATTGAACACAGTAATGCTAGAGTAATGTTACAGACGGTTGATGAAGAAGAAAAGTTATGCGTAAACAATCCTTACGCATTAAAGGGGCAAAAAGAACAATGGTTCTTAACAGAAGATGGCGTTTACGAGGTGCTCATGCAAAGCAGAAAGCCGATTGCAAAGCACTTCAAAAAAGAAGTCAAAGCAGTTTTAAAATCTATTCGCAAGCATGGCGCATACATGACACCGGAAACGCTGGAACAAGTCTTATTGAATCCAGATACCATGATAAAGTTATGTATGCAGCTAAAAGAGGAACAAAACAAAAACGGGGAATTACAGTTAAAAAATGCAGAATTGACGGTTAACAATCAAATTATGAAGCCAAAAGCAGACTATTTTGATGAGCTGGTGGACAGAAATTTATTAACCAACTTTAGAGAAACTGCAAAACAACTACAGGTAAAAGAAAAAGCATTTATCAAGTTTCTATTAGATAAAAAGTACATATACAAAGACAAAAGAGGAAAAATTATGCCTTATGCTGACAAAAACAAAGGTTTGTTTGAAGTGAAAGAAACCTTTAACGAAAAAACAAACTGGAGTGGCACACAAACCTTGATTACGCCAAAAGGTAGGGAAACATTTCGCTTGTTGTGTGTTAGTGTAGTGTAAAAGTGAATTAAGGGAAAGAAGGTGATAACCATGACAATCGGTGAAAATATTAAACAGCTTCGGGAAAAAAGAAGTTTGTCGCAACGCAAGCTTGCTATCGCAATATCAGTATCGAATACTACTATTAACAGTATTGAAAATGACAAAACGCTACCAAGTGTGTCGCTTATCTTAAAATTATCTGATTTTTTTGGGTGCACAACAGATGAAATCTTAAAAAATTAAAAACTATGAAAGTCAGTAGGGCGGCTTTGATAGAAAAAAGAAAGGGGATTACTATGCGAAGTATTAGCGTTGATTTTATTTCCAAAAATGACATTAGAATTAGCATTGATGGCGAGAAAATAACTGATGTTGCGGGTTTTTCACTGGAAATTAAAGAGGGTGAAGTTCCAAGTTATTCCATACAAAAAAATGTATTTCCAAAAACAAAAGAAATAGACAAAAAAGAAACTTCCTTATGTTCTTTGTGGCGAACTATCCCACAAGCTGCAAAAGCTTTCAAAGAAAAAGATTCTAAAACAGCGATTACAGATTCTTTGATTCGCAGATTGTTAGCAGAAAATAAAATAAAAGGTAAGCCTAAAGCAGAAGGTAGTAAGGTAATGATGGTGGATTTGAATGAAATTAGAAGCTATTTTGATAGCGACAATAAAACTACCAAAACAGCAAAATTAAAACCAATTTATTAGAGGGTGGAAAAATGAAAATACTATTAGGTTATTTTACCTTTCTTGCAGCATTGACTATTTTCCTCGTTTTTGCATATATGCTGACAGCATTGTTTGTGTGTTGCTTCTGTTTTGCAAAAGCTTGCCTAAAAGAAATGGTAGCCTATTGTAAGCAAAAAATCAGAAAGAAGGGATTCTAATGGAAGTAAGTTTTTGCAGTTTAGAAGATGGCTATGACAAGCTAATGTACATGGTTCGAAAGCGCAAGCAGCTAGAAGGCACTTCTTTCTATGATGAATGGGTGCAAGATTGCCAGAAATTTGCGGACAAGTTAACAGCAGCTGGCGCCGACCCAGCGCATATTACTGTTATGCTGGAGTGGAAAACAGATAAGGGTTGTTATTACGGAATCCTTGTCAAGTAGGGGGTAAAAAATGATAGATGTCAAATGCGATAGAAATAGTTGCGAGATAAGAGAAATGTATGGTACAGAAAAAGAAGTGATTACTGATATTGTTACCGCTTCTTTAACTTTGCTTGAGTTAGCATTTCAAACCTATCACACGAGCAAGAAAAATCAGAAAGCAACATTAAAAGTGTTAAAAGAAGAATTTGCGAATACGTTTTTAAAAGAATAGGATTTAGGAAACCATCTTACGAAAATAGCATTGTAAATGCGAGAAAAAATATAACAAATAATTATGGTGATAATATGAAAAAGATTGAAGAACAAAGAAAAGAAACAACCGAATTAGTAACACAGATAAGAGAAACACTTGAAAAACTGAGTGATACTTTTGGAAATCCCAAGTCAAAAACAAGGGATAAAATGTTAGACGCAATCAAGCAACAGTCCGTAATTTCAGAAACACAAATAGTATTGTTGAAGTGTGTCAATCAATTAGTAGACAATCTGTTAGAGTTAGACGAAGCTGTTAAAAAGTTGAAAGAAATAGGGTGAATTAGATGAAATATTTTATTGCATTTGCAGTTAGTATGGCTGTAATCAGCGTTGTAGCAGATATTGCATTTCGCTATGAGATAAAAAAGTACAAAGAGGAATTGGAAAGGGGAATAGCAAATGAACGCAGGGTTAAAAAAAGATATTAAAACATTGAGGGGTTCTTTTACAGAATATCAAGTGATAAGAAAAGCAATAGAAAAAAGTGGTACCCTTGTCACTAAACTGTCAAAATATTACAATCTCATACTTGGTGATGAAGAATGTAACGAAGAATATTATCAAGCCATTTACGATACTGATTTTGATGTAGATATTTTTGAAGCTGAAGTGATAGACGAAATGGCAAAATTACTAATTGCGCTTCATGTTTTAATGCTTTCTATGAATAGCAAAAAAAGAGTAAAAAACGCTATGAAATTAACTGCAAGAGAGTATGCAGAAGCAATTTTACGGGAAAAAGTTAGAAGGAAAGGGGTGCAAACAGATGAAGCTATGCAATAAAGATTGTTTCCATTGTATCTATGATGACTGTATTGCAGATAATACAATCGAAAAACAAAGAATATACAAAAAAAAATATTACCAGGAACACAAGGAAGAAATAAAGGCAAAACGGCGGGAAAGATACCGGAGAAAGAAAGAAAAAACATCCTGAAAAGAAAGGGGAAATTAAAATGGAAATTACTGTAAAAATTACCAAAGAGGACATGCTTGACCCAAAAAGTCGAAAAGAATTAACCACATCAATCTTGATGTTTGTAAAAGAAATGTGGCTACAATCCAAGGATTTAGCAAAGCAGTTACAGGAAGAAAAGCCAGAAGTACAAGAAGCAGAAACAGAAACAAAAGCAGAAGCAGAATACACCCTTGCTTACATAAGAAATTTTGCAAATAAAAAAGCAAGTGCTATCACAAATGGAAAAGCGAAAGTAATAGACATCATCAAAAAGTATAGCGAAAAAGGGATTTCTAACATAAAAGAAAGCGATTATGCCGCATTTATACAGGATTTAGAGGTGTTGCAATAATGGCGGAACATGCAAAATTATCAGCAAGTAGTGCAAAAAAATGGCTAAATTGTGCGGGCTCCATTGCCTTAGAAAAGCGCATACCTAAAGAAGAAAGCACCTTTGCGCAAGAGGGTACAACAGCGCACAAACTAGCAGAAATCAAAATCAAAAAGGCGTTGAGCCAAATCACTCAACGTGACTATGCCAACATGATAAAGACATTAAAAATTGACGACGATATGAACAGACATACTGACGATTACAAGGATTTTGTATTAACGCAATACCGCAAAGGCTTGATTCATAAAAATGATGTATTGATAGAGCTAGAAAAAAGAGTTGACTACTCAAATTACGCACCAGAAGGCTTTGGAACATCTGATGTTGTTATTGTCACAGATAGACATATAGAAATCATTGATTTCAAGTATGGAAAAGGCGTAAAAGTCGACGCTACAAACAATTATCAGTTGATGTTGTACGCATTGGGTGCGCTTAATGCATACGATTGGTTGTATGACATTACCAATGTGACTATGACAATATTTCAACCTCGTCTTGACAATATTAGCAGCTACGAAATGAGCACAAGTGAGCTTTACGAATGGGGCAAAAGTATCAAGGAAAAGGCACAAAAAGCCTATACTGAAACTGGGGAATGTGTTGTAGGTACGCATTGCACCGAAGGATTTTGCAGGGCAATACCCATTTGCAGAGCGTTTGCAGAATATATACAAACCGTGAATAATTCTACAGGAAAAAAGCCTAGAGAATTGACGCATGATGAGCTGATAGACGCTATTGAAAAGGCGGATAATCTCGCAAAATGGGCAAAAGGTATCAAAGAGTATGTATTGCAACAAATGTTACAAGGTGTGGAATTTGAAGGTTACAAGCTAGTAGAAGGTCGAAAAAGCAGAGTATTCAGTATAGATGATGATGAAGTTGCAAAAATATTGCTAGAAAAAGGCTATACAGAGGATATTGTATACAAAAAAGAAGTGCGAACGGTTGCAGACATGCAGAAACAGCTAAAAGTAGATTTTGACAGCGTATTAGGGCAATTTGTGCTTGTAAAAAGAGGGTCGCCCACAATCGCCCCTATTGACGACAGCCGCCCTACATACAGCAGTGCAGAAAGTGATTTTAAAGAGATAAAATCTTAAGACCGTAGGGCGTTGCCCTACAACCTACTTCCTTTCTTGAAAGAAAGGAAGCGAAAGAACTTTAAGCGGAAACTGGCGTTTCCTTATCCTATTTTTTTAGCGAAACGCTAGTTTCGCAATAAAGTTTTTGGTCAAGCTTTTTTCAAAAAGCTTGTGGAGTTTGAGGCAAAGCCTCAAGGTCTTAAAGAGGTTTTAAATTAAAAAAAAGGAGTGTTATATTATGGCAGTTAAAACAGTATTTGGTGAAGTTAGATTTAGTTATTGTCATGTTTTTGAACCTGATAGCATCAACGGTAGTGATGAAAAAAAGTATAGTGTTAGTATTTTAATATCCAAAAAGGACAAAGCAATCGTTGAGCAAGTCAAAAAGGCAATCAATGAGGCGGTAAAAGAAGGCATCTCAAGATTGGGCGGCAAAGTTCCACCTAACATGAAAACGCCTTTGCGAGATGGTGACGAAGAACGTCCAGATGACGATGATTATGCAGGCTGCTACTTTGTGACATACTCCCACCGCCTATGCTAACGCATAGAGGCGGGGGCTTCTCGTT
>CAJUKL010000083.1 GCA_910587195.1 uncultured Clostridia bacterium | reverse complement strand
ACGCTATTGGAAGAAAAATGAAACAAAAAAAGTTGCAACCGGAGAGAAAAAAGTTATTTGATAGAAGAAGTACCAAATGATGTGAAACAATGGATAAGAGCGTGGGACTTTGCAGCAACAGAAGACAGAAAAAATGTAGAAAGTGGTGCAGCGTACACAGCAGGCGTATTGATAGGCAAAAGGAAAAACGGAAGCTATATCATAGCTGATGTCATAAACAGACGCATGAACGCTAGTGAAGTAAGACAAATGGTGTTAAGTACAGCAAAAACAGACAAAGCAAAATATAAAAATGTCAAAATACGATTGTCACAAGACCCTGGACAGGCAGGAAAAGACCAGGCAGAACAATACATCAAACTATTGAACGGTTTTTCAATTTCCGTTGTAAGAGAATCAGGCAGCAAAGAAACCAGAGCAGAGCCCTTTTCTGCCCAATGGATAGGATTGCAGGGAACAGAAAAAGGGAATGTATATGTATTACTTTCAGACTGGACGGAAAGCTATTTGTCACAACTAGAAAGTTTTCCAGAAGGAAAATATAAAGATATGGCTGACGCAAGCAGCAACGGTTTTGCAGAATTAACAAAGAGCAATACAGCAATGATACCACCTATTTCTTTTGCAGAAAGTGATAGGGAAAATGGCTGGATATAGGGAGGTGAAGAAAATTGGATGTATTTGGAGAATATGGACGCATAGGACAAAAACGCTATGGCGGTGTATTTTTTGAGGAGTTTTTGACAGAGTTACAAGGACAAAAAGGCATTGAAGCATACAAAGAAATGTCAGAAAATGATGATATTATCGGAGCAATGCTTTTTGCAATCGAAATGCTTATGCGTCAAGTAATATGGGACATAGAGCCAGCAGGCAACACAAAAGCAGATAAAAACGCGGCAGAATTTGTGAAAAGTTGCATAAATGACATGGAACAGTCGTGGCAAGATACCATTTCTGAAATCATGTCATTTTTGATTTATGGCTGGAGTTATCATGAAATCTGCTACAAAAGACGGCTGCAAAATGAAAGCAAACACAATGATGGTTTGATAGGCTGGAAAAAATTCGCATTGCGTTCACAAGATACATTATACCGCTGGGAGTATGACGAAAATGACAAACTGCTGGGAATGTCGCAAATAGCTCCACCAGACTATATTGTCCGAACCATTCCCATTGAAAAAGCATTGCATTTTGTAACAAAAAGCAGAAAACAAAATCCAGAAGGACGTTCTATTCTGAGAAACTGTTATACAGATTATTATTATAAAAAGCGTTTCCGGCAAATTGAAGGCATTGGCGTAGAAAGAGATTTGGCAGGATTGCCACTGTTGCAGCCACCTGAAGGCGTAAATATATGGAATGATGACCCGGAAAGTATAAAAGCATTAGCTTATGCAGAAAAACTGGTCAAAAACATCAGAAGGGATGAAAAAGAGGGAATTGTATTACCCTATGGCTGGACGTTTAGTTTGGTAAACGGTGGCAGTAAACGACAGTTTGAAATTGGAAATATTATAGAAAGAATTGACAACAGAATAGCAATGACCTGTATGGCGGATTTTGTGCTTTTGGGACACCAGCAGACGGGCAGTTTTGCCCTTTCGAGTGATAAAACAAGACTTTTTGCGGTAGCAATTGGCACGTATTTAGACATTATATGTGAAACCATCAATACGCAGGCAATCCCAAAGCTAATAAAAGTCAATCAAAGCCATTTTAAAAAGATTAGTGGTATCCCAAAGCTAGTGCATGGCGATATTGAAAAACAAGATTTAACACAATTTGCAGATTATATTGTAAAAATGGCAAATGTAGGACTGTTGACACTAGACCAAAATTTGGAAAGAAAAATAAGAGAAATGGGCGGTTTGCCAGAGGCATTAGAAGGAACTGCCTATCCTCCTAAAGAGGAGGAAAACGAATGATATATTTTTATGGGGAAGTGAAAAAGGAACAAAACAACTATCCGGAAGAAATTAAAAAATTGAGGGAAATGCTAGAGGAAGAACAGCCGGAATTAGAACAACATTTACTGGAATTATGGGACAATCAACAAAGGGAGATTACTGCACAACAATACATAGAAATGGTAAAAAAAGGAAAAGTGACAAAAGAAATAGAAAAACAACTTCTACAAAGTACATCTATATTTGTATTAGGAGAATTTCTTGCAAAAAAACAAACGGCAATGGAAAAAGGAGCAGAAAAAATAGTCGAGAAGATTACCGAAAGGCAATCTTCTTTTTATTTTGATATAAAATACCAGGAAACTAAAAAGTGGATAGAAAAGAATTGTGCAGAGCAGATTGTACAGCTTACCAAAACACAAAAAGAAGCCATCAAGATAGTGATTGATAGAGCGGAAAAACTGGGCATCACGACAGAAGGTACAGCAGATTTGTTGAAGCCACTGATAGGATTACATAAAGGACAAGTGACAGCAAATGTAAATTACTACAACAGTATCAAACAGAATCTGCTAGAAAATCACCCAAAAATGAAAGAACAGGCAGCAGAGAAAAAAGCGTTAGAAAAGGCAAAACAATACGCTAAAAATCAAAAAGAGTATAGAGCTATGACTATCGCTAGGACAGAATTAGCAGGAGCATATAACGCTGGGGAATTTTACAGTATCAAACAGGCACAAAAAGATGGACTGATAGGAAAAGTTACAAAATATGCTATATCTGCTGGTGATGGTAGAGTTTGTAAAGGTTGTAGAGAGGTAGAAGGGCAGGAAGTAAAGCAGGACGACTATTTTGAAACCCAGTGGGGAAAAGTGTTGTTCCCACCATTTCATACAAGTTGTCGGTGCGCTGTGGAGTATGAGGAAGTTTCAGAACCAGAAGAAGTTACACCAAGACAGCAAACAGATACACAACAAAATGATAATTATAGTACAAATGATGAATCAGACAGTTTTATGGATAGAGTGATTGGAAGAATCAGCGGAAAAGACAAAGAATTTATAGAAAGTAAATTAAAAGAATTTAACAAAGGTTTAGAAACAATGCAAAATGAAACTGTTAAAAAACTGTTGCTAGAAGCAAGAAATGATGTTAAATTTGTGAGATGGAATAAAAAAGGCTCAAGATTTAAAAGTAAAAAAAATGTAATACTTTTAGGATACAATGCTACTGCTTCAACAATAGCACATGAATTATTTCATAAAATAGACCATACTTATGGTATTTCTGAAAGTGGAATTTTGACGAATGTAATACAAAAAGACTATAAATATTTACAATATCTTCCAAAAACTTATGGAATATCGATAGAAGATATGTTATATTTAAAGTATTCACATATTTTTGTAAGAAAAAATAAAGTAAAAGAACATTATGCTGGAATTTCTGATATATTAAATGGTATGTCAAAAGGAAAGATAAAATTAGGTTATATACATCCTGACCCAGATTATTGGAATAAACCATTTGCATTGGAAAAAGAAACATGGGCAAATTATGGTAGTATGATATATATACGAAATGAAGAAGCATGGATAACAGCTAACAATATTTTTCCAAGTATAACAAAACAAGTAAATGTTATATTAAAAGAATTTGAGGAGGAATTAAAATGATAGATTGTACTGAAAGAATGACAAAAGAATTAAAAGAACTATTGCAACAATATGAAAATTTGTTTGGATATGACCCACGTGGAGATTTGTCTTATGATTTAGGTTATGACTTAGAAAATGAAGAACATATTTATTATAAGGACTTTATAGACGTATTAAAAAAATGCGTCAGAAATAAAAAAGAAGTTTTTTATTATTGGAAAATAGATGATGATAATGATTGGTGATGTTGCACTTTAACGCCTTTGGGCGTTTTTTTATTACTTATTTATTTTAGAAAGAGGGATAGCAAAATGAACTTTGAATTGAAAAAGTCCATTGAGGAAAAAAAACAGGTATTTGGTTGGGCAAATGTGGCGGAAGACGAACAGGGCAACACCATTGAAGACTATCAAGGTGACACTATCACAGGGGAAGAATTGGAAAAAACCGCTTATGATTATGTGTTGAAGTTTCGAGATACAGGAGAACGCCACAATCCAGCCTTGCGCAAAAAAGGAAAAATGATTGAAAGTATTGTTTTTACAAAAGAAAAATTACAAGCATTAGGATTGCCAGAGGATTGTTTGCCTTGCGGTTGGTGGATAGGGTTTCAGATAACAGATGATAATACTTGGCAGAAAATCAAAAAAGGGGAATACAACATGTTTTCTATTGAAGGCACGGCTCAAGTAGAAAATGTAAATAAAACAATACAAGCAAAGAGCTTTTTAGAATATTATCAAAACTAAAAGGCTCTTTTTTATTGATAGGAGTGTGAAGCATGGCAAAAAAATTGAAAAATGTATCCGTAAACAGTGTAGATTTGTGTAAACAGGGCGCAAATCAGAGGGCTTATATTTGCTTAAAAAAAAGTATGGAGGGAAAAAATGTGGATTTAAAAACAAGTATCATTCAAAATGTCTGCAAAGAATTAAATATTACGATAGAAGACATTTGCAAAGCATTAGGATTTTCTATACAGGAGGAAGAAAGCCAAGAACAAAAAATGAAAAAAGCGATGTCAGATTCTATTACTAGCATATTGCTGGACGAAAACAAAACGGCAGAGCAAAAACAAGAGTTGCTCCAAAAAAGTGTAGATGAATTTTATAATACCATTTACGACTTTGCAAAAGAAAAACAACAAAGTGAAGCAGAAACTGAAACAGAAACCGAGCCAGAACAGGAGGACGAAAATATGGATATCAACAAAATGACAGAGGAAGATAGAGCAATTTACGAGGAATTGAAAAAGAAGTATGAGCCAGAACCTCAACCAAAACCCGAACAAAAAACACAGACAAAATTGCACCCAGAAGTCAAAAAAGCATTACAGGAAGCAGAAACAGCAAAACAGGAATTGCAAGAATTAAAAAAATCAATGGAGATGAAAGAGTTTGAAAACATTGCAAAACAGTATGAAGTGATTGGAAAAAATGCAGAAGAATTAGCAGTAAAATTGTATGGATTGAAAAAATCAGAGGAAGAATCCTACCATGATTACATTGCTATGCTAGATGAAATGGTAGAAATGACGCAAGCAAGCGGTATTTTCAAGGAATACGGCAGCAACAGAGCTGGAGCAGGCAGCAAAAAACAACAGGCAGAACAAAGAATTCAAGAATTGATGAAGTCAAACAGTAATTTAACCTATCAGCAGGCATTTGTACAAGTTTGTGAAGAAAATGCAGAGTTAAAGAAAGCATTAGAATATTGAAAGGGTGAATTTTTATGAATTATTTTGGAGTAGGTATTAACACATCTTCTGTAGTTGCTGAAATTGCAGGTGCAGATATAGAAAATGCGGCATTTTGTGCTGTAAAGTATGATGAAAATGGGAATGTAGTATTGTGTGATACAGAAGGAGAAATTGTAGCAGGAATTGTGTTACCAGAAACAACACAAAAAATTTCTGCTGGAGAGGATATCACTATACAAATAAAAGATATTGGACTTTGTAAAGTTGGTGCAGAAATCAAAAAAGGGCAGGAAGTCATGGTGGATACAAAGGGTAGAGTTGTACCAGCAACAGCAGGTAAGTTTGTAGTCGGCTATGCTGTTACAACAGCATCGGCAGAAAATGAAGTGATACAGGTGGATATTAGAAAATGTGGTTATAAAGCATA
>CAJUKL010000082.1 GCA_910587195.1 uncultured Clostridia bacterium | reverse complement strand
AGCATATCTTTTTCTATATTGCAACACTTTTTTTCAAATTTTTTAAAAAATTTTTAATTTTAAAAAATCTTTATAAAAAGGATTACAGCTTGTCAATAAAGTCTTTTTTTGTGGACTCCGTCCACACCTGCAAACTTTTTTGAAAAAAAGTTTGACAAAAAACTTTATTAGAAAAACTACGTTTTTCCTTTTAAAATCAATGTTTTTTAAGGAAACGAAGTTTCCGTCTAAAAGTTCTTTGCTTCTTTCTTTCAAGAAAGAAGTAGGAGTTTGAGGGCTAGCCCTCAAGGTTTTTTGACAGACTGAAATCTTTATAAAAAGGATTACTTTTCTTTCTTAAATAATACATCATCATTATGCCCTTTTCTTTTTATTTCAATACATTTTTTTCAAAAAACATCATAAAATCTTTTTCTACTTTTTCTAAAGGCATATCATTTTTATAAACTAAATCATATGCATACCGTTCTACCATATCATCTGCAAGATTTCCATAAATTTTATTATTTTCTTCCTGTCTTGTTATAAGCAAAGTAGTGCATGTTACATTTTTTTGATTGGCATACTGCAAAAATTTTTTAATTTCTTCTATTTCTCTAATGTGTACAAAAAGGATTTCCTCTTTTGCTTGCAAAAAAGATTCCATTTCTTTTTTTAAATATACAAAAGGTAAATCATTATATTCTACAAATAGATTTTTCAAATCTGCTAAAAACTTTCTATCTTTATTCTCTTTTCCGCCCTGCCATCCTCCTATTCGAGCAATTTCTTTGATAGGAGTAATAGAAGATACATTTTTTACAATATATTTTTTAGCAATGACATCACACAGGGTATCTTTTCCTACGCCACCCTTACCGTTAATAATTACAATCCTTTTTTTCATAATATTTTTCCTTTATTATTCTAACAAAAATATTTCTGCTTCTTTTTCTATCTCTTTTAAACTTGTTTCTAATTTTTCCACTAACTTTGGAAAAAAAGTATTCTCTGTTTTTCTTGCGTGTTTAGTGCAGCCCTTTACGCAAGCAAAGCAACTGATACATTTTTCTGCATCTGCCAGCAATGTTTTGCTATCAATGGCACCTACGGGACATTTTTTGATACAGCTTCCACATTGACTGCATTTTTCATTTGGCTGTGGCACAAAAGAAAGAGCTTTATGTTCACAATAATTAGGATTTCCTTTTACTTTCAAATGTTCTCCTTGAAACTTTTGTTTTTCTATACCATCATAAATATAAGTTGCCAATTCTTCTATTTTTAAAATATCTTTTTCATTTGGTCTGTCAGCACCAAGTATTTCACTATACGTATGCTTTCCTATCCAAGCAGCGGCAGCAATCACGTGAAATCCTTTTTGTTCACATTTATCCTTAAGTTCCAATAAAGCATCATCATATTCCCGATTTCCATAAGTTACCATACAAATTGCATAGGCTCCATTTCCCTCCACATTTTCAAATAAATTGATATTGGGTAACCTACCTGCATATACTGGTGCAGAAAATATAACAATATCTTCTTTTGAAAAGATAAAATTATTTTGTCGATTTTCTTTTTTTGTAAAATCTAACTGTTCAAAAGGCAAGCCAATTTTTTCTGCCAATAGTATACTATACTTTTTTGAGTTTCCAGTGGGACTAAAATAAGCAGTTGTTACTTTTTTCATCTATCTTTTCTCCTTTTTTCTTTTTTATTCCTCATCATTTGTCAAATGAAACTTATCTAATATATAAAACAATAAACTTAATATCATACCTACTATACAAGCTAATATCATACCACTTAATTGAACATTTCCTAAATTTATGGTTACACCAGAAAGTCCTGTTACAAAAATAATAGAAGTCAAAATTAAATTTTTAGATTTCGAAAAATCCACTTTTGAATCTACTAAAATACGGATTCCAGATGTTCCAATCATACCATAAAGCAAAAAAGAAATTCCGCCAATAACTGGCCCTGGTATTGTACCAATCAAAGCAGATAGTTTTCCAATAAAAGAACAAAAAATTGAAAGAATGGCTGCGCCTGCAATGACATATACACTGTATACTCTTGTAACTGCCATAACACCTATATTTTCTCCATAAGTTGTTGTTGGAACAGAACCAATACAGCCAGAAATCATAGTAGAAAAATTGTCTGCAAATAAAGAGCGGTGCAATCCTGGGTCTTTTAATAAATCTCTACCTATAATTTTTCCTGTTACAATCTGGTGTCCAATATGTTCTGAACTAATGACAAGTAAAACAGGAAGCATTATCATAATTGCATTAATATCAAACTTCGGTGACATAAAATTAGGAAAAGCAAAAAGGGAGGCTTCTCTTACTGCTTCAAAATCAATAATATGGGTAGCAATCGCTGCTGCATAACCGCATAAAATAGCAATCAATATAGGAATAACAGACAAAAATTTTTTAAACATCACAGAGCCAAACACCGCAACTCCAACAGTTACAAAAAATACAATCGCGTTGCTTGCTATCACTTTTTCACCTTCTGCTGGTAAAAGACCTGCGTTATTAGCAGCAGTTGCTGCTAGTTCCAAACCAATCAAAGCCACAACAGGGCCCATAGCTGCCGGTGGCAATACAATATCAATCCAATCAGAACCAAAGTGATAAATTACAACTGATAAAATACAGCCGCAAAATCCAACTGCTATAAACGCACCTAAAGCATATGGATATCCAAACTGTTCAATAATAACGGCACCTGGTGCTAAAAAAGCAAAACTAGAGCCTAAATAAGCTGGAGATTTTCCTTTTGTAATCAAAATAAAAAGCAAGGTTCCTACCCCATTCATAAATAACACAATCGCAGAATTGATGCCAAAAAGAAAAGGGACAAGAACTGATGCTCCAAACATAGCAAACATATGTTGTATGCTTAAAGGAATCAATAACGATACTGGAACTTTTTGTTCAACCTGAATGATTTCTCTTTTTTCCAATGTCATAGCCTCCTCTATTAGATTTCTAAAGATTATATCATTTTCACTGTTTGTATGCAATTCTTTGCTTATAGTTTTTTATATAAAATAGAAATTTTAGTCTAGCAAAAAGTAGAAAATGATTTTTTTGATTATCTTATATTATTATGTAACTTTTGTATACTGTCATTAAAGTTCTATATTTTTTTCAAAAAAGTGTTTTTTTCGTCATATTGTTCAAAAAACTTTCTTTTTTATTTTAAAAGAATCCTATTTTTCTGATATTTTTTATAAAATTTCGTTTTGATTTGCAAAAATATATATTATATAGTACAATAAAGATAAATTTTTTAAGGAAATTTTTATTTATAACCATCAAATTTATTTGTAAGTTAGAAAGCACTTACTTTAAAAGCAGTGCTTTCCCTAAAATCTGATAAAATCTACAACATCAAAAATTTAAGAAAGGAGAAAGTTACTGAAAAATAAAAGAGGGGGTATTTTCTTTTCAGTAATGGTAAGACATGGATAAGGACATATTATTAGAAAACGTAGATTTCTTGAAATCAGATTTGGGAAAGAACATTTCTCAGACTCTTTTTCAAAAATTTAAAGAATTGATTCTCTCGGGAAAACTTCCAGAAGGATATATGTTGCCCAATGAAAATATTGTTAGCAACACATTAGGAATAGGACGCAGCACTTTAAGAGAAGCTTATACTGCACTTGCTGTATTTGGCTTTATCAGACGCTCCAAAGCAGGCACTTTTATCAATAATATCGATAACATTGTAAATATTGCCCCCTTTAGCATTACCGTAGAAAATTCAGATTTAAATGACTTATTAGAATTTCGTTTTATGTTAGAAGCAGAAACCGCAAGTTATGCTGCAAAACGTGCAACACCGGAGGATATTGAAAAAATATCCGAAAGTTACCAACATATGATAAAACACAAAGATGATGTTAATTTATTTGTAGATTATGATTCACAATTTCACATGTTTATTTCTGCTGCTACACATAATAAATTATTAATTAGCACTATGATTGCGGCAAAAGAATCTTTTGAGCGTTGTATTCGTGTTGCAATGCGTCAATCTCTTACTAAAAATCCGCGTGTCATTGATGTTACGATTGATTTACATGGAAAAATATTAGAAGCTGTCAAAAAACAAGATTATCAATCAGCCTATTCCCTTATGAGAGAACATATTTCTTATGTTAATTTAACAGTAAAGTATGGTTAATTTTTTTACGGATTTGCTTTCAGTTTATTAAAAAATACCTTTCATTTAAATTAGAAGTATTAAGGGAAACTTTTTTCACTTACAAAAAGTTTCCCTTAAATCCTTCAAGTATTATTTATTTTTTATATTTTTGTGGTTCTATTTCATACAAATTATTACCATCACTATCTATAATAACAATCACTGGAAACTCTTTTACAGTCAATTTTCTAATCGCTTCTGCTCCTAAGTCTTTATAAGCAATCACTTCCGCTTTTTCAATATGATTTGCAAGTAATGCACCTGCACCACCTGTTGCCCCAAAATACACGCCTGCATATTGTTTCATTGCTTCTATTACCTCTTGATTTCTTGCTCCTTTTCCAATCATACCTCGTAAACCAAGTTTTAATAATTCTGGGGAATAAGCGTCCATGCGATAAGAAGTAGTAGGCCCCACAGAACCAATTACTTGTCCTGGTTTTGCAGGTGCTGGTCCTGCATAATATACTATTTGGTTTTTTATATCAAAAGGAAAGTTTCCTGTCTTATGATATTCTTCTAACATTCTTTTGTGAGCTGCATCCCTTGCAGTATAGATAATACCACTTATTGTTACCACATCTCCTGCTTTTAATTTTTTTGCCTGTTCTGCTGTAAACGGTATTGAAACATTCAATTTATTTTTCCCCTTTCATATTATTTTATGACAATGTCTTGTCACATGGCAACTAATATTGATAGCAATGGGCATACCTGCAATATGTGTTGGATAAGTTTCTATATTTACACCTAAAACAGTTGTTTTTCCACCTAAGCCTTGTGGCCCAATCCCCATATCATTCATTTTTTGCAATAATTCTTGTTCCATTTCTCGGATATGTTTAATATTGGAATGGCTTCCTAATGGGCGAAGAAGTGCTTTTTTAGCTAAATAAGCACTATATTCAAAACTTCCGCCACAGCCTACTCCCACAATCATGGGAGGGCAAGGATTTGGGCCTGCTTCCTTTACTGTTTCTAAAATTGCTTTTTTTGCGCCTTCTATACCATCAGAAGGTTTAAGCATATAGACACGGCTCATATTTTCACTTCCAAATCCTTTTGGTGCTACAGTAATTGCAATGTTATTTCCTGCAACAATTTTTGTATACAATATTGCTGGTGTATTATCCTTTGTATTTACTCTTATAAAGGGGTCTTGTACAATAGATTTTCTTAAATATCCTTTTTGATACCCTTTTCTAACACCCTCATTGACAGCATCTTCCAAAAGTCCACCTGTAATATGTACTTCTTGACCGATTTCCATAAAAATAATTGCCATACCTGTATCTTGACAAATAGGCATTTGTTGTTTTTGTGCAATATCTGCATTTTTTGTCAGTTGGCAGAGTATTTCCTTTCCGATTGGAGATTCTTCTTTTTGTTTTGCCTGTTCTAAGGCAATATAAACATCTTGATTCAAATTGCAGTTTGCTGTAATACACATTTCCGCAATAGTATCTGTAATTAAATTTGTTGAAATTTCACGCATCGTTTTTTTCTCCTTATTTCTTTGTTTAAAAACCTTTTTGTGGACTCTGTCCACACCTGCAAGCTTTTTAAAAAAAGCTTGACCAAAAACTTTATCTTTTGCAAATAGAACAGAATGTATTTTTGACCACTGTGAAAGTCAGAAGTTTCTGGAGGAACCTTTTTCTCTTGTGAAAAGTTCTTCCAGACCATTTCAAAAACACGCTTGTAAGCGTAAAAATCTTGAGGCTTTGCCTCAAACTCCACAAGCTTTTTGAAAAAAGCTTGACCAAAAACTTTATCTTTTGCAAACGAAACAAAATGTATTTTTGACCACTGTGAAAGTCAGAAGTTTCTGGAGGAACCTTTTTCTCT
>CAJUKL010000081.1 GCA_910587195.1 uncultured Clostridia bacterium | reverse complement strand
TGTCTGTTCTCTTTCATCATTGCTTCCCATTTGATTATCACGACTTTTTCCTATCGCGTCAATTTCATCTATAAAAACAATACAAGGAGCGTTTTCAAGTGCCTGTTTGAATAAATCTCTGACACGAGAAGCACCTACTCCAACAAACATTTCTACAAAGTCAGAACCAGAAAGAGAATAAAACGGAACATTTGCTTCTCCTGCAACGGCTTTGGCAAGTAAAGTTTTTCCTGTGCCAGGAGGCCCAACCAGCAATGCTCCTTTTGGTAATTTTGCACCGATTTCTGTATATTTTTGTGGCTGATGTAAAAAATCTACAATTTCCCGCAAGGATTCTTTTGCTTCTTCTTGACCAGCCACATCAGCAAAACTTACGCCTGTTTCTTTTTGTGCATAAATTTTTGCAGTATTTTTACCAAAACTCATAGGACCACCAACTCCCCCCATTTTTTTAGCAACTGAACGAAGAATTAATCCAGAAACTACATAAATCAATAAAAATGGCAATGCCCAAGATGCTAAAAAGCTAAGAATAGGAGAGTTGTTTTGTACCTCACGGTATTGTGTTGCACCAGCTTTAATAATTCGATTTGTCAGCTCGGGGTCATTCACTAGACCAGTATAATATTGTTTTCCAATGTTATAATATCCTGCAACCTCTGCTGTATCTTGTACTTTTTCTGTAATCAATAAACGGTCTGCTTGTATTTCTACCGTATCCACTTGCTTTTTTTCCAGCATTGTCAGAAATTGTGTATAGGTAATTTCTGTTGCTCTGCGCATCGTCATAGAGGATACAAAAATATTAAAAATAGATGTAAAAATGACAGCCATAATCATAAAACTGATTAGCATTTTAATGTCACTTTGATTAGCATTTTTATTTTTTGTTGACATAACTACCCTTCCTTTTGATATATTTATGTAATAGAATACGTGTTTTTTAAATGCTTGTCTGAAAAACCCGAAATACTTAAAGAATTTATCTTTAAATTTCTTAACTTATTCAAAAGATAGCTTCTTATAGACGTAAAGAAAGTCAAAAGTTCTTGAGGAAACTTTTTTGACTTGTGAAAAGTTTCCCCAAAGTCTACACTTCGCTCTGGTCGTTGCAGAACAAACGTCCACTGGACGTTTTGCAACTTAAACTCCACCAACTTTTTTGAAAAAAAGTTGGACAAAAAACTTTATCTTTTGCACATGGAACAAAGCAAGAATTTTAGCCAATGATGGTTCGTTGTTGTTCATCTTAGGCAACCATTCAACTCTAACACACAGCTACAAAACGAAGTTTTGCACAAAGTTCTTTCTCTTCCTTTCAAGAAAGGAAGTGGTAAAAGATACTTTCGAAAAATAAGCCAACACCAAACCATACAGGGGCATAATCCAAACGGATAAAACCATTGATGTGATATTTACATTGACTGTAATCCCAAGGACAGGCTCCCACAAAATGTTGTAATCCCCAACCAGAGGTATATTCTGCCATGTAAATACAAAGCATATAAATCCCTCCTCTCACCACTGGGGGAAATTCTGCTAAAAAAAGAAATAATGGCTGCAAAAAAATTGCCATACCATAAATAGGAAACATCCATAAAGAAGTTTGTCCCATTAAAGAATAATCCTTTTTTAGCAACGAATGAAGCCCTGTCCATACAATTTCCATTATCCAACCTAATATGCCATAAATAAAAAATCCTGTTATCATAAAAATAGTATGCTGAAACGATTACATTTTTATACTTGTCTTATTTTGTCAAAAATGGGATTGACATAGATAGATGACCGATATATAATATAGATAGATGACCGATATATTATTTTTATCAAAAAACAAACAAATTAAAGGAGGAACATCATGATTGACAAAAGTTTATTAACTGGTTCTACAACAATGCTTTTATTGAAATTATTAGAAGAAAAAGATATGTATGGCTACATGATGATAGAAGAATTAACAAAAAAATCAGATGATACTTTTTCTTTAAAAGCAGGTACTTTATATCCACTTCTTCATGCTATGGAGGAAAAAGGTTTTGTAACTTCTTACGAGGCAAGCAACAATGGCAGACAAAGAAAATATTATAGCATTACCAAAAAAGGAAAAGGACATCTCAAAGAAAAAAAACAAGAATGGAAACAATATAGCTCCGCTGTCAACAAAGTATTAAAAGGAGGTGCAACTTTTGCTTATTAAAGAATATTTAGATACTGTTTGTGAACAAATTCGCTTTGAAAAAGCACATTATTTTGTAAAAAAAGAATTAAAAGACCATATCCATGACCAAGCACAAGCTTTTGTATTAAGCGGTATGGATAAAAAAACAGCACTACAAAAGGCGATTGCAGAAATGGGCGACCCTATCCTAGTAGGAACGGAACTTGACAGAGTACACCGCCCAAATTTAGAATGGAGTTTTGTTTTATTTATATTGCTATTTTTACTTGCAAATTTAGGTATGAGATGGACAGTATGGAAAGCAAGTACAGCAACTGGTTTTCCAATTCCTAGCATTGGTATAAACAATATTATTAGTATTTTTATAGGTATTGCTGTTATGATAGCTTTTTATTATATTGACTTTACTATATTAGTACAGCGTTCTAAAATGATTTATGCTGTCTATGTAGGCATTGTAGCATTGTTTTCTATTTTAGGAAATTTTTTTGGAATACAAGGTGCTCGTTTTTTTATACATATCTCTATTTTTCATATTGTAGTGCCACCATTGATTTATCTTTTTCCAGTGGTATTGATAGGATTATTGTATGATTGTCGAGGAAGGTCTTACACTGCTGTTTTATTGTGTGGGGCATCCTTTTTATTGCCTGCCCTTTTTTCTTTTGGTATGCGCTTAAATACCGCAATTTTTATGGTTGCAATCGTAAGCCTTTTATTGATAGTAATTACCATTTGTAAAGGTTGGTTTGCTGTCCATAAATTAAAGATGTTTCTTCTATTATTTATTCCTATCCTATTATTAGGATTGTTTCTTTATAATGTACCAATGTTTGCTTATCGCCTAAAAAGTTTTCATATTGGTATTCAAGACCCATATGGTATGGATTGGGGAAAAAATATATTGCAACAAAATATGAAAGGTGCGCATTTATTTGGAGTAGGAGAATCTTATTCTTTTTATGCAGAAGAAGGAAATTTGATGCAGATGACACCAGAAAATTTTTTTGAAGGTGCTGAATATTTTACAAATTATATTTTTCATTATTTTGGTTGGATAGTTTCTTTTTTACTTTTAGGAATATACTTATTTTTTATAATAAGAGGTTTTATATTAGCATACAGACAAAAAAGCCAATTAGGCTGTATGGTTGCCATTGCGATTCTTTTAACAATTTTAGCAATTTATAGCTGGAATATTTTTTGCACAAGTGGCTTTTTTATTCATGCAAATCCCTTAGAAATGCCATTTTTTGCAAGTGGTGGTACCTCAAACATAATTTATTTTATTTTAATGGGAATTTTACTTTCTGTTTTTCGCACAGGAAACTATGTCAAAGATGGAAAAATAAAAATGGGTATAACACAAAAATTTTTTCAGTTAAAAAATGGAAAACTTATCATTTCTATTCCATTCAAAAAATGAGATAGGGGGAGGATTTCTTTGAAGGATAGCAAAACATTTTTAGATACCGTTTGTGAGCAAATTCGCTTTCAAAAAGCGCACGATTTTGTAAAAAAAGAATTACAAGACCATATTACAGACCAAGCAGCCGCTTTTATGGAGCAAGGAATAGAAAAAGAAACAGCCTTGCAAAAAGCTGTTGCAGAAATGGGTGACCCTGTCCTTGTAGGAACAGAGCTTGACAGAATACATCGCCCAAAATTAGAGTGGCGTATTCTTATTTTTATCGGACTACTTTTATTTGCTCACTTTTTAATACAATATATATTTTTTAAAGAGGTATTTTATACTGCGCCCTTATGGAAAAATGGTATCTTTTTGCTTTTTTCTGTTGGTGTGATGCTATTTTTTTATTATTTAGATTTTACAATATTAGCAAAGCATATAAAACTTATTTATATTGGTTATGTAATAGTATTATTTCTTTGCTATCGTTTTACATGGACAAGTGGCTATTTTTTATCTATGGATTTAAATGAAACATTTTCTGGTGTGATGGGAGGATTTACAGATATTTATTTTATTATATCTGGCACATTTGACTCTGACTTTCCTATTAAATTACCGGTTTTTTTATATTTTTTTCCTGTAATATTTGTAGGATTATTATATCATTGTCGGGGAAAATCTTATAAATCTCTATTGTTATGTAGTTGTTCCTTTTTTCCATTACTATTTTTTTTCTTTGGATTTTTACTTTTTAAAGCACCTGTTATTATCATTGGTATAGTTAGCATTATGGCAACATTTATCAGTATTCATAAAAACTGGTTTTCTGTAAAAAAATTCTATGCTGTTTGTTTGGTTTGTATCATTACGTTATTTTATATTTTTCTGCTTTATTATCTTGATAAAGTAGGATATGATAGTACCATTAGGTTTTATGATTATATGAATTACATACAAACAATATTAAAAAGCAATTTAAAAGCTAGCTGTCTTTTAGAAAAAGGAAAAGACATTTTTATACCACAATATTATGGTAATTCCATCATAAATGCTTTTGACTTTTTAAAGGAATGGGCAGAATATTTTCCAGCATATCTGTTACATTATGGAGGCTGGCTTGTTCTGCTACCTATATTAGCAATTTATTTCTTTTTTATGGGAAAATGCTTTTTTTTCATCAAAAAACAAAAGAGTCAATTAGGGTTTCTGACAGCAACTGTCATTCTTTTGTTGTTTTTTGGTATTAGTATTTGGAATATTGCTGCAAACACTGGATTTTTTATAATTATAAATCCTTTAGGAATCCCGTTTTTTTCCACAAGCGATAGCATCAATATTGTGTTTTTTGCTTTAATAGGTATATTACTTTCTGTTTTTCGTACAGGTTCCATTACAACAGATGCTTGCATTAAAATAGAAAAAAAGAAAAGAAAACCATGGATTTCTCTTTCAGAAAATAGTATTCATATTTTTATTCCGCTCCCTTTTAAAAGAAAAAAAAGGTCTTGAGAACTCCGGTCAGGGTTTTGCATCGACCGGAGCGTATAAATCAAATTTCTCAAGGTTTTATTACATTTGCTAAAACTTCTGCTAAAGGTTCCATTGCATTGTGTGCTTCCTCTTTGGTATTCATTTGACTGCCTACTTCTATCAATAAAGAACGTGCTTTCATATGCAGACTATAGCGGTAGGCATGAAGATAGATTCTTCTTGTAAAATCTGGAAAAAGTGATTGTGCTGTTGTCTGCATTTGTAAGCTAAAGGCTAAATTATCTTCTAAATTTTCATTAGAAAGTCCAGCTGTAGGTTGTGGTACACCATCTTTATTTAAGCGGCACATACCATTAAAAAACATAACCTTAGCACATTGTTTGCCATTGATATTGGTAATCAAATGCACATTTTCTGGCAAGCCATCTCGGTGCATATCAATGACAACTTGTATACTAGGATTTTCATTTAATATTTTTTGAATCGGTGGTTCCATTCTTTCATAAGCTCCTAAAATTTTTCCTTTTCCATCTACAATATCATATCGCCCTGTATCATGCAGTACGGAAATACCATATTTATTTTCTAATATATTTTTTAGTTCTTCTCCTACCCCCCAGATACCTTCACTCATATCTTTTGACATATCACTATCAATAAAACCTTCTGTAGAGTGGGTATGAAATATCAATACTTTGGGTTCTTGTCCACTATTATCAATGGAAAAATCCTTTTCTAAAAACTGCTGTGGCTTAATATCTCCTTCTAGCAAAGCAGTACGAGAATCTACTAAATAATAATTTTGTTTTAAAAAATCCACATTTTCCATTTGTTTTAATAATTCTGGTGTTACTTTTGTTATTGTTTTGGGTGTTGTTTGTACTGTTTCCTGATATGTAATATCATCAAAGCCGATAATATTTTCTGAAATTTCCTGCACTAATTCTGGATTTTCTTCGTCTTTGCTGTCATCTTGGTTAAAAATCAGTGGCAGATTATTTTCTGCTGTAGTAGGAACTGCTTCTTGTATAAATGTAATTTTTTTACTTACCAGAAAAGCTGATAGGATAAAACAGGCAAAAAATCCGATGATAGTTTGCGCAATAATTTTTTTTAATTGGGATTGCTGCCGATAACCCATTTTTTCTATCTTCTCCTTTCCTGAGTGAATCACCCTACTTACAATCTATGCAAAAAGTAATTCATTCATTCACGCTTTCACGCTTTCTTGAAAGAAAGCTTAGCAAAGAACTTTGTGCAAAACTTC
>CAJUKL010000080.1 GCA_910587195.1 uncultured Clostridia bacterium | reverse complement strand
AGCAAATATCATTTTTCTGATTCATAAAAAGTACATCTTCTAATGTAATGATATTCACTTCAGTTTCTTCTCCATAATTGGTATTTTCTAAAGCATTGTAAAGCAGTCGCAGTTTATGCTCATCCGAAAAATATCGTGTAAAAACAGAATCCTTATATTTCTTATTTGTATTCATCATTTCACCTCTTAATAATATTATACAAAAAGAATAAGAGAATAACAACTGGATTATTATAAAGTAGGTATTTAGGAAATAAAAGATGTTAAGTTACTTTATAAAAAAAATAGGGAAGGACCGATATCTATACTTTGTCAAAAAAGGTGGGAAAAAGTTCTTGCATGAATTTTTTTGTCTGTGCCATACTAATAGCGTAATGAAAATAACATAAAAGATTATTTATGCTGTTTTGATTACGCAAATTATTTATCATTAAGGAGGTAAACAATTATGGCGACAAGTAGAAATAGAAAAGCGGTACCTGAGGCAATGGCAGCATTGGAACAGTTTAAATATGAGGTAGCAAGTGAAATTGGTGTTCCTTTAAAAAAAGGTTATAACGGAGATTTGACTTCTGCACAAAATGGTTATGTAGGCGGCTATATGGTTAAAAAAATGATTGAAGCACAAGAAAAACAAATGGCAGGCAAACAATAAGATAAAAGCCCTTGAGAGCATTGCTCTCAAGGGCTTTTTATTATGAAATTTTTTCTAATTTTTCAATACCAATTTTTATTCTTTTCAAAGATTCCTCTTTTCCAAGAATCGCCGCCAATTCCATTGCACCGCCAGGAGAAGTAGGTTCCCCAGAAAGTGCTGTTCTAACAGGCCATAAAAGTTGACCATTTTTAATACCCAATGTTTGCACTAATGCCATTAAGGTGTCATGAAGGGTTGTTTCGTTCCAATCAGATAAATTTTCCAAAACAGGCAATACAGCTTTTAAACTAGAAAGAGCAATTTCTTCTGTTGTTTTCATTTTTTTATGAATATATAATTCTGTACTATATTCTGGCAAGGTATCAAAAAAATCTACCATGCGTGGAATATCATTTAAAGTTTCTAAACGTGTTTGCAACAATACCGCTATTTTTTTCAAATCAAGTGTTTCTTTTGAAATGGCTTGTTTTAATCTACTTTCTGCCAAAGCATAAAAAGCCTCTGGATTCATATTTTTAATATATTCGCTATTTAACCATGTTAATTTTTTAATGTCAAATATAGAAGGAGATTTGCTCAAACCACTCATTTGAAATGCCTTTTCTAATTCCTGCAAGGAAAAAATTTCTGTATTATCAGAAGGACTCCAACCTAAAAGCGCAATATAATTTACAATCGCTTCTACTAAATATCCTTCTTTTACCAAATCCTCAAATGATTTATCTCCGTGACGTTTGGATAGTTTGTTATGTGCATCTCTCATAACGGCAGGCAAATGAACATATATAGGTGCTTCCCAGCCAAATGCTTCATAAAGAAGATTATATTTTGGAGTAGAAGAAAGATATTCACTTCCTCTAACAACATGTGTAATTTTCATTAAATGGTCATCCACAACATTTGCAAAGTTATACGTAGGATAACCGTCTGCTTTCATTAATATTTGATCATCTAACTCTGCATTTTCTACTGTAATATCACCATAAACCACATCATGGAAAGTAGTAGTTCCCTCAGTAGGCATTTTTTGTCTAATGACAAAAGGCAAACCAGAATCTAAATTTTTTTGCACTTCTTCTGGAGATAATCCAAGACAATGACGGTCATATTTTGCAAAAGCATCACCTTTTTCATTACTTGCTTTTAAACTATCTAAACGTTCTTTGGTACAAAAACAATAATAGGCTTGTCCTTTTTCTACAAGTTCTTTTGCATAATCCATATAAATGCCCATGCGTTCACTTTGAATATATGGGCCATATTCTCCGCCAATATCTGGTCCTTCATCATGTTTTAAGCCTGTCATTTCTAAGGTATGATAAATAATTTCTGTTGCGCCTTCCACAAAACGTTCTTGGTCTGTGTCTTCAATACGGAGGATAAATTTTCCGCCTTGTGATTTTGCAATTAAATATTCATAAAGTGCCGTTCTTAAATTGCCTATATGCATATAGCCTGTAGGACTTGGAGCAAATCTTGTTCTGATTTCCATGTCATTCTTCCTTTCTATCCATATAATGTATTAGTTTATACGCTAGGAAGGGGATTGTAAAGAGAAAAATTATAAAATTTCTTTGTCATAAGCACTTACAGAAAGAACATATATTATAAAAAATGTCAAGCAAAAAGGAGCCCAAAACAATGAAAGTATTTGCTTTAAAACTCGAAAATTTAAGTGTTTTTTTATTGGTTATGGTTATTATAGCTGGTTTATACATAACAGAAAAAAAGCAAAGTGTAGTAAATACTATGCTTCCTTTAGATTCTAAAGTTGTCATACTAGATGCAGGGCATGGAGGCTGGGACCCCGGCAAAACAGGCACTATAGGAGAAAATGAAAAAAATATCAATTTAGAGATTGCTCAAAAGTTAAAACAATATCTGGAGCAGGGTGGTGCAATCGTATATATGACAAGGGATACGGATGAAGCACTGGGAGAAAAAAAAGGGGAAGATATGAAAGAAAGAAAAAGAATTGCAAATGAAAGCGATGGAGATATTTTTGTTAGTATTCATCAAAATGCTTTTCCTAAACAATCTGCAAAAGGGGCACAAGTTTTTTATCATAAGCAGTCGGAAGAAGGAAAAAAATTAGCAGAAGAAATTCAAAAGTCATTAAAAAAATACGTTGATGGTGAAAATACAAGAGAAATTAAAGAAAATACAAATTATTATATATTGAAAAAAACAGAATTACCTTCTGCTTTAGTAGAATGTGGTTTTTTATCAAATACAGAAGAAGAACAAAAATTAAATACAGAAGAATATCAACAAAAAGTTGCTTGGGCAATCTATGTTGGTATTATGAATTATTTTGATGATTCTGGAAAAGAAAGTGTAGAAATTTGATTTGATATAATTGTTTTTTATGAAATGATAGTGAAATTTATGTTTTTTACAAAAATTATACCATTAGATACGTTAATGGATAAGCTAAAACAGCTAGAACACAGCAAAACACAGCAAAAAGAGCGTATTGCAGAGTTAGAAAAGAATATCAAAAACATCAATATTGATGAAAATACGATACAAAATTTAATAGAACATTCCAGAGAATTTATCATGACAAAAAACTTACCTGTCTGCAAAAATATTCTGAAAGAATATATCAATAAAGTTGTAGTATATATGGATAAAGTAGAAATATACTTCAAATTGAACATCATAGAACAGCAAGAATTGTCAGTGGTTTCATTACCTATGACAGCAGAAGAAGACATTGATACCATAAAAAGAGAATACAAGTCACTGTTAAAGTAATAGAAATATCACAATTACTATTTGCTAATGGTAAAAGCAGTATACAAAAAGAGCCTTTTCTCTAAAAGAAAGAAAAGGCTCTTTTGTTATTTTTTCTTGCCGTTGCAACGTCAAAACCTTATAAAATCAAGGCTTTACAGCGTTGTCGAGGATACCAATATATGGAGATGAACCACGATGTGGAGATATCCTCGCTCTAAAGCAATTAAAAAAAGAAAAGTTTCTTTTTTTGTAATGGTTACATCAGTTTCTTAATTTCATCAATAGATAAACCAGTTGCCTTTGATATTATATTAACATCTTTAACATCTAGTATAGCAATTAGATTTTTAGCTATTTCCATTTGTTTTTTTATCTCTCCCTTTGTAAATCCTTCCTTAATACCTTCTTTTCTACCTTCTTCTTTCCAAGTTTCAATAGCAGTATCCATATCAAATTCAGTAAATAACATATTTAACACCTCACTTGCATTTTTTTCTAAAAACTCTTTCATAACATTTTCATTCACACAAGTTTTAACTGCATTTATAATTGCTTCATTTAATGTAAAACCCTTTTTCAGATAAGTTCTTACAACAGATATAAAATAGCTGTACTCTTTTAAGTATTGACATTGCTGTACAATACTATGATTTTCCTCATAGTTAATATTGATAACTTTAACAGTCAATTCTAATTCTGGAGGGTTTTGAGATACTAAAAAAGCGTCTGATAGCTTTAATATCTTTTCTTTAGGATAGTTGTTAACACCATTATACAATACATAACAATGTGGTGTAGGTATTTTCTGTAATGTACTTCTATAAACGATATTTTTGTTAATCAATTTTTCATACTCTCTAGCAATATAGAGTAAACACCTCAAAGGCATATTATTGTTAATGGTACTTTGATGTTCTATGAGTATAATAAATTTATTATCTATAGTAAAGCAAATATCATTCTTCAAATTCATAAAAAGTACATCTTCTAATGTAATGATATTCACTTTCGTTTCTTCCCCATAATTTGTACCCTCTAGGGCATTATAAAGCAATCTTAGTTTCTGCTCATCTGAAAAATATCTTGTAAAAACAGAATCCTTATATTTTTTATTCGTATTCATTGCTCCACCTCTTAATCTTATTATACAAAAAGAATAATAGAATGACAACTGAATTTAAGAGATAAAAAGCGTTAAGTTATAATATAAAAAAAATAGGGGAGAGCAAACTATCTTTATTTATATAAAGATAATATATAACTCTCCTCTAAAATATAGTAAAATAATTATTTACCACATACTTAATCTTGGTAATCCACTAGAAGCTGGTTTAGGTAATTTCATACCTCTAATATAAGCACCACGTCTATCATATCCATAGTTACAACCATCGCTGTAAGTAACAGATTTCGTTTGACGTTTATCTATATTTATTTCTTTATTTGTTATATTAAGGTAATAATTATTAATTACCGTAGTATTATTAGATAGATTATTAGTTTTTAGATTGTCTACATATTGCATAAAGAAATCATATGTGAGTTCATAATCATCTACAGCATAATATTCTTTAATTAAAGTTATCAATAGTAAAATAAAAGATTTTTCATAATGCGTTGGACGTAATACTGTTTGCTCAAGTTGGCTAGCATCTAATTTCAATGTAAATGCCCAGTTAAGTTTAAAGAGTCTACAACCATTATTATTTGTTATCAATCTTCCATCTCTTTTGAATATACGTTCTATTAAATCTATAATATTGTGATTATAATATAGATTTTGCATTTCAACAATGTTACTATTTTTAACTGTAAAATTTAATCTTGCAATATCTTGTTGTTCTAAAGTTTTCATATTTCATTTCTCCTTTTTTATCCATGAGCAAAACCAGATACATATTATAATATTGAAAATAATGAAACTATATGATTTTATAGTCTACTTTATGATATAATATCATTTTTTGTAACGAAAGTCAACAGACTAAAAACTAATTTTCATTATTATTTTAATACTTTATAAAACATATCTAATTGTATTAAATACATTCAAAAGAAAAATAAATAAAAATTACTCTCAAATATATATCATAATAGTAAAGCCTATAGGACAGATTTGTTCTATAGGCTATTTTTATGCTCAAAATTGAAACAAAAGAAGTTTGAAAGATATATCATAATAAAAATCTATAGTATAGATAATTCATACATGAAAGGAGTACAAAATTATGAAGCAAATTTGTAAAATGCAACAAATTGAAAATTTAAAAAAAGGAGGTGTAATTGGTGAAGAACTTGCGAAACATCTGAAGGAGCAGTTTTTACATTTGCTGAAAAGTATCAACACAAGCATAGCAATATATGATTTTGATATGGAAGCATATGGAAATATTGTACTGTTTGAAAGTAATGACAATCTTTTTGACTTATCAGAAATAGGCTTTGAAAACAGAGCAATTACTTCATTATTTCCAGAATATGTAGAAGTCAAAACATATGATAGCAAGGAATATTATGAGGGTATTGTGATATGTAACAATGAATATGCTATCACATTTCTTGCACCTAAGGGAGTATATGCAGAAGAAATAGAACAATGGTTTTTATCAGAAATCTAAAAGAGGTGACAAAATGGATTTAGAGCGATTGATTACAAAGGGCATACAGCAAAAGATACCTATTGAAATACAAATATTACTATGGAATATGCAGGACAAATTAAGAAAGCAGCAGCAAAAGATAGATTATTTACAAGTATATCGTTTAGAAGCAGTACAAAAAAATTTACAGTTGATAGAGCATACAGCAGAACAACCTTTTTATCAAATGTCCTATTATTGTGTTGTAGAAAATGCTGTTACAGAAAAAGTTTACATCATTGAAACAGATTATACTACAAAATTGGTTGAAACAATGCTACTAGCAAGGGAATATTAAGGAGAGAATAACATGGAAAAGAAGACTTACACATTTACAACAAAAGGAATTATCGAAACAATAGAGCGAGACTTTGCAGTAGAGTACAAGCCATTCGCTAAATATCAGTTAGAAAAGCTACCATTGTATGTTGCTTGTATAGAGTTTATCAACAATACAGATGTCATGAATAAAATGATATTTGCAAATGATTACTTAGAAGTACCACCAGTAAAAACAT
>CAJUKL010000079.1:3168-6576 GCA_910587195.1 uncultured Clostridia bacterium | reverse complement strand
ATGCCGCCGCGCTGGTTCCCGCGCTGTCCTTTAGCAAGAAAAAAAGCGGCAAGCCTGTAATGAGTGCTGCCGCGAAACAAACGATCTGCCGCTTCGTGAGGTTGAAAGCGACTTTTGTTTTTATCTTTGATAAATCCTTTGGTACGGGTACATACGCCATACCGAAAACCTCCTTTCCGTCAAAGCTCTATGCTGTTTTTTGTTTCATTCCCCCATGTGTCCCAGCCCGCCGTTTCCTGCCTTGCGAAAAGCTCTATCCGGGGAATGTCGCCCATAAGGGCAATGATTTTTTCCCGCGTTATGTCCGGCTTTTTGCTGTGCTGCTCTATGGGGGAGATAATGAATTGATGAATACCCGCCGATTTTCTCTTTGGGTGTCCCCGTGTGGCAAACAAGCAGAGTTCCGCGTTTCCCCGCGTCCAAAATCCCAAGCCGTAAAACCATGTATAGGACTTTTTATTGAGTTTCAGCCATACAAAGGCGGCGGTCTTATAGGAAAAGCCCCAAGCCTTGATAAGCCGCAGGGCTTCGGGGAGCTGTGGGAATGTCGCCCACAAGAAAAGCGCGCTGTCCTCTGCCGCAAGGTCAGCCACGGGAAGCGCGCAAAGTTCCTCTATGCTCATGGTCGGGTAGTGGTGTTCTGCCGCGCCGGAAAGCCGCTTCTGTGCGTACTTCCACGGGGGATCGGCGTAGATTATGCCGTATTTCTTTTCAATGGTTTCTTGTCCCTCCTTTCCGTATGCTTCCTTTTAAGCCCATAAAGGGTAATCAAGGCAAAGGTCAATCTTTGCCCTTTGCCTGTCCCTATTCTATGGGGTTTTCCCGCGTCAAGGTCGGGTCGTATTTTCGCCGCTTCGCTCTGAAAATCTCCACCCTGCCCTTGACACGCCGCTAATGCGCTGAAAATATTGACTTTGCAAGTGCGCCGGATTTGAACAGGGAAAAGCAGAGGATCACCGTATAAGCAGCAAGGGAGAATATCGCGCTGTGTAGGTTGTCCGCCACTGTTATGTTGTTCACCAGCACCGCGTAAATGCCGACGCACACCATAATGAGGAAGCCTTGAAAGCCGATAGCGAACAGGGCTTTTAAGTAGTTGTTGCCGATCTGCCCCCACTCTTTATTTGTCATTGTTGCAAATGGGATAGGCGACACGGAACAGTAAAGGTAAATTTCTATCATTCTGCCGTAGAGGACAACGGTTATCAGTACGGACATGATTTTCATGCAAAGGCTCACAAGGCTTGTTTCCATAACCAGCAATAAAAGTTCGGGGATTTCCATTGCGTCAAGCCCCTCCTGCATGGAAGCAAGGGCGGCGGCAACGTCAATTTCTGTGCTGCCGCTTATCACCCCCGCCGCGCCGGAAACGACGTGCTGCGCAACGTCAAAGACTGCCATAGTAATATCAAAGGTGTGGGTGACAAGGTACACCGCCACCCACGCCTTGAAAAACCACTTGAAAAACATAAATGTGTCAACGTCGTGCATATTGTTCTTTTCCGTTACCATGCTGATTAGCTCCACGCATAGGACGTAGGTAATGACAAGCCCCGCAATGGGTACGATCACATTCTCACTAAGCGTCTGTACCATGCTGAATATGCCCGCGTTCCACCCCTGCGGGGTCTGCCCTACCTCGGCGGCAATCGTGCCGACTTTCTCGTTTACGTCCCCGAACATAGTTGACAGGTTCCCGTTAATGGCTCCTATGAGGATTTCCTTTATCCATTCCGTGATCGCGTCAAGTATGCTCTGCATAGGCTCTTACCCGCGCTTCTTAACCGAACAGCCCGGAAAGCAGCGGTACAAGGGTCATGCCGATAAGGGCAACGCCGCCCGCCATTAACTGTTTCAAAACATTATTGCGGTGGTACAAAATAGGAAAAGAAAACAGTAATTCAAGATATTGGTATTCATACAAAAAAGGACAGTCTGCCAAAAAACAGATTGTCCTTTTTATATTTATATAGCCTATTATTGATTTTTATTTGAAACTTTATGTTGGAGCATATCAAATAACATATCTTCAGCACAAACAGATATATTTTTATTTCCAAATGAGGAAACAACAAATATAATATTTTTGATTTTATGATTATATGGTTTTGCAAGTGGTATAAATTTTGTATTCAACAACATAGAAAACCTCCTTTTGGGTAAAAATTAACTATACTTTAATATAATCAATTTATAACAAAAGGAGTAATTTTACATTGAGCGTAAATTTACTGTGATTTGACTATTTTATTGTTTTGCATATATAATCACATTAAAAAAAGGAGAACATTAAAAAATTGTTGTTCTCCTTTTTAACTTCAAAGACTTATTAAAATTATCTCATTTCACAGAATCTCATTAGCATTGCTGCCACTTCTGCACGAGTTGCTTTTCCTTTTGGGTCAAGTACATTGTTTCCTTTACCAGAAAGAATACCTTTTTCTGTTGCCCAGCAAAGTGCTGATTTTGCATAATTGCTTGTTTGCTCGTTATCTGAGAATTGAGATAAATTTCCAGTTGTAGTTGGATAACCTGCATATCGATATAGCATAGCAGCAAGTTGTTCTCTTGTAATATCAGACTGTGGATTTGTTCCATCAGATATTTGTTTTTGTTTTGCCCAATTCATGCCTTTTTCATACCATGTAGCACCATCTGTAACATCTTGACCATCCATACGTGCTAATACAGTCATAAGCATTGCATGAGTCATAGTATCGTTAGGGGCAAAATTAGTTTCACTCATACCAGAAAATAGATTATGTTCTACCACATAATTTACTGCTTCATAATGCCAAGCATTTGTTAAAACATCTGTAAAGGTATTAGAAGGTGTATTTGATGTTGTAGTGACTTGTTGAAAGGTTTCTATTTCTGTATCTATTTTTTCAAATCGCACTATAACAGTATCTTCCTTTTTTAGATTAGTTAATTTGCCATCTGATGGTATATCCACTTTTTCTCCGTTTATAGAAATAGCAAAAACTTTATAGCCGTCATCTGGAGTAATAGTTGCTGTACCATCATTGTTAGCGATGATAGTTCCGCCAGCAGTATAAGAAACTTTTGCTTTCTGATTACTTGCTGTAGATTTAGAGGAAGAGCTGCCACTACGTCTGTGGCTACTTCCACCACCGCCAGAACCGGAACTACTAGAACTATTCCTTGTCCATTGAGCATAAACCGTGGTATTTTGTGTAAATATAGTATCAGTTGTGACTTTCTCTCCCGCATAACTTTCAGTAAACCAACCATCAAAAGTATAACCTGTTCTGGTAGGAGTAGGTAAATTGGTTATTTTACCATTCTTTTCCGTTGTAAAAGTCTTTAGAGATTCCTCATCAATCTTGCCACCATTACCAGAAAATGTAATTGTAAATTGTTGTTCTGGTATGTCTGGATTTTCTG
>CAJUKL010000079.1:0-3068 GCA_910587195.1 uncultured Clostridia bacterium | reverse complement strand
GCGTATCTGGATTCTCTGGCGTATCTGGATTCTCTGGCGTATCTGGATTCTCTGGCGTATCTGGATTCTCTGGTATGTCTGGATTCTCTGGAAATTTGCTATTGTAATGAATTGTAGCATTTTTTAAAGCGTCATGACTGTCATAACCAGAAATGGATTTCCATTCTTCTTCACTACCTTCATAATAAACATCTCTTAAATTATTGCAATTATGGAAAGTACCTGTACCAAAACTTGTAACACTAGTTGGTATTGTTATTTCTGTTAAACTACTGCAATCAGCAAACATAGTAAAACCAAGTTTAGTAACATTTTTTGGTATTATGATACTTTTCAGACTACTACAAGATGTAAAAACTTCACTCTCATCCATACTGGTAATTTCTTTAGGCAAATTTATTTTTACTAAATTTTTGCAGCCATAAAAAGCTCCCTGTCCAATACTAGTTACACTTTCTGGTATTGTTATTTCTGTCAAACCACAGCCAGAAAAGGTATACTGATTAATCTTTGTAACTTTTTTAGGTATATTTATTTTCACTAAATTTTCAGACCACTTAAAGGCACTACCTCCAATGCTTTCAATATTTTCAGGTAATTCTATTTCTGTCAAGCTGTTGCAAGCTTGAAAAGCAGCAGTACCAATATTTGTAACACTATCTGGTATATTTATTTTAGATAAACTTTTACAAGCCAAAAAAGTACAATCAGCGATATTAGTAATGCCTTCTGGTATTGTAATACTTGTTAAAGATTCACAAGATCTAAAAGCATCCTCACCAATATTATTAACACTATCTGGTATCTCTATTTTAGTTAAGCCACTCCATTCAAAAGTGCCTGTTTTGATATCGGTTATGCCATCTGGTAGAGTAATTTCTGATAACTTTGTACAATACATAAAAGCATATTCGCCAATATCATTGACACTATTGGGAATGGTTATTTCTTCTACATCTTCACAATAATAAAATGCAAAATCGCCAATACTAGTAACACCATCTTGTATAATAATTATTTTTATATCTTTCTCATACCAAGGAGCAGGACTTTGTTCTTCATATTGATAATTACTGTAATTTTCCATATCACCTGTACCAGATATTGTTAGCACACCATTTTCTAATGCCCATGTTAGATTTTCACCACAACTACCATTTGTTTCTTCTTCATTTGTTATTTTTTCTTCCTTTTCTTCCATAAATTCCTTATTATTATCTTGCTCATTAGAAGTGTTTTCTTCTATATTGATTTCATCGTTGTTTTCCTCATTAGAAATCACTTCTTGATTTTCAGTTTCTTCAAATTTGTTGTCTTCATCCCCTTTGTTAGAGATAATTTCTTGCCCTTCCTTTATGCTTGTTTCATCATTGATATTTTTGTTAGAAGGAATCTCCTGTTTGTCATTTAAATCTTCTTCTCTTGTAATCTCTTCATTAGAGATTCTATTTTCCTCGTCATTCGTATCATTTTGGTTAGAAATTATCTCTTCTTGCTCCTTAGCTGTAACAAATTCATTTTCTTGTTTTTGCTGTGTATTGTCTATGTTTTCTATCTGCTCATCTAAAATTTCCATCTCGTTGGAGAGTTCTTCTGCCAATGCTGATGGACATATAGAGGATAGCATACATAGAGTCAATAATAAACATATTGATTTTCTTTTCTTTTTCACTTTCACTTCACACTCCTTATCATTTTCCCAATGTAGCAAACATTTTTTTGTGTGTAACTGCTGTTGTAAATTTTCGCCTCCATTTTTTTTATTTTTTCTGTTTTCTAAAAATCTTTAAAATCTTTAGAAACAGGCTATAATAACATTGATAATAGGAATTGGGTGTCATAGATTTTCGTAGAATGGAATATTCTACGAAAATTTTGTAATAAGTTAAATCGCTTGAAATAAAAAAAGAGAACACTAAAAATTTGGTGTTCTCCTTTTTGACTTTAAAAGATGAATGCTATTCAGACTTTTTAGATAAAGATTTCATATTAGAGCATTTATTATTCAACTCATTTTACTTTTGCTCATGTTATTTCACCTTTTTAAATTTATTTTTCTAATGATTTTATTACGTAAAGAAATAAAATAAAGTAAGTTCAAAATTTAGATAATCAATAGAATTTTAACTTCTAAAATATTTGAAATTTGAATAAAATATTTTAACAACAAAATCATTTTATAAAGCTGAGCGAAAATAAAATGAGAAGATATTTTTTGTATAAAAATAATATTTTTGAGTAAAAAAATATCTTATATTTTAAAACAATTTTAATTTATATATTATTGCTATGCTGTTATCATTTTAATTTTTTTTTGTTAACTAGTAACAGAAACGTGCCACGTTTCTGTTTTTTAGTTTATAGAAAAAAGAAAATTTTTTTACAAATTTTTGAGATATGGCAAATTTTTTATATCAGATTCTTCAGCAAAAATCATTTCATTTTTAATAGTAATATTTATATATAGTATAATAAAAATAACATCCCAGAAAAAGGAAAAGCCACGCCGAAGGCGTTTTGCAAATTTCAAAAAAATTTGCATTTGGGGTTTGGGGGAACACCAACAAGCATGGAAAGGGATATCTCTTTCCCCTGCTTGCAATCAGTGCAGAACCATATTTATATACAATTTTATATGATTTCCATTTATTTACTAATTACTTATTTTATTCAAAAAAGTGATTTAGAAATTCTTGCTATATTTTTATAAAATGTACTTTAAAATAATAAAAAAAATCAAGTACCTATATCATTTCTTTCAAACAAAATTTTTTAATAAACACTTAAAATTTAAAAATAAAAATTTGCAAAATAAAAGAACAAGAAATACAAAACAAATAATAGCATTTCTTGTTCCAATATTTAATTTAAAAGTTCAATTTCTTTTTCAGATAAACCAGTTATAGAAGAAATAAATACAATGTCCATATTTTGATGTAACAGTTTTTTTGCAATTTTAATACGCTCTTTTTCTTCACCTTTTTGTATACCTTCTTGTAAGCCTTCTTGTTTTCCTTCTGCACGTTCTAACAATCTTTCTTCTTCACTCAAACGAACCATATACTTAT
>CAJUKL010000078.1 GCA_910587195.1 uncultured Clostridia bacterium | reverse complement strand
TTGCGACCTTAACCCATCATCTAAAGCTAATGGGATTGCGGTCGCACTATTTCAACACACGGCGGCAAAATGCTAGTTTCGCACAAAGTTCCATGCTTTCTTTCAAAAAAGCATTTATAAAATTGTAACATGATACTTTTTCAGCCATTCATTTACTTGTATCATATAGGCAATCATTTGAGGTGCTGCCATCAGTTGACCATACCAAGGTTTTCCATAATCTGAGGGACTTTTTAAGAATTTATCTACTTTCTTAGTATCTAAAAATTGCAAAACTGGTGCATTTTTATCCTCTATGATTTCTTTCAGCCGATTAGACAACAATAATTCATAGTTTATATCATAGGTTTTTGGATAAGGGGATTTTCTACGAAACAAAATTTCTTCCGGTAAAAAGCCCTTGCCTGCTTCCCGTAAAAGATGTTTTACAACCCCATCTTTCGCCTTCATATGCCAAGGAACATTCCAGAGATATTCAATAATAGCATGGTCTGCAAAGGGAACTCTTGCCTCTAAACCACAATACATACTTGTTCTATCCATGCGGTCAAGCAGGGTCTGCATAAACCACTTTAAATTGAGATAAGAAATCTCACGACGTCGTGCTTCTTCTGGACTATCTTCTGCAAGGCGTGGTGTTTCTGCAACAGAACGATGATAAGTTTGTGCAACATATTCGTCCATGGAAAGTTCTTTTAAAAAATCATCTGAAAGCATAACTTTTCTTGCTTCTAAATCCATTGTCCATGGAAAGGTATCCGCTTCAAAACACTCTTTTTTATGGAACCATGGATAACCCCCAAAAATTTCATCTGCACATTCTCCCGTCAGCGCAACTTTATAACTTTGTTTTACAAGCGAACAAAAATATAACATAGAAGAATCAATGTCCGCCATACAAGGTAAGTCATGGGCTTCTACAGATGCTGTTAATAATTCTACTTGTTTTTTTGTTTCACATTCCAAAAAACGATGTTCTGAATCTAAAAATTTCACCATTTTTTCAACATAAGGACGGTCTTGGGAAGGCTGAAAAGCATTTGCCTTAAAATATTTAGCATTATCTACAAAATCAAAGGAAAAAGTATGCAGTTGTTTTCCCTGTTTTTTTAATTCCTGCGAACAAATGGCAGATACTAAACTACTATCTACACCGCCTGACAAAAAAGTACAAATAGGTACATCGGAAACCATTTGCCGCCGAATGGCATCTTGCACCAAAAAAGATACTTTTTCCACTGTTTTTTCATAACTATCCAAATGAGGATGGCTTTCTAATTTCCAATAGCAATGCACCTGTTTTCCTTGTGGGTCAAAAGTTATAAAATATCCTGGCAATACCTCATCAATGCCTTGATAAACCCCACAACCATACGTTTTTGCAGGCCCCAAACTAAAAATTTCATTTAATCCCTTTTTATCCACAACTGCTTTTATTCCATAGGCAAACAATGCTTTTATTTCTGATGCAAATACAATCGTGTCGTTTTGATTGCTATAAAAAAGTGGCTTGACACCAACTCTATCCCGGAACAGATGTAGTTGTTTCTTTTTGGTGTCTGCAATAGCAAAGGCAAAAATACCATTTAATTTTTTGACAAATTCTGTACCATATTCTAAATAACCGTTTAGTATCATTTCTGTATCACTTGTGGTTTCAAAATGATACCCTTTTTCTAACAAGTCTTTCTTTAATTCCTTTGCATTATAAATTTCTCCATTATAAACAATGCTATATTCCTGCCCATATAATTTTTTTGTAATGGGCTGATGTCCTGTTGTAAGATCTCGAATGGAAAGTCTTGTATGCGCTAATGCAAAACCATCATGGAGATAAGTTCCACTATCGTCGGGACCTCTACGAGAAAGTGAATCTTTCATAGCATTCAGTATTTCTTTTTGTTTTCCATCATTACTAAACTGTTGCTCTGGATGAAAAAAACCAGCAATTCCACACATGATTATTCCTCCTTTGAATTTTTTAAAATCTTGAGACGTTGTCTCAAACTCTACCAACTTTTTTGAAAAAAAGTTGGACAAAAAACTTTTCCTTTTGCATACGCTACAAAACGAATTTTTAGCCGATGGTATTCTGTTGTCGTTCCACCACAACAACCATTCAGGCACAAAGCACAGTAGCAAAACGAAGTTTTGCACAAAAGTTCTTTGCTTACTTTCTTTCAAGAAAGTAAGCAATTCTTGGGGAAACTTTTTTCACTTATGAAAAGTTCCTCCAAAGTCTACGCTTCGCACCTCTTCAAAAACACCCTTGCACGCATAGAAAGACCTTGAGAGCTCTGCTCTCAAACTCTCGCAAGCTTTTTGAAAAAAGCTTGACCAAAAACTTTATCTTTTGCATACAGAACAGATTCTAAATTTCAGCCGATGGTATTCCGTTGTTGTTCCACCACAACAACCATTCAACTATAAAGCACAGTAGCAAAACGAAGTTTTGCACAAAAGTTCTTTGCTTACTTTCTTTCAAGAAAGTAAGTCAAGAAAGTAAGAAGAAAGCAGTAATTAAAGTAACGGCAAATCCTATAAAAACTGGCACAATATTCTTGCGCGCTAATTCTAGTGGGTCAACATTACAAATTGCTGCAACAGGAATAATACCCCATGGAACAATGGTACCACCACCAACAAAAACTGCACCTATTTGCCCTAATGCAGCAAGAATTGGTACAGAAGCATCCACAGCAGAACCAAATGTTTGCGCAAGAGAACCGGTCAAAGGTAAACCGGAAAATCCAGAACCATCTAAACCAGTTAAAGCTCCAATCAAAAGCTCTATCAAAGCAGTCACATATTTATTAAGTGGTGTATTATTTGCCAGCCAAATCGCCCAATCATTTAAAATACCTGATTGATATTGTTCTCCAAGAATAGAGGAAATTCCTTCTCCACCTAAAAAGAAAAACGCACCAATAATAATAACAGGAGCAAAAATTTTAATGGCAAATAAAAAACCATCTGTTACATAATCTGTAACTTTTTCAAGGGATTTTTTCCCAAATGCACTAATAGCACCAAAACACATTAAAAATACTGCAGTTCCCGCTACAATGCTTGTTGCATCTCCGCCTTTTAAATCTAACAAAATCATAAAGAAAACATCTAACAAAAATGCGATTGGAGTGATAACTGCAAGTAACAATGCTGCTTTTCCAAAATCTTGCTTTTTTGGCTGTGGTGCAGCAGAACGAATTTGTAACTCATTTGAGGCTAAACTTTTTCTGTTTAGCAAAAATGCCACAACAACCGTTGTAACACCCATAACAATAAACAGTGGACGACCCACAGACAACAACTCTCCTGTGCTAATACCAGCAGAACTTGCAGAAATCGCTGGCGCACCTTGTATTACAAAATCATAACTTAAGCCAATTCCATGCCCAAACAAATTGATTGCCATTGCAGCTGCCAATGGTTTTAACCCTGCCTTGACAGCAAAAGGCAACATAATTGTACCCAAAAGCGCAACAGAAGGAGAAGGCCATAAAAACAAAGAAGAAATTAACATAGTAATCCCTAATATCCACCAAGTAATGGCAGGTGTTTTCATGACTTTTGCCATGGGTGCCATCAGTAATTTATCGCTCCCTAAATCCATAAGGCATTTTGAAAATGCAGTCACAAGTGCAATGGTCGCTATAATTTCCATAAATTCTTTTCCTGCGTATAATATTGCCTTAAATATCGTTTGTATGCCTCCGATTACGCTATTTGTTCCTACTATTCCCAAAAGAAAAAGAAAACCAATACAAATAATGGGGGTGTCTTTTCGCAATATCATAACAAACAAAATACAAATGACACCAATAAGATAAACATAATGCAAAGGGGTTAAAGCAGATTGTAACATAATTCAAAACTCCTTTAAAATGTGATTCATACATTATATGAAAAAAACAAAAAAGGAGTTACTAAAAGATAAAGATCTTGGACTTTGTCCAAACCTACAAGCTTTTTGAAAAAAGCTTGACCAAAAACTTTTTCCTTTACATACGCAACAGATTCTCTTTTTAGGCGATGGTGCTCCGTTATCGTTCTACCACAATAACATCTCAACTCCAACACACAGCAACACCTCAAACTCCACCAACTTTTTTGAAAAAAAGTTGGACAAAAAACTTTACCTTTTACATACACAACAGATTCTCCTTTTAGGCGATGGTGCTCCATTATCGTTCTACCACAACAACATCTCAACTCCAACACGCAGCAACGCCTCAAACTCCACCAACTTTTTTGAAAAAAAGTTGGACAAAAAACTTTACCTTTTACATACGCAACAGATTCTCCTTTTAGGCGATGGTGCTCCGTTATCGTTCTACCACAATAACATCTCAACTCCAATACACAGCAGCGAAACGAAGTTTCGCACAAAAGTTCTTTGCTTACTTTCTTTCAAGAAAGTAAGTTGAGGTTTTTTGGAAAATATGGTAGGATGAAAAAGGAATAAAATGAAAAAAGGAGGATTTTACTATGTTTCGACAACTGGAAGAAAATAAACAGACAGAATTAAAGGATTGTATCGAACTGACAAACCATTTAGAGGAACCAACAAAAACTTTTGTACAAAATACCTTTCAAAAAAATATTGTGAGTATGAGCAAAAATGAAAAAAATTATTACATGACTAGAATTGCAGAATTAATCCTATCTTCTGTAATTATTGCTGTCAATATCGTGCCTCTGGAACTTTTTACAGCATTTAAAATACCAATTATTTTGTTAGATGCTAGAATCTGGACGATTTTATTTTCTGTTTGTATCCTGTTTTGTATCGCATTGGATAGCTTATTCCAATTTAGAGATACTTGGCAGCAACAAAAAGAATTAGTCCGGGAATTAAAAAATGAATGTCTAAAATATCAGTATCAATTAGGTGCTTATTCCAACGATAGGGACGAAATGGAACGAAAAGTGATGTTTTTACAGCGTTTTTTGGAAATGACAGGAGAAAAATATTCTTTGTTTGAATACCATAAAACACAGGAAACAAAAATAAAAGCAGAAATACAGGAATTGCAAAAAACAGAAAAACAAGAAGTTGCCTAAACCGAAAGGAGTAAAAACAAATGAAAGTAATCATTGCAACTGATTCTTTTAAAGGAAGTTTATCCTCTTTAGAAGCAGGAAATGCTATTGCAGAAGGGATAAAAAAAGTAAACAACACTATCGAAGCAGAAGTATGCGCACTTGCAGACGGCGGAGAAGGAACGGTAGAAGCATTAACAGCCGGAATGGGCGGAAAAATAGAAACTATCTATGCTACTAATCCTTTGGGCAAAAAAATATCCTGTCAATATGGGATTGTGGAAAAAACAGCTATCATAGAAATTGCAGCCACAGCCGGTATTACATTGATTACAGCAGAACAAAGAAATCCACTTGATACAACCACATATGGTGTAGGAGAAATGATAAAAGATGCCATACAAAAAGGTTGCAGACGGTTTATTATTGGTATTGGTGGCAGCGCAACAAATGATGGCGGTATTGGAATGTTACAGGCACTCGGTTATGGCTTTTTAGACAAAGATAAAAAACAAGTTTGTTATGGCGCATCTGGTTTGGCACAATTACAAAGTATAACAACAAAAAATGTATTGCCCGAACTAAAAGAATGTACTTTTTATATTGCTTGCGATGTAACAAACCCTTTATGCGGAAAAGAAGGTTGTAGTGCCATTTTTGGGCCACAAAAAGGTGCAACAGAGGAAATGATACAAAATATGGACAAATGGCTTCAAAATTATGCCATTTTAGCAAAAAGTATTTTTCCAAAAGCAGACAGCACTTTCCCCGGAACAGGTGCAGCAGGCGGTCTTGGGTTTGCCTTTTTTACTTTTACAAATGCTGTTTTAGAATCTGGTATTTCCATTGTCTTACGGGAAACAAAACTAGAACAAAAAATCAAAACAGCAGACCTTGTTATTACAGGGGAAGGACGTTTGGACGAGCAAAGTGTTATGGGCAAAGCACCGATTGGAGTAGCAAAATTAGCAAAAAAATATAACAAAACAGTCATTGCTTTTGCAGGAAGTGTAACAGAACAAGCAACTGTTTGTAATGCACATGGGATTGATGCCTATTTTCCAATTTTACGCCGTATTGTAACATTAGAACAAGCAATGGAACTTGCAAGACAAAACATAATAGAAACATCAGAGCAAGTTTTTCGGTTATATCTAGCAAAATAAGATTTTATAACAAGTAGAATTTTATATTATTTTTTAAAATACAATTTTATATTTTTGAAATAAAAGTAGAAATAAATTAAATTGAGTTTTTATTTTCAAATTTAAACTTTATTTATGATTTATTTTTACTTTTTTTTATTTTATAAAAAATTTTTTATTTTTGTTTGTTTTCTATTTTAGAATACAATTTGTATAATAAATGTCTATTTTTTTATAAAAAAAGTGGTATTTTTACAAATAAAAGTTGATTTTTTTGCATTAGAAAGATTTATTTCTTAAAGTGGCGAAACGGAATTGTATTTTATTGGAAAACTGTAAAAGATATGTTTTATTTGCATAAAATAATAACAAATTACCTTTCTATTTTTAGCAAAAATATTATATTTTTAAAGTA
>CAJUKL010000077.1 GCA_910587195.1 uncultured Clostridia bacterium | reverse complement strand
TTAAATTTCATGCCCTTCGTCACACCAGTGCTAGTATATTATTAGCTAGTGGTACGAACATCAAAACTGTGTCGAACCGTTTGGGACATTCCAACTTGACAACAACTAACAGATATGTTCATGCTTTACTGGATACTGATATTGTAGCAGCCGATACATTGGAACAAAAGCTAAATTTTATTGAAGTAGGACAAAAGTGGGACAAAAACGCATAAAGGAAAATAATTTTTAAAATAGGAAGTGCCAGAAATGCCTTGTTCATAAGGATTTTTAGGTGCTTCCTATTTTATAAAATGGATTTGGCACATATGTAAACAAAGTATGAATATTTTACCTCCAGCTTATCAATAAGGTCAAAACCTTAGACTTTTCAAGGTTTAAAGTTCTTCCGTTTCCTTTTTTTAAAAAAGGAAGTTAAGAAAGCGTGGAAAGTATTTTTTTAAATTGAATATAAAATAAAATAGATGTTGTTGTAATGGAAATACTGTCTGCAATCGGTTCTGCTAAAAAAATAGCAAATACTTTATTAGAAAATAAAGGTGGTAAAAGATAAATGAATGGTATCAACAATATAATTTTGCGAAGTAAGGCTAGAAACATTGATACTTTTGCTTGTCCCAACGCAAGAAAAGATTGTTGACAGCCTATTTGTATCCCCATTAAACATGAAACTGCCATAAAAATACGTAATGCCCAGCAGGAAAATGTTATCAGTTCTGTTGCATTTGTAAATATACGAATAAGCATTTGCGGAAACAACATGATTATCAGCCATAATGCAAAACTGTAACAAAAACAACAACGCAATAAAATAGAAACCGTTTTTTTGACACGTTGTTGTTGTTTTGCACCATAGTTAAAACTAATAATGGCTTGTGCACCTTGGGTTAAACCCAATATTGGTAGCATAGAAAATTGCATAATACTTGTTAAAATTGTCATAGCCCCTACTGCTAAATCACCACCATATTTTTGCAAAGAAGTATTAAAACAAATTGTCAAAAGGCTTTCTGTGGATTGCATAATAAAAGGAGAAATGCCTAGTGATACTATCGAAAAAAGTAGTCCCTGCTCTATTTTTAAATTTTCTTTTTTAATGCGCAATTTTGTACGAAAACTGGTTAAAAATCGAAGTACCCAAAAAGCAGAAATACATTGTGATAAAATAGTAGCAAGTGCCGCACCTTTTACGCCCATCTCAAACCCAAAAATAAAAATAGGGTCCAATATGATATTTAAAACTGCCCCAATTAAAACTGTCATCATACTTGTTTTTGCAAATCCTTGTGAAGTAATAAACGTATTAAGTCCTAATGAAATTTGTACAAAAATAGTGCCATAAACATAAATCGTTAAATAATCCATTGCATAAGGAATCGTAGTTTCACTTGCACCAAAAAATAGCAATAAATTCTGCTGAAAATAAAGAATAAAAGCAGTTAAAAAGATAGAGGTAATGATAAGAGAAGTAAAACAATTTCCTAATATTTTTTCTGCTTTTTGATGATTTTGTTTTCCCATTTCAATAGCAGCAAGAGGTGCGCCTCCCATACCAATCAAGCTACTAAAAGCAGAAATTAACGTAATCACCGGAAAAGTGATACCTACTCCTGTTAGCGCAGTTGCACCAGTGCCTGCAATATGTCCAATAAACATGCGGTCTACCATATTATAAAGCACATTGATAATTTGCGCAGTAATAGAAGGCAGCGCAAGCTGAAATAAAAGTTTTCCAATTTTTCCCGTTTCCAATGGATTTTTCTGTTCCATAAATCAATATCCCCTTAGATAAAATAATATAATTTTATTATAAAACAAAATATCAATTTGTCAAATAAGCGCACCAATTTTTTTTAATGACATATAATAATCAATAAAAAGCAGGTGAACAATATGAATGAAGAAATGAATATAACAGGAATGGAAACAAGTGCCGACATGATTATGCCTTTACCTTTAACGGAAGAACAAATTGACCAATTAACAGAGGAAAACTATACAACAGAAGTAACAGACGCAAATTTTACACAAGAAGAACCAAATGAGGCAGATAAAAGCAGAGCATTTTTCCCTGGGAATCCTTTTTTTCCCAATCAAAATATTACTATTGTTCCCATTATTCCGGGTGTTACTAGATTTTCCTATATTCGCTTTTTAAATGCCAATGCAGCAGAGGGCCCTGTTGATATTTATGTAAATGGAAGAAAGGTTACTTCTTATCTAAATTACAGAGCATTTACAGAATATATGAAAGTTTTTCCAGGATACTATCGTATTGTGGTATTTCGGGCAGGCACAAGAAGAAATCCAATTAATGTTTCTCGCATCAATGTCATTGCAAATAGAATTTATACGGCAGCCTTTATTGACAATGGCATCAATGGAGAATGGCAAATGATTACAGACAACACAAGGGTGACGAATCAAAACAGAGCATTTGTAAGATTTATTCAGCTTTCCTATGGTGCACCTTTAATGGATATTTATATAGATAATCGACTTGTGTTAAGCGATTTAGATTTTCAGGAAGTAAGTCGTTATCTTTCACTAGCTCCCGGAAACCGCAATTTAAAATTAAAGGTTGCCACAACCAATAGAGTTTTATTAGAAGACCCAAATATGTTTTTAAGAGCGGGTAATTCTTATTCTGTTTATATCATTGGGGATATGAACAGCAGAATGGGCTTACAAGTGCTTATTCCTTTAGAAGGCACAAGTTATCTATCTTTTTAACTTAGTTTCTTAAAAGAAAGGTAAAGTTTTTTGTCCAACTTTTTTTTAAAAGTTGGCAAAAAACTTTATACTAAATTTTTCTATATTCCTCTATATTCCACAATATTATAATCATATAACACCTTTAGCCACCAAAAAACAGATGGAAAGTTTTCAAAAGATTTTACCGTCAAATCTGTAATTTTACCGTTTTCAACTCCTTCCACAATTATAAAAACAATATTAACCACTTTTGGAGAATAAATATAAGTAAGGGGTATTTCTTTATTTTGTTCTTTTGAGGTATCTATTTGTGCAATCAAAGATTCTCCCGGCTGATAAAAGGTTCTTTTTATTTTTACCTTTTCACCAGGTGCAATAGCTGTAATATCCATCTTTTCTACATTTTCATTTCGAGGATTGGGTAGCAAAGAAATTTTTTCAATAAATTGTTCTGTTTTATTTTCTATAATAATATTGTATCCTTTATCATATTTTAAATTTGTATACACAAATAAAAGTAAAAAAAATCCAATGATGCTAAAAATAATTTTTTTCTTGTTTTTGCTGTACATCGTAGAAATCTCCTTTCTAGCTGCCTCTAAAACAATTTTTTTACTTTCTTTCAAAAATAGATGTAATTTCTTTTAATTGTAAAGTACCTTGATAGAGTGCTTTTCCAACAATCACACCTTGTGCTCCAATGTCTTGCACTTTTTCCAAATCTTGCTTATTGGAAATACCACCAGATGCAATAATATCTAAACCTGTTTTTTCTATAAGCTCTTTTGTAGCATCAATATTTACACCAGACATCATGCCATCCTTGGCAATATCGGTATAAATAATGGTTTTTATACCATATGTTTTCATTTGTAGGCATAATTCCAATGCACTTAGATGACTTACTTCTTCCCAACCTGCTACAGCAACTTTACCATTTTTAGCATCAATCCCTACTACAATTTTATCAGCACCAAATTTTTGTACTGCTTGCCTTACCAGTTCAGGTTGACGTACTGCAACAGTTCCCAATATGACCCGTGCAACTCCTTTGGATAATTTTCTTTCTACATCTTCCAAAGAACGGACACCACCGCCTGTTTGCACAGGAACATCACTCAATTTTACAATTTCTGCTATTATTGCTTCGTTTTGCGAATTTCCTTGTTTTGCACCATCTAAATCTACAATATGTAAATAACTTGCGCCTTGTGCAATCCAATTTTGTGCTGCTTTTACTGGATTTTGTTCATAAACTGTAACAGCATCAAAATTTCCCTGCTTTAATCTAACACATTTTCCATTTTTAATATCAACCGCCGGATAAATTTGCATTATTGCATCCTCCCAAAATTTTTTAATATTTTCAATCCTACTTCTCCACTTTTTTCTGGGTGAAATTGTAAAGCAAATACTTTGTCTTTTTGTGCTGCAACTTGGATTTCTTTTCCATAATATGTTGTTGCGCTTACAATATCTGCTTCTGTCTGTAAATAATAAGAATGTACAAAATAGACATAAGATTCTTGTGACAGTCCTTCAAATAAGGGCATTTTCTTTTTGATGTCTAAAGAATTCCAGCCCATATGCGGAACTTTTACACCATCTGGTAAACGTTTAATTTCGCCCTGTAATATACCCAATCCTTTATGTTCCCCATATTCATAACTTTTTTCAAAAAACATTTGCATTCCCAAACAAATACCCAGTAAAGGCTTTTGTTGTTTTACTGTTTCCCATAAAAAGGAATCGATTCCTTTTTTTCGAATGGTTTCCATTGCATCTTTAAAAGCTCCTACACCCGGTAAAACAACTTTATCCGCCTTTTGCATTACTTCTATTTCTTCTGTTATGACTGCCTCCATGCCCAGATATTCAAAGGCTTTTTGTACACTTCTCAAATTTCCCATACCATAATCAATAATTGCAATCATATTACCCCTCCAACATTCCTTTTGTAGAAAGCACTCCCTCAATTCTTTTATCATAGGATACTGCAATATCTAATGCTTTTCCAAATGCCTTAAACATTGCTTCTGCAATATGGTGGTCGTTTTTTCCAGCAAATACTTTTATATGTAAATTAAAGCCAGCATGTAAGCAAACTGCTCTAAAAAATTCTTCTATCATTTGCGTATCCATTTCGCCTATTTTTTCTGACTGAAATTTTGCATCAAATCCTAAATAGGGTCTGCCAGAAATATCCAAAGCACATAATACAAGAGCTTCTTCCATTGGTAATATAAAACTTCCATATCGCTTGATTCCTTTTTTTTCACCTAATGCTTCTGAAATTGCTTTACCAAACACAATGCCTACATCTTCTATCGTATGATGACAGTCAACATATAAATCACCTTTTGCTTCTAGTTCTAAATCTATAAAACCATGCTTAGAAATATGGGTCAACATATGGTCAAAAAAGCCAATCCCTGTATGAATCTTATTTTTTCCTGTTCCATCTAAATTTAATTGCATCGAAATATCTGTTTCAAAGGTTTTTCTACTAATTTCTGCTGTTCTCATAAGTTACCCCTTTCTAAAACCATTTTTTCTTACTTGTATTGCATTTGCATGCGCTGTAAGCCCTTCCGCCTGTGCAAATGTGATAATATCGTCTGATAAATCCAGCAATGCTTCTTTTTGAAAGGAAAGAATACTTGATTTTTTAATAAAATCATCTATGGACAATGGTGAAAAAAATCTTGCTGTACCACCTGTGGGAAGAACATGATTTGGTCCTGCCATATAATCCCCCAAGGGTTCCGGCGTATATTCTCCCAAAAAAATAGCCCCTGCATTTTTAATATAAGGCAATAAAGAAAAAGGTTCTTTGATACAAATTTCAAGATGCTCTGGTGCAATCGTATTTGCAAAATGGCAAGCTTCTTTTAAATTTTTCGCAATTAAAATAAAACCATATTGCTCTAATGATTTTTGTATGATGTCTTTTCTTTCCAAATATTCTGTTTGCAGTTGTAATTGTTTTTGTACTTCTTGCGCCAGGGTTAAGCTATTGGTTACCAACATAGCGGCTGCCATTTCGTCATGTTCTGCTTGGGAAAGCATATCTGCTGCAACATATACCGGATTTGCACTTTCATCTGCAACAACTAGTATTTCGCTCGGACCGGCTATCGAATCAATATTGACTTGTCCATATACACTTTTTTTTGCCAAAGCAACATAAATATTACCAGGCCCACAAATTTTATCTACTTTTGGAATACAGGTATTTCCATAAGCAAAAGCTGCAATCGCCTGTGCACCGCCTACTTTATAAATTTCTGTTACACCTGCCTCTTTTGCTGCAACTAATGTTGCTGGTGTTATTTTACCATTTTTTTGTGTTGGTGTTGCCATAATAATGCGAGAAACACCAGCGACCGCAGCAGGTACAGCATTCATCAATACACTGGAAGGATAAGAAGCTTTTCCACCAGGTACATAAATTCCTACTTTTTCCATTGGACGGATAAGTTGCCCTAACATTTCACCATTTTCGGAAGGCTCTAACCAGCTATTTATTTTTTGTTTTTGATGAAAGTTCCGGATTCTTTCTGCTGATTTTTGGATGACTTTTATAAATTCCGGTGATACTTGGGAATATGCATATTCCAAGTCTTGTTCTGTTACTTTTATGCTTTGTTCGTCCAAAGAAATACCATCAAACTGTTTTGCATAACGAAATAAAGCTTCATTTCCATTTTGTTTGATGTCATATAAAATATTATCTACGGTTTGTTGTACTTCATTTTTTTCTGTATTATTTCTTGATAATATTTGTTGCAATTTGTTAGTATCCATATTGTTTAATATTTTTATCATGTTTATTTTTCTCCTTTTTTGTTTTGATAACAGGAAAAAGTTCATTTTTTGTAAATGGAACAGATTGTAAATTTTAGTTGTTGGTGTTCTGTTGTCGTTCAGCCATAACAACCATTCCACTCCAACACACAGCAGCGAAACATCTGTCGGACATTCAAAACCCCTTTCAAAAACACCCTTCCAAACGTAAAAAGAATAAAACCCCTTGAGAGCTCTGCTCTCAAACTCTCGCAAGCCCTTTGAAAAGGGCTTGACCCTAAACTTTCCCTTTTGCACACAGAACAAATTCTAAATTTTAACCTCTGGTGCTCTGTTGTCGTTCAGCCATAACAACCATTCCACTCCAACACACAGCAGCGAAACA
>CAJUKL010000076.1 GCA_910587195.1 uncultured Clostridia bacterium | reverse complement strand
AAGGAAAGGGGTGCAAACAGATGAAGCTATGCAATAAAGATTGTTTCCATTGTATATACAACAACTGTATTTATGACGATTGCAATAAGAGCGTCATAACAAATGAAGAAAGAAAAGAGCGAAATAAGGAACGGAAAAGGCAATATTATCAAGAACATAAAGAAGAAATAAAAGCAAAACGGCGGGAAAGATACAGGAAAAACAAAATTTGCAGCAATTTTAGCAGCCAGTTATAACTAAGGTTGATAGAAAGGAGTAGAAGAAAATGGAAATTATTATAAAATTCACACAAGATGATATTGTAAAAGACAAAGATAAGGTGATACAAAAATTGATGTTGCTTTGTGATGCAACGGCAAAGGAAAAAGAAATACCAAAATCCAAAAAGGAATCAACTAAAAAATCCGAAGAAAAAACGCCACCTATAGACCCAGAACCCCAGAATACAATGGAAACAGAGGAAGAAACCGCTTCTTGCAGTTTAGCCGATTTACAAAGGGCTGCAAGTCAAAAAGCAAAAGAAATAAGCGGTGGTGTAAAAAAAATAAAAGCGTTATTACAAAAATATAGTGCAAATAATTTTCCAGAACTGGCAGAAAAAGACTATCACAGCTTTTTAAAAGAAATAGAGGAGTTGGTATAAATGGCAGAACATGCGAAGTTATCGGCATCCGGTTCAAAAAAGTGGCTCAACTGCCCAGGTTCTGTCGCTTTCGAAAAAGAATTCCCTGACGAAGAAAGCGAGTTCGCAAAAGAAGGAACCACGGCGCACGCCCTCGGGGAATTAAAAATTAAATTGGCTTTAAAAGAAATTACTAGGGTACAGTACCACAAACAAAAAGCAAGCCTACAAACAGACAACGAAATGGAAAAATACATAGAATCATATAAGGATTTTGTCACGGAACGTTACAACGAAGCCTTAGCGATTTCAAAGGGCGCAGCCATTTTTTTAGAGCAAAAAGTGGATTACTCGGATTACGCACCGGATGGTTTTGGCACATCTGATGTAATAATTGTAACAAATGGAAAAATGGAAGTCATAGATTTAAAATATGGCAAAGGTGTATCTGTAAAAGCACAAAAGAATCCACAAATGATGTTATATGCTTTGGGTGCTTTAAAAGAATACGATTTTATTTATGATATAAAAAACGTGATTATGACGATTTATCAGCCAAGAAAAGACAATATAGAATCTTTTGAAATGACAACTGACGCTTTATATCAATGGGGGGCGGAGATACGTCCCCTTGCAGAAAAAGCACATCAGGGAGTCAAAGAATATAAGGCTGGAAAGCATTGCACCGAAAATTTTTGCAAGGCAAAAGCGGTATGTCGAACTTTTTCGGAAAGCATGGAAAAAATTGAATCCTATGCAGATAAGACACCAGAAAGGCTAAATAATACCGAAATAGCAGAGATATTAGACAAAGTAGACCAGCTTGTAAAATGGGCAAAAAGCGTAAAAGAATACGCTTTACAAAAGGCTTTACAAGGTGAAGTTTTTACCGGTTTTAAAGTTGTAGAGGGGCGAAAACGGCGCGGCTGGAACAAAAGTGAAGATGAAATAATAAAAGTACTCCAGGATATGGGGGCTAGTGATGAAACTATTTATAAAAAAACGTTGCGCTCCGTAACGGAAATGGAAAAAGAACAATTACCAAAGGGTTTTTCTGATATTTTTGGGAAATACGTGGAAACTTATGCAGGCGCACCCACTTTAGTACGCCTAGAGGACAAAAGACCTGAGTGGAACGCTGCACAAAGCGCCGCGGATGATTTTAGCGAGATTGAGACTTTTTGATACTTTTTAAGAAATAGAATTTAAAAAAAAATAATATAAAATTAGGAGGAATTTTAAATGAAAAAAGCAGAAGGAAAAGCCGTTATTGGCGAAGTTAGATTTTGTTATGTTCATGTATGGGAAAAACAGAATATCAGCGGAAAGGAAGGCGACGAAAAATATAGTTGCTGTTGTATGTTCACTAAAAATGACAAAAAAATAATAGAGCAAATAAAGCAGGCAATCAAGGAAGCACTAAAAAGAGGGGCACGGCAGTATGGCGAAAAATGGCTAAAGCAGGCGACAGAAAACAAGGAAAATATCGTAAAAGACGGAAACGAAAAATTTCCAGATAATCCTGAATTTGCCGATATGTATTTTATCAATGCCTATGCCAAAACAGCGCCGGGTGTGGTAGATAGAAAGCGTCAACCGATTTTGGACAAGGATGAATTTTATTCGGGCTGCTATGGCTACGTTTCCATTACCGTTTATCCGTTTAACAACCCCACGAATAAAGGGATTAGTGTCGGATTGAATCACGTTATGAAAACAAAAGACGGCGAATTTTTAGGCGGTCGAAGCAGTGCCGAGGATGATTTTTCAGATATAGATTTAGGAGATGAGGACGACGACCTCAGTGATTTATTTTGAAAGAATTATCAATTGATATTGAAACCTATAGTAGTGTAGATTTGATTTCTTGCGGGGTGTATGCGTACAGCAACGCCCCAGATTTTACCATATTATTGTTTGCCTATGCCTTTGACGAGGAAGAAATACAGATTATAGACTTTGCGCAAGGTGAAGATTTACCCGAAGTGGTCAAACGTGCCCTCACAAGTGATACCATCAAAAAAACAGCGTACAACGCCAATTTTGAAAGAACCTGTATTGCAAAGTATTTTTCTATGAATTTGCCTGTCACGCAATGGCAATGTTCCGCCGTGCGTGCGGCGGAGTTAGGTCTACCGCAAACACTTGCCAGTGTGGCGGAAGTATTGGGTTTATCGGAACAAAAGGACAAACGCGGAAAGGCATTAATTTCCTATTTTTGTAAGCCTTGCCGCAATGGCACTAGAAACTTGCCGGAAGATGACATAGAAAAATGGGAGCTGTTTAAAAGCTACTGCAAGCAAGACGTGGAAGTCGAAAGGGCAATAAAACAAAAATTGCGCGTGTTTCCTTTTCCAGAAAGCGAACAAAGATTGTGGGAATTAGACCAGCGTATCAATGATAGAGGTGTGTTGTTAGACAAGGATTTTGTCAAACATGCTATTCACTTTGATGAAATTTATCAGCAAAAATGTAGAAAAAGGGCAAAAGAATTGACGGGGCTAGAAAATGTAAACTCTGTTTTGCAGCTCAAACAGTGGCTTTTTGAGCAAACAGGAAAGTACTATCAAAGTTTAGACAAACAAGCCATACAGGATATTTTGAAGCAAAAGCCAACAAAAGAAGTACAGGAAGTCTTACAACTAAGGGGCGACATGGCAAAAACTTCCACGAAAAAATATGAAACCGCTTTAAAATGCATTTGCAAGGACGGCAGAATACGGGGCTTGCTGCAATTTTACGGCGCAAACAGGAGCGGACGCTGGGCGGGTCGCTTGGTACAGGTTCAAAATTTGCCACAAAATCATTTGCAGGATTTGGAAACCGCTAGAAATGTGGTTGCTGTGGGAGATTATTCCTTATTTGAACTTTTGTATGACAAACCCTCACAAGTGTTGTCGGAACTCATTCGCACCATGTTGATTGCAAGTTCTGGAAATCGGTTTATTGTTTCTGATTTTTCCGCAATCGAGGCGCGCGTTTTGTCCTATCTAGCGGACGAACATTGGCGGCTAGAAGTCTTTCAGACGCACGGGAAAATCTACGAAGCGTCGGCGGCGCAAATGTTTAGAGTACCCATTGAATCCATCACAAAAGGAAGTCCTTTACGGCAAAAAGGTAAAATTTCGGAATTGGCGCTAGGGTACGGTGGGAGCGTTGGCGCACTTACGTCCATGGGGGCGTTGGAAATGGGCTTGACAGAGCAGGAATTACCACAACTTGTCCACGCATGGAGAACAGCAAATAGCAACATTGTTAAATATTGGAAAACAGTTGAACAAGCGGCAATCCGTGCGATTCATGATAAACCGACAGCTTTACCACATGGGGTATCTTTTATCAAGGAACGTGGCATTTTATTTGTTACCCTGCCCTCTGGACGGCGCATTGCTTATGTAAAACCTAGGATAGAAAAAAATCGTTTTAATAGGGAATGTGTGTCCTATATGGGACTTGATACGTCTAAAAAGTGGACAAGAATAGAAACATTTGGCGGAAAATTAGTAGAAAATCTAGTACAAGCGGTCGCAAGAGATTGTCTTGCGGAGGCAATGATAAAGCTAGAAAAAGCAGGCTATCCTTTGACGTTTCACGTACATGATGAAGTGATTTTAGAAGTGCCCGAGGGACAGGGAAGTTTACAGGAAGTGACACAAATCATGGGCGAAGAAATTTCTTGGGCAAAGGGTTTGCCATTAAAAGCAGATGGATATGTGACTAAATTTTACAAAAAGGAATAGAAAGGGGGTAAAAAAATGGAAGAATTTATAATTTCCGTTGCAAATAAGCGAACGGAGACAAGATGGAAAAATATACGAATTACCTGGGAAAAGCTGGTCGAAAGGCTAAAAAATACCACACGCACCGGCGAAACCCAAGCCGAATACAACAATTTTTCAAAGGCAAGACAAGATGATATCAAGGACGTAGGCGGGTTTGTCGGCGGTTGCTGCAAAAACGGGCAAAGAAGGGCGAATACGATAGAGTACAGAAGCCTTTTAACCCTAGATGCGGATTTTGCAGAAAAAGATTTTTGCGACCAGCTAGAACTCTTTTTTGATAGTACCTATTTAATATACTCGACCCACAAGCACACCAAGGAAAAACCGCGATTGCGCTTAGTTGTGCCCTTGTCAAGAAATTGCACACCAGAAGAATACGAAGCAATCGCGCGACAGGTGGCGTACGATATCGGCATAGACCAATTTGACGATACGACATACCAGGCGCACCGTTTAATGTACTACCCAAGCACCTCACAAGACGGGGAATATGTGTTTATAGAGCACAAAAAAGAGCCTTTAAATGTAGAAAAAATTCTTGCAAAATATGAAGATTGGAAAGATGTGACACAGTGGCGGCAATCTTCACGGACAGTAAAAAAAAGAAGTAGCAATGTAAAAAAACAGGAAAATCCAATCGAAAAAAAGGGAATCGTAGGTGCTTTTTGTCGGACATACGATATAGAAAATGCTATTGCTACATTTTTACCGGACAAGTACGAAGAATGTGCGGTACCCAATCGCTATACCTATAAGCTAGGCAGTACCAGTGCTGGCGCGGTTGTCTATCAAGATGGCTTGTTTTTGTACTCCAACCATGCCACAGACCCAACAAGTGGCTTGTTATGCAACGCCTTTGATTTGGTACGGATTCACAAGTTTGCACATCTTGACGAAGAAGCAAAAGAGGGGACGCCGACCATTTCCCTACCTTCTTACAAGGCAATGATGGAATTTGCTGCAAAAGATGACGCTGTAAAGCTTTTACTTCACAAAGAGAGACTACAGGGTGCCGCAGAGGATTTTGAAGGCATTGAGGAAAAGGGCGAAAAAGATGACCATTGGGCGTTACAGCTCGCGGTGGACAACAAAGGGCGCGTCATTTCTACCATAGATAATGTAAAAAAGATATTGGAACATGATGAAAACGTGAAAGGAAAAATAAAATATAACGCGTTTACGTCAAAAGTAGAGGCGCATGGGGCGTTTTTATGGTGTAAAGACCAGCAAAAAAGGGATTGGACGGACAATGATGACGCTGGTTTACGGCATTATTTGGAAAAAACCTACGAAATCAAAGGCAGGAACAATATTGAAGATGCGTGGATGTTGGTCGCGAATGAAAACAGCTACCACCCAATAAAGGACTATCTCAACGGCATTGTGTGGGACGGCAAGCCTAGACTAGAAACGCTTTTTATCGACTATATGGGCGCAGAAAACAGTACATATGTTCGAGAAATTACCAAAAAACATTTTGTTGCAGGCGTCGCAAGGATTTTTGTGCCTGGTATCAAATATGACACAATGCTAGTGTTAGTAGGTTTACAAGGCTGTGGAAAAAGTCAAATCATTAAAAAATTAGGTCTAAATTGGTTTAGCGACACGCTTTTTACCATGCAAGGAAAAGACGCATATGAACAGTTACAAGGCTTTTGGATTATCGAGATTGCGGAGCTTGCGGCAATGAAAAAAATGGAAGTCGAAGCAATTAAGCATTTTATGTCGAAAAGTGAAGATGCCTACCGTGCAGCTTATGGGCGGCATGTGGAAAATCGCAAGCGGCAATGTATTTTTTTTGGAACCACAAATAAATTCGAGTTTTTAAAGGATATGACCGGGAATCGGCGGTTTTTGCCCATTGATGTGGATACCAAAAAGGCAAGCAAGGACATTTGGAAAGACCTTACGGAAGATGAAGTTAATCAAGTGTGGGCAGAAGCTGTCACGTATTATAAAAAAGGTGAAGCACTTTATTTGGAAGGGGATGTCAAAGAAATGGCGGAACAAGTGCAAAATCGGCATTTAGAAGAAAGTCCTTTGACAGGCGATATTTTGAACTATTTAGATAAAAAATTGCCGGAAAAGTGGAATGATTACGATTTGAGCGCAAGACGTGCCTATTTTCATGGCGGAGATTTTGGCAAGCAAGAAGAAGGTACCGTAGAAAGAACAAAAGTTTGTCCTATTGAAATATGGTGCGAGCTGTTCCAAGGCGATAAAAAGGACTTTACACCAGCCAGAAGCAAGGAAATAAAGGATGTTATTCTAAAAACAGGTGAATGGGAAAGAGAAACAAAAAGAATAAAATTTGGAAAATTATATGGAGTTCAAAGAGGTTTTAGAAAAATAGAAATTGAGGGAGACATACCATTATTTTAAAAACAACAAAACTGTTCACCGCTTGAAAGCCTGTATTTTCAAGGGTTACAGCTATATGGTGAACAGGGTGAACACAAATTCTATAGAGAGTTATGAAAAACAGACTTCAAAAAATAATTTCTATAATTGAATAAAGTGTATAGAAAAAGTGTTCACTCTGTTCACCACCGCTAAAAAACATTGTAAAATCAAGGGTTTGAGCGGTGAACAGACTTTTAAAAGAGGTGTCACAGTGAGAGAAAAAGTCATAGAGCAATATTTTGTAGCAGAAGTAAAAA
>CAJUKL010000075.1 GCA_910587195.1 uncultured Clostridia bacterium | reverse complement strand
GTCAAAAAGAACCCACTTTTCAATAGTAAAAAGTGGGTTCTTTGACAGACTGAGACTCAAGTATGACTTGAGTCTTTTTTTTATCCAAGCGGAATGTATCCGCTTTCCTGCATGAGTTCTTGTCCTGTTGGGGAAGTAAGATATTCAATTAGTTTTCGTTCTGGAGAACCTGCATAACTGTTTTCTCTTACAATAGCATAGTAATTTGTCATAACTGGATAAATTCCCTTTGCAATATTTTTTTTGGTAGGATAAATTCCATCAATGGAAAGCATTTTTACATTGTAATCAAATACCATATCTTTTGCATAGTAATAGACATCATATCCAATTGCATATTGTCCGCCATCATAATGAGAGATAACGCTTTCTAATTCCATTTCTGCATTTGGGCGAATTTCTTGGGGTGGTATCATAAGCATATCCTTTGGTAAAACAAGAGAACAAAATAAATATTGTATCAAAGAAGCTTCTGGTTTTTGATAGGCAATAATTTGTTCATCTTCTCTTGTAAAATTTTCCCAAGTTGTGGCATTTCCAGAATAAATATTTTGAATATCCTCTAAATATAAGTTTTGAATGGTATTTTTTTGGCTGACTAAAAAAACAAGTGCCTCGTTAGAAATAGGAACAAAATCCAAGTCAGTAGGATATTCTCTTTGTATTTCTAATAATTCGTCGGAAAGAGCAGGAGAGAATATAATATCATATTCTCTGGAAAGCAATTTTCTGATATTGTCCTCTGTTGTGCCGTAATATAATACATTTTCTCCTTCTGGAATATTGCTACGAAAAGTAGAAACAATATTTTCTCCAATGGGGGCTGTTACAGCGGAAACACCCATTTTAGGGAAGGAACTTTCATAAAAATCAGTGGTAAAAAATCGGCTCCAGTCTTGCGTTTCTGTTGTATTTTCTTGTGTTTCTTCTGATATTTCCGTTTCTTGTGTTTCTTCTGCTTTTTCTGTTTTTTCTGCTTTTGTTACTTCTTTATCGCCCATGTAATATAAATAAACAGTAGTAGAAATCATACTTGTAAATAATAAAATAAATAAAAAAGACATTCCTATTTTTGTAGATTTTTTCATAAAAAACTCCTTTTAATCAAAAATTTGCATATTTTGAAAAATCAAATAATTTACTTTCATAAGTAAGATTCATGGTTCCTTCTTCTGTAGGAGGTTGTAATGGTACAACAATTTTTCCGCTGCTGTCTAAAGAAAAATCTGTAGAATCTAAATAGGTTAATTGCTGTTCTGTTAAAGTGTCAATGCTTTCCGGCAATAATAAATCACGAACAGCTAATTGTTCTCCTGTTGGCATATGTATCAATATATTTCTTTGATTAAATAAATATTGGTTGTTAACAGTAGCATTGCTTAGAATAAATACTTTTAAAAATGGCCCTAATGCCTTAAAAGAAACAACTTTACAGGAAAAACTATCTGCTTTGGAGCTATAATTTAAAATAGGGGTGCTATCTGCATATATTTTTTGTGCAATGCTTAACTGGTCATTTACTTGGTCTGTCATATCTTGATTTTTATAATTTCTGACTGCAATAAATAAAGTATCTTCACATTGTTCCATAGTAATAGAACTGTCCTGTGCAATGGAAAAAGTGTCCGTTGTATCAATCAGCTGTTTTGTTAGCAAATTTGGAATATCCATAATTTCTTCTATTTCATTGGGAGAAAAAGAAAGATATGGCAATAAAACGGCTAAATGTAAGGAAATTGTTTTTTCACTAAAGCAGTAAGGATTTTGTTCTTTTAGGGTAATAAAAAAACAAGGTGATGTATCTGTATCAATTCCACTGTCATAATATAATGAAAAATCATTTTCGGATAAATTGGAAAAGGAACGCTTTAAAGTATCAAAAGGTTCTTGTGTTTCCAATAATATTTTATTTTGGATACATTTTTCAAGTGCAGAAATATAATCTTCTAAAAATAATTCTTCTGTTGCTGCTTCTTTTTTTTGTTTGACATTATAAAATTTTGAGAGATAGTATATATTTTCTTCTATAGAATATAATTCTATAGGCTCGTTTGTTTCTGTGTTGATAATACTAGGTGTTGCTGTAAGTTGTATACTGGCATAAGGGCCAATAAAGGACAATGTTCCATCAATAGAAAGACGATTTTGTAGAGATTCTGGTGGTACTTCTGTTTGCTGCTGTAAAGCATCAAAATCAATACTAGATAATACAACATCACCAAAGTCAGAGCTTAAGTTTTCGATAAAGGTATTTAATTCTTCTTGAAAAGCATCTTTTAAATTTTTTCCTTTGGGTAGATGTTCTGTTATCAAAATATTATCTACTGTAAATTCTAAAGGAGCAGCATATTCTGTCATAGTATTTTTTATAGCTCTGGTGGATGGGGTATAAATCCATGCAGGATACCCATTTTTGACAGAATTTTTAATAGAATTTTTAGCAATCGGAGAACTGCTGTCTTTTTCTTCAAAAAGAGTATGCATTTTTTGACAACCACTACAAATACAAAGCGAAAGCATGATAATAGAAAGAAATATTTTTTTGAGCATGACAAAACTCCTTTCAAAATCTTATTACTCTAATAAGAGTATAGCTTTTTTATCAAAAAGTCAATTCATAGAAGTTATTTTTATATGGACAATTATAAAAAAATCGTTTAAAATGGAAAAAGTCAAAATAATTGCATAAAATAGTTTATTATATGATAAAAAAAATAAAGGAGGAAAATATGAGTTGGGGAGAAATATGGAAAGCGTTTTTATTCGGTATTGTAGAAGGCATTACAGAATGGTTGCCCATCAGCAGTACAGGACATATGATTCTTTTGCAGGAATTTGTAACGCTAAAAATGTCAGATAAATTTATGGAAATGTTTTTTGTTGTGATACAATTAGGCGCAATTTTAGCAGTTGTGTTATTGTATTGGAAAAAATTATTTCCTTTTTCTTTTAAAAAAGGTTTTAAAATAAAAATATCTATTTTACAGATGTGGTTTAAAATTATATTTGCTTGTATTCCTGCGGCTGTCATTGGAATTTTGTTTGATGACCAATTAAATGCATGGTTTTATAATTATCAAACCGTATCTATTATGTTAATTTTGTTTGGTATTTTATTTTTGGTAATTGAAAACATGAATTATGGAAAAAAGCCACAAATTGTAAAGATTTCCCAAATTACATATCAAACCGCTTTTTTAATTGGTTTGTTTCAGTTGATTGCAGCAGTATTTCCGGGAACTTCCCGCTCTGGTGCAACTATTATCGGTGGCTTGTTAATTGGGATGTCCCGTACAATTGCCGCAGAATTTACCTTTTTTTTAGCAGTCCCTGTGATGTTTGGAGCTAGTTTTTTAAAGTTAATAAAGTTTGGCATTGCTTTTGAAAGCGATGAAATTGCTGTTCTTTTGGTGGGAATGGTAGTTGCTTTTGTGGTTTCGATTCTTTCCATTAAATTTTTAATGGGATATATTAAAAAAAATAATTTTAAGGCTTTTGGTTGGTACCGAATTGTATTAGGCATTTTGGTGTTACTTTATTTTGGAATACAAACAGTATTGCAATTTCTTGCAGTATAACAAAATTCCGGTTTGCATAGAATAAGAGCAGACCGGAATTTTATTTTATCAAGCCTTTTTGACAGAAAAATGTGTATCTAATATTTTTTCTGCTATTCTTTTTTCTGTGTTTGCCTGTATCACTAATTGCAACACTACAATAATATTTTGAATCAATTCATTTTCATACGTATGACATTCTGGTAATATTGTATGCTCCATATTATGATTTTCTAACATAGAGATATTTTTTTCATTTTGTTGTTGCAAAGTTACAAAATCACAATAAATCATTTCTAAAAGTGGAGATTTTTCATTTTTTGTCAATTCTTCCGTCACTGGTTTTAAAAGGCGACTAATATCTGTAATGGATAAAATAGACTTTAAATGATAAATCATAATTAAAAGCATCACATGATTTTTGGTATATTTCTTTTTTTGTGGCGGCGGAAAAATTTTTGCTTTTGCATAGTTATTAATCATTGTTTTTGTGAGAATTTTATCATTTTTACTACGTTTACAGCCTGACAAGGACGTTTCTATAAAAGTGGTCACTTGATCCATATATAAATCTATGTTTGGAATAGATTCGATTGGTACAATAGTGTGGCTGTTTAATATTTTTGAAATTTGTTCTTTCATATTGATTCACCCATTTAAAAAATTGATAAAGTAACTATATTATATAGTATTATAAACTATGTCGCAAGGATAAATTATAAATTTTTGTTGTAAAAATACTAAAAATGGATTATAATATCTATATAATTAAATGTAGTTTTAAAAACTAGATGATACGGTTAGGAGATGTTTTAAATGAAAGAGCAAAAAAATAAAAAATTTCGGATTAAAGAACCTGTCAATGCATTGACTCATTTTTTAGGATTTTTATTGTCTATTCCTATTCTGATTATATTTTTAAAAAAGGCAAAGGAAGAAGCGTCCTTTGTTTCTGTCATTGCTTTTTTAATATTTGGTATTTCTTTGTTGCTTTTATATGGTGCAAGTACTATGTATCATACTTTAAATATTTCTGAAAAAGGAACTGCTTTGTTGCGACGTGTTGACCATATGATGATTTTTGTTTTAATTGCAGGAACCTATACCCCTGTTTGTTTAATTCCCCTTAGAGGGAAATGGGGTTGGACACTTTTAATCTGCGTATGGACATTTGCCATTACAGGTATTTTATTAAAAATTTTTTGGCTCAATGCACCGAGGTGGTTTTCAACATTGCTTTATGTTGTAATGGGTTGGCTTGTGCTCATTGCTTTTGTACCATTGGAGCAAGCCATTCCCATTAGTGGCATTGTATTGCTTGCTACTGGTGGCATTGTGTACACAATTGGAGCAATTATCTATGCTATGAAATGGTCAAAGCTAAAGTTAAAATATTTTGGATTTCACGAAATTTTTCATTTGTTTGTGATGGGGGGAAGTGCCTTGCATATTCTTTTTATGTTTGAATATGTGTTGTAATTTCCTTTTAAAAAAAATAAGTTCTGAATAATGCAGGACTTATTTTTTTGATGTTTATTTCTTTTAGTGAATTTTTATTATATAATAATATAAAAAACAGGAAAGGAAGAAGTGGAGTGCGGTTATTTTTGAGTACGCTCGCTTGTTTGACCATTTTACCAGTACCAAGTTGTTATCAAAAAAAACTAGAACTTTCCAAAGGAATTTTATATTATACCCTGATAGGATTATTGATAGGGCTAATTGACTATTTATGTTATGGTATTGCAATCTTTTTTTTAAAGTTGTCATGGATAGGTGCTATCTGTGCAGTTTTGTCTGAAACGATTGTTACAGGTGGATTGCATTTAAACGGTTTGGCAAGTATTTGTGATGGTTTTGTTACAACGAACAAAAAAGAAAAAATGCTAGAAAAAATTAAAAATAAAAAAATAGGGACAAATGGCGCATTAGCATTGATTTTTACAATTGTATTAAAAATTGTACTTTTGGAAAATAGCGGATATTTAGCAGTTTTATTAGCACCCGTGGCGGGAAAAATAGCAATTCCAATTTTAATTAAAAGTAGTTCTGACAAACAACAAACAAATACTTTTTATGTTACACCAAAATACACAAAATATATGATAGGAACAATTTTTATTGGAATTGCGCTTTTAGCAGGATTTTTACAAATAAAAAGTATATTGCCTATTGTAACGATATTGTTATCTGCCTTTCTTTTTCGAGAATATTGGCAGCAAAAAAATGGTGGTATGACAGAAGATGCTTTAGGAGCTGGGTATGAACTTTCAGAAATGGTATTTTTAATCATTATGACTTTACAAGGAGGGATATTATGAAATTATATTTAGTGCGGCATGGGCAAACAGATATGAATAAAGAAAAATTATATTATGGTTGGACAGATTGTCCTATCAATGAAGTAGGAAGAAAGCAAGCACAAACCTTATATGAATTTTTTAAAAATGTAGAATGTCATAAAGTTATTACGAGTGATTTAAAACGTTCTATAGAAACAGCAGAAATTATTACCAAAGGAAAAAATATTGTATTTGATAAAAGGCAAGCATTTCGGGAATTAAATTTTGGACTTTGGGAGGGAAAACATTATAAAATATTAAAGCAGGAATATCCAGAGGCATTTGAACAGTGGGGAAAAGATTGGAAAAATTTTTGTATTCCAGAAGGAGAGGCATTCTTTACCTTTTATGAAAGAATCCGGAAGGAATTAGAAAAGGTCATAGCAGAAACATCGGAGGAGGAAAATGTACTTTTAGTAACACATAATGGTGTTATGAGTGCCATGTTATGTGTTTTAACGGGGGCAGGCTATGATGGTTTTTGGAAATTTTTTTTAGAGCAGGAAACCTATTCCCTTGTTTCTGTAAAAAATGGGATGATAACCATAGAAAAAATAAATTGTCCTGTAAAAAATTAGAGTAACCATATAAAAATTTTTCACGCTTTTTTGAAAGAAAGCATTGAACTTTTGTGCAAAACATAGACAGTGAGCAAAGCGAGAGGGGAACTTTTCACAAGTGAAAAAAGTTCCCCTCTATTTTTAAAGTGTTTGTTTAACCACTCCCATCTTTATGCATTTGCTAAATAGTAAGTTAATAACATCATTGTATTTACTTCTGCATATTTTTTATCCTTTTTTATTGCACTTTTTTGCATGGAATTTTTTTTGGTAACATTCTTTTTTTCTGCTTTTTTATTCATAAACAATTTTCCTCCTGTAAAAATAGTTTTTATTTTCAATTATAAAGTTTGATGCATTGTTATTTTTGGTATATTTTTATTATATCTCTATATTTTGTATAAATTATGAACAAAAACAAAAGAAATTCTAAATATTTTATAAAAAAATAAGAAGACGATGAACATATGAAGAAAAAGTTCATAATGAATTGGGGTGAAATTCCAATTATATTTGACATTGCAATGGCACAGAACATTTAGCGAAACGCTAGTTTCGCATTAAAGTTTAGGGTCAAGCTTTTTTTAAAAAAGCTTGGCAAAAAACTTTGAATCTCCTACGGCGAACAAAAATTGATTTCCATGCTTTTTTATAACAAGTGCTTTACTTTTTTATATTTTTACAAGCTAAATGCTTTCATCCCACTCCTTTAGGGGTGGGATGAAAGCATTT
>CAJUKL010000074.1 GCA_910587195.1 uncultured Clostridia bacterium | reverse complement strand
AAAACGGTGGATTAGTACTATCTGGTGTGAGCAAGAAAAAAACGACTACAAAAGGCTTAGAAAGAGATGCCACAAGTGATGTTACAGAAGAAGAAGTTGCAACAAATACAGTTGCTGTCCATGAGTTAATTTTAAAGTACAACAACGAAATCGAAAAGGCAAAAAAACAAAAAATGAAGTGTTTGGAAATGTTATCCAAATTTTCGGAAAATAACCAACAACCACCAACAGAAAGTAATATTAATATTTATTTGCCAAGCAATGACAGAGGGTGAAGTTATGGAAATCAGACCACAAAAAGGGCCACAGGAACAATTTTTATCCTGTAATGCTGACATCTGTATTTATGGTGGTGCAGCAGGGGGTGGTAAAACATTTGCGCTCTTATTGGAACCTTTACACTATATTAACAATCCTAAATTTGGAGCAGTCATCTTTCGTAAAAATAACAATCAGATTTTTGCAGAAGGCGGTTTATGGGATACCGCCTGTAATATTTATCCTTTTTGTGGTGGAAAAGCGGTAAAAAGTCCGGTTTCGGTTTGGAGATTTCCCAGCGGTATGAAGGTCACTTTTAGTCATATCGAATTAGAAAAAGATGTTCTGAAATGGCAAGGTTCGCAAATTACTTTGCTGCTTTTTGATGAGTTGACACATTTTACCAAAAAACAATTTTTTTATATGCTTTCCAGAAACCGCTCCACTTGTGGTGTCAAGCCTTATGTCAGAGCAACCTGTAATCCAGATAGTGAAAGTTGGGTTGCTGAATTTATCTCCTGGTGGTGGGATGAAAAAACAGGGTATCCGATTGCAGAAAGAAGCGGTAAAATCCGTTGGTTTGTTAGAAGAAATGATGTGTTGCATTGGGCAGACAGCAAAGAAGAATTATGGCAAACATTTGAGTTAAAAACGCCGGAAGAACAAGCAGAACCCAAATCAGTTACGTTTATTGCAAGCACTTTACAGGACAATCAAATCCTTTTGGAAAAAGACCCCGGTTATTTGGCAAATTTAAAGGCACTTTCCATTGTGGAAAGAGAACGATTATTATATGGCAACTGGAAAATCAAGCCGGCAGCAGGGCTATATTTTCCAAGAAACAAAGTTAATTTGATAGAAGAAATCCCAAATGATGTCAGGCAATGGGTCAGAACATGGGATTTTGCAGCGACAGAGGACAGAAAAAATACTGATAATGGTGCAGCGTATACGGCAGGTGTTTTGATAGGAAAAAGAAAAAACGGCTATGTCATAGCAGATGTCATTAACAGAAGAATGAACGCGAGTGAAGTACGGCAAACGGTATTAAATACAGCAAAAACAGACAAAGCAAAATATAAAAACGTCAAAATACGATTATCGCAAGACCCGGGACAAGCCGGAAAAGACCAGGCAGAACAATATAGTAAACTGCTTGCTGGATTTCCTGTCACAATCGTAAGGGAATCGGGCAGCAAGGAAACCAGAGCAGAGCCTTTTTCTGCACAATGGATAGGATTACAGGGCACAGAAAAAGGTAATGTGTGTGTATTACTTTCCGACTGGACAGAAAGTTATTTATCACAATTAGAAAGCTTTCCAGAAAGCAAATACAAGGATATGGTAGACGCAAGCAGTAATGGCTTTGCAGAACTGACAAAGGGAAATACTGCAATTATACCACCTGTTTACTTTGCAGAAAGGGATAAAGAAAATGGCTGGATATAACTACCCCACGAAATTTATTTATTGCCAGGAAATTTGTAACTGCTTGTTGTTTACTGCACAATCTGTAAGATATAAATTGATAAGTGTTTGATAAGGAATACCAGATATATCAGATTGTTTTTTAAAATATTCGATTGTTTCAGTATCAATATTGATTGTGATTTGTTTCTTTAATTTTTTAGCATAAGGATTTTTTTTAGCATTAGAAAAATCATATTCTTCTTTCATTAAATTCACCTCATAATTGATAGTATTGTTTTGTTTCTGTTTTGGTAGCTTTTCGAGCGGATATAGTTCGTATTACTGTTTCAGAAGCTCTGTAGCAATGACATACAACCAGCAGATTAGCACTTTTACTCATGCCTACTATAATAAATCTTTCTTCCTCCTGTGAATGTTCTGGGTCATCAATCACTAATGCTTCTTCATCATAAAACACAGTTTTTGCTTCTTCAAATGTTATATGATGTTTTTATTTTCGTCCCATTCAAATGTTATCATATATATCATTATATTATAATTATAGTATCATTGTCAAATATTTTTTATATTTTATACGGAGGTGAAAAATTGGATATATTTGGAGAATATGGGCGTATCGGACAAAAGCGCTATGGTGGTGTATTTTTTGAAGAATTTTTGACAGAATTACAAGGACAAAAAGGCATTGAGGCATACAAAGAAATGTCCGAAAATGATGATATTATTGGTGCTATGCTTTTTGCCATCGAAATGTTAATGCGACAGGTTGTTTGGGATATAGAGCCGGCAGGCAATACAAAGGCAGACAAAAACACAGCAGAATTTATCAAAAGTTGTATGAACGACATGGAACAGTCATGGCAGGATACCATTTCTGAAATCATGTCTTTTTTAATTTATGGCTGGAGTTATCACGAAATCTGTTATAAAAGACGATTGGAAAACAATAGTAAATTTTCTGATGGGTTGATAGGCTGGCAGAAATTCGCATTGCGTTCGCAAGACACGTTGTACCGCTGGGAGTATGGAGAAAATGACAAATTGCTGGGAATGTCACAGATTGCACCACCAGACTATATTGTCCGAAGCATTCCCATTGAAAAAGCATTGCATTTTGTAACAAAAAGCAGAAAACAAAATCCAGAAGGACGTTCTATTCTGAGAAACTGTTATACAGATTATTATTATAAAAAGCGTTTCCGGCAAATTGAAGGCATTGGCGTAGAAAGAGATTTGGCAGGATTGCCACTGTTGCAGCCACCTGAAGGCGTAAATATATGGAATGATGACCCGGAAAGTATAAAAGCATTAGCTTATGCAGAAAAACTGGTCAAAAACATCAGAAGGGATGAAAAAGAGGGAATTGTATTACCCTATGGCTGGACGCTTAGTTTGGTAAACGGTGGCAGTAAACGACAGTTTGAAATCGGAAATATTATAGAAAGAATTGACAACAGAATGGCAATGACCTGTATGGCGGATTTTGTGCTTTTGGGACACCAGCAGACAGGCAGTTTTGCCCTTTCGAGCGACAAAACAAGACTTTTTGCAGTGGCAATCGGCACCTATTTAGACATTATATGTGAAACAATCAATACCCAGGCCATTCCAAAGTTGATAAAAGTCAATCAGAGCCATTTTAAAAATATCAGTGGAATACCAAAATTAGTGCATGGCGATATTGAAAAACAGGATTTAACCCAATTTGCAGACTATATTGTAAAAATGGCAAATGTTGGAGTATTGACATTAGACCAAAACTTGGAAAGAAAAATCAGAGAAATGGGAGGGTTGCCGGAAGCATTGGAAGGAACTGCTTACCCGGATAACGAATGATATATTTTTATGGGGAAGTCAAAAAGGAACAGCATAACTATCCTCAAGCAATCAGAGAATTAAGGGAAATGCTGGAGGAGGAACAGCCAGAACTGGAACAATTTCTGATAGAAATGTGGGATAATCAGCAAAGGGAAATCACAGCACAACAGTACATACAAATGGTAAAAAAAGGTGGTTTGTCAAAGGAATTAGAAAAACAATTTTTAACATCTTATACAACTTTTGTATTAGGGAAAATGCTGGATAAAAAACAAACAGCAATGGAAACAGGCGCGAAAGAGGTGAAAAAACCTCTTTTTTTATTTGACATCAAATATCACGAAACCAAAAAATGGATAGAAAAAAGTTGTGCGGAGCAGATTGTACAGCTTACAAAAACACAAAAAGATGCCATCAAGATAGTGATTGATAGGGCGGAAAAGCTGGGCATCACGACAGAAGGTACAGCAGATTTGTTAAAGCCACTCATAGGCTTGCATAAAGGACAAGTGACAGCAAATGTAAATTACTATAATAGTATCAAGCAAAATCTTTTAGAAAATCATCCCAAAATAAAAGAACAGACAGCAGAGCAAAAGGCACTTGAAAAAGCAAAACACTATGCCAGAAAACAAAAAGAATACAGGGCTATGACGATTGCCAGAACAGAATTGGCAGGAGCCTACAACGCTGGGGAATTTTATGGTATCAAGCAGGCACAAAAAGAGGGTTTGATGGGAAAGGTGAAAAAATACGCTGTTTCTGCTGGAGATGGCAGAACCTGTAAAGGTTGCCGGGAGGTGGAAGGACAGGAAGTAAACCAGGAGGAATCCTTTGAAACACAATGGGGAAAAGTGCTTTTTCCACCCTTTCATACAAGTTGTCGATGTGCAGTGGAGTATGAAGAGGTTACAGAAACATTAGAAGCACCAGAAATCAACGACCCTAAAATAAAGGCTGCACATAATGAATTTACACAAATACTGCAAGAAAGTGAAGATACATCATTTAACATAAACATGAACTTTTATAATCAAACTACAGAATACCAACTAAATGAAAGATTAAATTCAGCATTTGCATACATACCAAAACTTGATGTCATTCAATATAATCCTAAAGTTTCAAATTACGATTTATATGATATGAATTATGTTTTGGCTCATGAATTATCGCATAGAATGGATATACGTGATTATAGAAGCTGGGAAGATGAAAAATTTATAACAGCTGTTGAAAATACAAAGAAAATAGTATATAATTATGTTAATGAAATTAAAACATGGTTTATTCCGGGTGGAAAATATGAAAATGATATGGCATTATCAGATATTATTAGTGCATTAACGGAAGGCGACCCTGCTTTAAATAATTTTTTGTATGTAGGACATAGAAAGAACTATTGGTTAAAAGATAAAAATCGCATATTCTTTGAGATGTTCGCTAATATGTCAAGTATTAATACATTAAATAGTAAGGGAAAACCAGAGTTTAAAAGACTTTTAAAAGAAATATATAAAGCCTATAGGGAGTTGATAACATGAGTGGTGAATTGATGAATTATCTTTTTAAAAATGAAGAAATGAAACAATTACGCAAGAAATGGAAAGAGGTATTTCCTACAGAGGGATTTCCACCTTTTAATTATGATTGTTATGCAGGTATTGATGATTATAAACAGAAAATTAAAGAAGCGATTGAAACAGGAGATGAATCAAAATCAGGTGGGGTAATAAAATTAATTGACTTAGCACATCAATCATAAAAAATGAATGTTCTACTTTAACGCCTTTGGGCGTTTTTTTGTTGCTTAATTTTAAATGGAAAGAGGTGGTCAAGTGAACTTTGAAGTAAAAAAATCTGTTGATGATAAAAAGCAGGTATTCGGCTGGGCAAATGTTGCTGAAGATGAGCAAGGCAATCTTTTAGAGGACTATCAAGGCGACAGTATCACAAGTGAAGAGTTAGAAAAAACCGCTTATGATTATGTGCTAAAGTTTCGGGATGCCGGAGAGCGACACAATCCCGCTTTGCGCAAAAAGGGCAAAATGATAGAAAGCATTGTATTTACCAAAGAAAAATTGCAGGCATTGGGCTTGCCAGAGGACAGCTTGCCCTGTGGCTGGTGGGTTGGCTTCCAGATAACCGATGACAACACATGGGAGAAAATTAAAAAAGGGGAATATAATATGTTTTCTATTGAAGGTACTGGTCAAAGGGAAACAGTGGCAAAAACTTTTGCAGAATGTTATTCTACTTGATTTTTTGTTGAAATGTGGAATTTGATGTGATAAAATCAATGCAAGGTAACCGAATAGGGTAGTTAGCCTCCTGATACAAAGGAAGGAGGCGATGCTATGAGTACATATGAAGTATTATTTTTAATGCTTACATCAGTTGGACTGGTGTTGAATATGTGCAACACTCTGATTGCGTTGCTTTCTCTTATCGTTGTCATTTTGATGAATAAAAGAAAGTAATAAAAAACTACCCATTATAGCCTCACACGCTTTGGGTAGTTTTAACACCTAACCGAGGCTAACCACCTTCCACCTTCGGGAAAAGGTGGCGGTTACCTCCTTTGTTAAATGAATTATAACACAAAAAAATATGTTTTGTAAAGCACTTGTTTGACAGCAGGTGCTTTTTTTATGCCTGAAAGGAGTGTGAAGCATGGCAAAAAGATTAAAAAATGTATCTGTAAACAGTGTGGATTTATGCAAGCAGGGCGCCAATCAAAGAGCGTATATTTGCTTAAAAAAAAGTATGGAGGGAAAAAACGTGGATTTTAAAACAAGTATCATTCAAAATGTCTGTAAGGAATTTAATATTACAATGGAAGATATTTACAAGGCATTAGAGGAGGAAAAAACACAGGAACAAAAAATCAAAAAAGCAATGGAAGATTCCTTATTAAGTGTGTTGCAGGATGAAAACAAAACAGCAGAACAAAAACAGGAATTGCTGCAAAAAAGTATTCATGAATTTTATAGCACTGTTTACGACTTTGCAAAAGAAGAACAGGAACGTGAAACCGAAACAGAACAGGAGGAAGAAGCAATGGATATTGCCAAAATGACAGAAGAAGATAAGGCAGTTTATAAAGCATTAAAAAAGAAATATGAGCCAGAACCACAACCAGAGCTAAAACCACAACCAGAATTGCATCCAGAAGTTAAAAAGGCGCTTAAAGAAGCAGAAACAGCAAAACAGGAATTGGAACAATTAAAAAAAGCAATGGAGCTAAAAGAGTTTGAAAATATTGCAAAACAGTATGAAGTGATTGGAAAAAATGCAGAAGAATTGGCAGTAAAATTGTATGGATTAAAAAAATCAGAGGAACAATCCTACAATGACTATATCGCTATGCTGGATGAAATGGTAGAAATGACGCAGGCAAGCGGTATTTTTAAAGAATATGGCAGCAACAGAGCCGGAGCAGGCAGCAAAAAACAACAGGCAGAGCAAAGAATCCAGGAATTAATGAAATCAGACAGCAATTTAACCTATCAACAGGCTTTTGTACAGGTTTGTGAAGAAAGTGCAGAATTAAAAAAGGCATTGGAATATTAAAGAAGGAGGGAAAAAGATGAATTATTTTGGAGCAAGTATTAACACAAGTTCTGTAATTGCTGAAACTGCTGGTGCAGAACTGAAAAATGCTGCATTTTGTGCAGTAAAGTATGATGAAAATGGAAATGTGGTATTGTGTGATACCGAAGGGGAACTTGTAGCAGGTATTTTATTGCCGGAAACACCAGAAAAAGTTTTTTCTGGAGAGGATGTGACCCTGCAAATAAAAGATATTGGACTTTGTAAGTCTGGAGTGGAAATCAGAAAAGGACAGGAAGTTATGGTGGATGCACAAGGCAGAGTGATACCAGCAACAGCAGGCAAGTTTGTAGTCGGCTATGCTATTACAGCAGCAACGGCAGAAAATGAAGTGATACAGGTGGATATTAGAAAATGTGGTTATAAAGCATA
>CAJUKL010000073.1 GCA_910587195.1 uncultured Clostridia bacterium | reverse complement strand
ACCAGCAGGAGATGTTACAAAAAAGGATTTGGCACAAAAAGCAGAAAAAACACATAAACATTCTGCAGCGGATATTACAAGCGGAACTTTGCCCGTTGCTAGAGGGGGAACAGGTAATACAACAGGAAATGCAGCGACCGCTACAAAATTAGCAACTGCTAGAACTATTCGAACAAATTTAGGGAGTACAAATACAGCAAGCTTTGATGGTACAGCAAATATTATGCCTGGTGTTATTGGTACTTTACCGATTGCAAACGGCGGTACAGGGGCAACATCAGCAGCTAACGCTAGAACAAATTTAGGAATTACACCAGCCAACATTGGTGCAGCTGCAAGTTCTCATACTCACAATTATGCAGGTTCTTCCAGTGCAGGCGGTGCCGCAACATCAGCGGTGAAACTGCAAACGGCAAGAACAATTAAAACAAATTTAGGGAATACAAGTAGTGCAAGCTTTGACGGTACGGCAAATATTACGCCTGGTGTCACTGGTACCTTACCCATAGCAAACGGTGGTACAGGTGCAACATCTGCAAGCACAGCCTTGAGTAATTTAGGTGGTTTTTCTAAAAACGGTGGAGAAATTAACGGAAAAGTAACAATAAAGTATGAAGGTATGTCTATTAATGGGGATGTAGCTATTGATGGAGATGTTACAATAGATGGTTCTGTTGCAGAAGGAGATAGAACAACAGCAAGTGGACATTATTCCCATGCAGAAGGAGACAGAACAATAGCAAGTGGAATGGCTTCCCACGCAGAGGGAGGTGGAACAACAGCAAATGAAACGAATTCCCATGCAGAAGGATATAATACAACAGCAAATGGTTATTGGTCTCATTCAGAAGGAAGTAATTCAATAGCAAATGGCGCAGGCTCTCATGCTGGTGGATACCATACAATAGCAAGTGGAAATTATCAAACAGCAATCGGAAAATTAAATAAAGAAAGTACTAGTGTACTTGATATATTTATCATTGGAAATGGTGACAATGGTGGTCGTTCTAATTGTTTGCGTGTAGGTTCATTTGATGGTGTTCACTCCAATAGTTCTTACAGTTCTACTGGTGCTGACTATGCGGAGTTATTTCAGTGGCTTGATGATAATAGCAAAAAAGAGGATAGAGTTGGTTTATTTGTCACACTAGACGGAGAAAAAATCAGAGTAGCACAACCGAAAGATGATTATATTTTAGGAGTTGTATCCGCTTGTCCGTCTGTATTGGGTGATGTTTATGATGATGATTGGAACGGTAGATGGGAAAAAGATATTTTTGGTAGAATTATTTTTGAAGAAGTAGAGGTTCCAGAAGAAACTATTGAAATCCCTGACCCAGAAAATCCGGAACAAATGATAACAAAGGTGATTCAAGAAGCACATACCGAAATCCGTCAAAAACTCAACCCAAATTATGACCCTACACAAGAATATATTCCACGTTCTGAGCGTCCAGAATGGGACGCTGTCGGCATGATGGGAAAATTAGTTGTAATTGATGATGGCACTTGTAAAGGCAATGGCTGGTGTACGGTTGGTAATGGTGGGATTGCTACAAGTTCTGAAAAACAAACAAAATTCAGAGTTATGACAAGGCTGGATAAAACACATATAAAAATCATGATACTTTAAGGAACTTTTTAGAGGTTCTTTTTTTATTGAGATTTTTTGAGATTCTATCAAGAGTAAGATAGAAAAAAGGAAGGTGAAAAAAATGGAGTGGGAAATTGTAACAGTGATTATTGCGTTGGTGGGGCTTTTAGCGACTGTCACAAAACCGATTATGAAGCTGACAAATACGATTACACAACTAAACGATACTTGTCAGAATCTTGAGGAACGCATGGAAAAGTTCGAGAATCATAATCATGACAGTCATGTAAAAATCTGGGCACACAATGATAAGCAAGATGAACAAATTGCAGAACATGAAAACAGAATCAGCATTTTAGAGGAAAGGAAGGAAAAATATGAGAATTAACTGGAAAGTCAGAGTTAAAAACCCGTATTTCTGGTTCGGATTGATAGCGATTCTATTGGCAGCCGTTGGCGCAAAGCCGGAAATGTTTACCAGCTGGGCAATTTTGATAACGCAAGTAAAACATCTACTAGGAAATCCGTTTGCATTAGGGTGCGTTGTTGTTGCCGTTGTGGGCTACATCAATGACCCTACGACCAGCGGAATTACAGATAGTAAACAGGCGTTGCTTTATCAGAAGCCTAAAAAAGATTGAGGTGATAAAGTATGCAAAGGTATGAGGTCGTATCTAAACCGTACTGGTCAAATTGCTTATTTGAAGCAATAAAAGCAAAATTAAATAATAAAGACATCAAAATATATTTTTGTAAACCGAGAATTACTGAAAATGGAAATTTTCAAATGTTCCATTGTATGTGGAGCAACGGAGAGGCTGATTATGATTTTTCAGATTTAGATAATATGGAACATTCATTTTATAGAGATTTGTTTTATAAGGGTGTTATAAGAAAGCTTCCTATCGGATTTGCAAAAAAATATTCACAGTATAGAAATAGTAAAAAGAGGTGATAGCTTGAACATAAAAGAAATGTTAGCACACACAAGCAACTACACAAAAGGCAGAAAAGAGCCAATAGAATATATTGTAGTGCATTACACCGCGAATAATGGGGATAGAGCAGAAGGAAACGGAAATTATTTTGCGCATCCCAATCGAAATGCTTCCGCACATTACTTTGTAGATGAAAATACAATAGTACAAAGTGTTCATGATGAAAATACTGCATGGCATTGCGGGGCAAAAAGCTACAGACATGAAAAATGCAGAAACAACAATAGTATCGGTGTAGAAATGTGTAGTGAAAAAGACCAAAACGGGCAATACTACATCAATCAAGAAACACAAAATACAGCGATTGCAGTAGTAAAAATGATTATGGAAAAATATAACATTCCACTGGAAAATGTACTACGTCACTATGATGTTACGGGAAAGATGTGTCCAGAGCCTTTTGTCAGAAATCAAGTACAATGGCTGGATTTTAAAAAGAGGTTATCTGAAACGGAAAAGAAAGAAGGCAAAGAAATGGTTTACAACTACATAGACGAAAATATGCCAGATTGGGCTAAGCCTACGGTACAAAAGTTGATTGATAGAGGTGCATTAAAAGGGGACGAAAAAGGGAAGCTTATGCTTACAGGGACAATGTTGAGGCTGTTTGTGATACACGATAGAATGGGGGTTTATGATAAATAAAAAAGAGGGCACAAAAGCCCTCTCTTATTTTTGTTCAAAGCCGCCCTACAACTTTATTTTTTTTGTCCTTTTTTTGTCCCACTTTTTTATAAAAACAATATAAAATGATGTATGCTTATAAAAAAATGGCTCTCTAAAATCCTGTAAAATTAAGCCTTTATTCTATTTTAACGAAAGCATAAAAAAATATTCATACTTTGTTTACAAATATTACATACGCAATTCATATTTTCTTTTTATAATATATACATACCCAATAAACATAGCAAAATTACATGACACTTCCCTAAAGGAAAAAGAACCTGCCCCTCAGGTTCTTTTTCCTTTACCTTTACATAGAGATATGGTCTATGGTAATGGTTACAATATAGTTTTCGCCTAATTGTTCTATTTTGTTTTTTATTTGTTCTATTATTTCTTGCTCTGTTTTTTGATAAGAAAAAGGAACTGCTATATCAAAAAATAGTTTCACTTCTCCCACACTTTTTATCACTCTAAAATCATGTATTTTAAAAGAAGGATTTGTAGTTTTTACAATATATTTTGTTTGGTGGTATAATTGTTTTGTTTGTTTATCTTCTATATCAATAGGGTCCATATGTATGACCATATCACATAAAAATTTTTGTTTCATATCCCTTTCTATGGTATCTATCACATCATGTATTTTTAAAATATCTCCATAGGCAGATACTTCTGCATGGAGAGAAACAAGTTTTTTTTCTGCCCCATAGTTATGCACAATTAAATCATGAACTCCTAAAATTCCATCATAAGAAAGAATCTCTTTTTTTATCTCTTGGACAAAATCAGAAGGAGGTGCACAACCCAGCAAGGGGTTTAATGTTTCCTTGGCTGTTGTAATGCCAGTATACAATATAAACAAGGACACCAAAATCCCTATATAGCCATCAATATTTACATGGAAAAAATGTGTGACAAGCATTCCTAAAATAACAGCAGAAGTTGCTATGACATCACTTAAACTATCCATTGCAGTAGCTTGCAATGTTTGCGAATCAATCAATTTCCCAATTTTTTTATTAAAAACACACATCCATAATTTTAACAAAATGGAACATAACATAATGGCAAAAGATAAAACATGAAATGTCATTTGCTCTGGAAAAATAATTTTTTCAAAAGATGCTTTTAAAAGCTCTATTCCCATCAATATAATAATGAGAGAAACTACAAAGCCTGATACATATTCATATCTGCCATGTCCAAAGGGGTGCTCTTTATCGGGAGGTCTATCTGCCAGTTTAAAACCTAGTAAAGTGGCAATAGAGGAGCCTGCATCAGATAAATTGTTTAAGGCATCTGCCATAATAGATACAGAAGAAGTAAGAATTCCTGCAAATAGTTTGGAAACAAATAGAAGGATATTGCAAAATATACCTACGTATCCACTTACAATACCATATCGTTTTCTATCTTCGCCATGATTACTAGGTTTTATAAAATGTTTTATAATAAAATTTGTCATGTACTTCCCCCCTTTTTGTATGTCCCTATCTTTTATTTTATGAACAGAATCAAAATTTTAACTGTTGGTGCTCTGTTTTTGTTCCACTACAATAACTATTCCACTTCTGTACATGGCAGCAAAATGAAGTTTTGTACAAAGTTTTATGCTTTTTTTGTCCAACTTTTTTGAAAAAAAGTTGGACAAAAAACTTTACCTTTTGCACACAGAACAGATTCTAAATTTTAGTCGTTGGTGCTCTGTTGTCGTTCTTCTACAACAACCATTCTGCTTCCGTACACGGCAGCAAAACGAAGTTTTGCACAAAATTCTTTGCTAAGCTTTCTTTTAAGAAAGCGTCAGCTTGTCAAAAAAGTGGTTTATTATAAACTTGACAAAAGTCAGAAGTTTCTGGAGGAACTTTTTTCACTTGTGAAAAGTTCCTCCAGATATCTTCAAAAACACGCTTGCAAGCGTAAAAACCTTGAGAGTTCTGTTCTCCATTTCATTCCAGGGCTTGACCCTAAACTTTTCCTTTTGCAATGGAACAGATTCTAAATTTTAGTCGTTGATGGTTCGTTGTTGTTCTTCTACAACAGCTATTCCACTTCCGTACACAGCAGCAAAACGAAGTTTTACACAAAGTTTTATGCTTTCTTTTAAGAAAGAGTCATGTTCCATAGACCTTTTTCATTGGATAAATCTCTTAAACTTACAAGATATTTTTCTATCATTTTAATGGGCTGATAAGAACGTTTTGCTTTTCTCATTCCCTCTACTCCCATATCTTCCTCACGATTTACATATTTGACATCTTGACATTCATGCAAGATGTATTGCTGATTTATCATAGGATATGCTCCCTCTATTTCTGTTTTTGCTTTTTCAATGTGTATCAACTGCATCTCTTTGGATAATCTTTCTCCTAAGGTAAAAGCAACCAGTTCATTTTTTACCAAAAGACAGCCGCCTGTTAAACCTAATGCTTTTCTGTGATATAATGCCAACATAACAGATGTTTTTTCATCTAATAAATTGTCATCTTTTTGGTCGCTCCAATCTTCATATAGGGCAATACATTCTTTTATCATGCTGTCATCTAATACAACATATTCATAATCCGTATATTTTGCCATAAATTTATTGATATGATTTCTTTTTCCGTGTAATTTTTTTCCTTTTAAAGTTGCAAGACTTTCTCTATCATAAACATAATCCCATGCAATATCTGTTGGCTGTATCACAAGTTCAGGACAACATTTTTCAATTTTTTTTTTAAAAGGTTCCCATACAGAGCGCAGGGTAGGTTCTACACCTATTTCTTTCATGTAGTCAATGGCAGTATAAACCGCATCTCTATAATTTACATTCACATTAAATTTTGGAATTGGTGCCCAAAAATGGACTGGCACATTTTCAAAATCTAATTTAATATATAATACATTGTCTAGTTCTGCATATTCCATTTTTCCATTTGCACCCCAGATAAATAGGTTTGCAAAAGATAAATCAGAACAACCAAGATTCCAAGGTTTGGTATAGCTTTCAATGAGGTCTTTTGCAGATAAACCGATTGGTTTAAACTTTAATCTTGTTTTGCTACTAGGTTTTATTGTTAATTCCATAATTTTCCTCCTGATATTTAATACTCATCTATAATATAACATTTTTGCTTTGGGTAATTAGCTTCCAGTTCTTGTATTTTTTCTTTTGACTGAGGGCACAATTCTGATATAGAATGATAGCCCAATAATAACTGCGTTGCTTCTCCTGCACTTAAAGTAATATCAGGTGTTTTTGTGGTGGGTGTACCATCTAAATCAAAAACACCATTATTTTCTGGAATCACTTTATCTTGTATAGCAAGGGCATAGCCTTTTTTTTGTCCTACAATAGACAAAAGTTGTTGAATATTTAAAACTCCTGCAACACCTTTTTCCACTTTTTTTTCTTGGAACAAATTGATACAAACATCTTCTGGTAATTTGATAGATAAACCTTTTCCTTCCCCATAACAACAAAGACCTTTTACTAATTTTTGATAAATATTATTTCTTTCTGCTACTGTTTCTACAGCTTGTATGGTATCCTCTGTAATATAAAAAACAGAATAACCTTTTATGGTTTCCTTTTCTTTATAAACAATTATTTTGGCACCATCTGCTTGATAATCTTCTAACTTTAATAAAAAATCTGCCATTGTCCTGCTAATACAGCCACTATAATTTTGACTAAATCTATCATAACAAGGATATAACATAAAAAAATTTTGTGTCATTTCTTGGATAGATTCGTCTTTTTTTACTGCTGGAATCTTATCGCAAGTAACAAATTGGCAGCGATTGACTGCAATATGTCCAAAAGAATCATAATTATGCAAGACAGCTGGAGTGTGCACAGCTAATATAAATCCTTTTTTTCTTAACATTTTCATAGTTTCGGAAAACAATTCCGTCATAAGTCCTTGCCGTCTATAGGCTTTATCTGTACAAACGCCACATAACATGACGCCTTTTACTGTTTTTCCGCGTACCCATATATGCAAAGGATATGCTTGCATACAGCAAACAATTTTATCATCTTTTTTGATATAGGTTGAAAAATCAGGCAAAAAGCGTTTTTCAAATAACCAATTAGTAAATACGTCACTATCACCAAAGCATCTACGCCACAAATCTGCAAATGCTTCTTTTTGTTCCAGTGTTGCAATTTCAATCATTCTATCACCACGTTTCTTTTTATCTGCTACATTGTATTACAAAAGAAAAAAAAAGTCAAACTTACTTTCTTGAAAGAAAGTAAGCAAAGAACTTTAGTGCAAAACTTCGTTTTGCTGCTGTGTGGTGACATTGAACA
>CAJUKL010000072.1 GCA_910587195.1 uncultured Clostridia bacterium | reverse complement strand
TTCAACTAAAATGACCACTCAAGTCCAACATACAGCAGCAAAACGAAGTTTTGCATAAAGTTCTTTGCTAAGCTTTCTTTCAAGAAAGTGTAAAGTGTCACTTTATTCTTCAACAATCGGCGGAATTTGAGAGAGCATATGGTCTACATCTTCAAAAACTGCACTTTTTGTAGTGCCTAACTTGCTGGCTGTTTCAATATGTTTTTCTACATCTTGGTATTTTTCATTCATTTTATCAAAAAAACTGCATACAATTCTTAAATTTACTTGTGATGTATCAATTACTTCTGAAATTTCTTGCTGTACAGCACTAGCACCTTCTGCTGCCTCTGTAATTTTGTCAAATGTTTCATAAGTGTTTTGTACTTTTGTTGTACCTTCATTTAATGTTTTTTGAGAAGTCTGAATATTGTCATTTAATTGTTGAGTATTGTTTTCTACTGCTTTTACACTGTTGTCTACTTCTATGGCAAGGCCTTTAATACCATCTGCTAATTTTCGCACTTCTGCGGCAACAACAGCAAAACCCTTACCTTGTTCTCCTGCTCTTGCTGCCTCAATCGAAGCATTAATTGCTAAAATATTTGTTTGGTCTGCTATGTTTTCTATTTTTTCCATGTATTGCCTTATTTTTTCAATATCCTGCTTTAAATTTGTAAAAATACTGCCCATTTCACTAAAATTTTGCTCTAAATCAATAGAAATATTTTTTAAATTGTCTACTTCTTGCTGAGCAAGTTCGACAGAATCTGCAATATCACCTTTTACACTTACAAATCCTTGTGACGTTTGATTGATATTATAAAAAGTTTGTTCAAATTCATTTAATTTGACTTGAAAATCTTCTGCTTCTTTTAAAACATCCTGAAAAAGACGTGTAATTGTATTTAATTCAAAAAGAGAAGAAACTTCTTTTTGTACAAGGTCTTTTTGATATTCTTGTAAACTTTTTACAATATGAAGAATGGGGTATAAATTTTTTTCTTTCGGTCTTTCTGGATAATCTATGATTTCTTTTTTTCTAAAAAACATGACTTGCTTCCTCCTATTCGAATACTACACAAGACATGGACTGATTTACAAATTGATTGTTATAATGCTCTCCATAACCAACGAAACCAGTATAACTGCCTAGTGTTCCCATTTCATTTAAGTATTGCCTCATATAATTATTGTTATTAAATAATTTATAACGAAATAGACAATTAACAGAAAATATTGCAGATGGCTTTGCAAAATCTTTTTTTATTTTCTCAATGGTTTCTTTTGTAATCTCTTTGTAATCTCTTAATTCTAATAATACAAGAACATCAGAATCGTTTACTTGACGAAAACAGACTAAAGAATCTCCTTGCACATCCTTGATAGAAACAATATAAACTTCATCTCCTGTAACTCTCCCAAAAGGATTTTTAAAAGTTCGTGTTAAAATTTCCTTGTCCGTTACATGTAAAATACTTTGGTATACTTTTTTTGCCGGGTGCCCATTTAATGCGCCAATTATGTATTTTGACTTATCTGTTTTAGAGGCAATAAAACGAAAGTTTTTCATTTTGCGATAAATATTTTCTTTATAGGTTTTTACCTTTCCTTTGTTATTTTTGACCAGTGCATAAGCTACTGCATCTTCATAGATTCTGCCATTTACAGATATTTTGCCAGCGTCACCTGTTCCGCCCATTAAAGAAATGCCTAAAGGCTTTAAAACAGTATACATTGTGGTTAATACACAAGCATCATTTCCGCTGCAAAAATCAATACATATCGTATTTTCCTGATTTGCACTTATCTTTTTGATGTCCCCTTGTAAACGCTGAATATATTTTACAGGCATTTTAGATGCTTCCTCTAACACATTGGTAGTTACCTGTATATCATCATAAAAAGCAATTACGCCAACGCCTTTTTCTTCTATATCCCTGCTGTTATAACTCATACCGATACAGCCCATACTAGGTACTTGAGGATAAAGTTGTTGTAATAGTTTCACATGGGATTCGAATTGTTCTTGATTAGACAATAACATAATAAAATCTGCTTTGTTTAATCCTTTTACCGCCTCCTTCAAATCACCCCTGTGATTATTTCCAAAAAATTGCTTCATGGTGATGTTTCGCTCCTCTCTTTTTTAACACATAGACTTACTTTTCTATTATACTTCAATACCATCTGATACTTCAACCATAATTTTTGAAAAAAGAAAAATTATTTTACAAAAGGAACACAACAAAAAAACTTTTTCCACTTACTTATAGTTTATGTTCCTTTGTAAATTTTGTTTATTTTCCGTCAAACAAAGCTAATTTTTTTCTTTTTCCAATGGTGCTTGTCGTTCATTTACAACAACTGTTCAAGTTCAACATACAGCAGCAAAACACTAGTTTTGCACAAAAGTTCTTTGCTTACTTTCTTTCAAGAAAGTAAGGGAAAAAAGCTTGACCAAAAACTTTACCTTCCGCACACCCAACAGATTCTAAATTTTAACCTCTGGTGCTCCGTTCTCGTTTAACTACAATAACCATTTAATCCCAACACACGGCAGCAAAACGAAGTTTTGCATAAAAGTTCTTTGCTTACTTTCTTTCAAGAAAGTAAGGGAAAAAAGCTTGACCAAAAACTTTACCTTCCGCACACCCAACAGATTCTAAATTTTAACCTCTGGTGCTCCGTTCTCGTTTAACTACAATAACCATTTAATCCCAACACACGGCAGCAAAACGAAGTTTTGCATAAAAGTTCTTTGCTTACTTTCTTTCAAGAAAGTAAGGGAAAAAAGCTTGACCAAAAACTTTACCTTCCGCACACCCAACAGATTCTAAATTTTAACCTCTGGTGCTCCGTTCTCGTTCAACTACAACAACTGTTCAACTTCCCCACACAACTGCAAAACGCCAGTTTTTCACAAAAGTTCTTTGTTACATTTCTTTCAAGAAAGGTAGTTTGTTACATTTTTCTTTCAAATAGGTAAAATCAGTTGTAAATTTTGCCTAACTGTTGTATCCTTATCATGTAAATAGCTTAAAGTATTGTGTCCATTTCAACAAAAAAAATAGTATGATAGCTCAAAATGCGGTATAATGACCTTTCGTCTTTATACCGCGTTGATAGCTACAAGTAGTGCAAAACATTTTTTTCCAATCGCACTATCTAAAAAGCAATCGCATAAATTAAAGTGAAAAGGGGGTTATTACTTATGAAAAGGACAAAAAGAAAACATATTTCATCATTTATGGCTATGATACTTTTTGCTGGCACAGTTACCATTTCAGCGGTACCTGCAGAAACTGCCCTTGCTGCAACAGATACCTATGGACATTGGGCAGAAAGCACCATCAATAAATGGACTGCCAGCGGCTATATTACAGGCTATCCTGATGGCACGTTTCGACCAAATAATGCTATCAGTCGTGCAGAATTTGTAACGTTGGCAAATAAAGCCTTTGGTTACAATGTGCCAGCAGCTATTAATTTTAGTGATGTCAATTCATCTTATTGGGCGTACAACGAAATTCAAAAAGGCGTTTTTGCTGGTTATATTCGGGGAGATGCTGTAGGTACTTTCCGCCCAGGTGCAGCTGTAACAAGACAAGAAGCAGCTGTTATGATGTCACAAATTAAAAAGTTACAGCAAGATAGTAATAGAGCTATGAATTATACAGATTATGATTCTATCTCTAACTGGGCAAAACCTTATGTTGGTGCTGTATCCAGCGTGAAAATTATGCAAGGTTTTCCTAATGGCGCATTTCGTCCACAAACTTCTATGACAAGAGCAGAAGCCGTTACAGCATTGGAAAATGCTATTTTTGCAGCACCACAAGCACCTTCTTCCAATACAACAACAAATCCAAACCCAGATACAAGCGTAAATAATAGTCCGGGTTCCAGCTTTAATACAAATACGAATTCTAACACCAGTTCCAGTTCCAGACCAACTGACTCGGAATATACTTTGGAAGAAAATACATTGCGCAATCGTATTATTAGTGGTGATTTGATTATATCTGATTCTTTAGAAGGGAAAACCGTAACACTGATGAATGTTACTGTAAATGGTACTGTAAAAGTACAGGGCGGTAGTACCATCAGAGTACAATCTTGTGATTTTAATAATGTAGAATTAGATAAAAGTAATGTTATTTTTAATTCGGATAGTAAATCCAAGATTAAAAGTTTAACCTTTTTGGAAAAAGGTAAAATTGAAGGCACTGGTTACGAAAATGTTTATGTAGAAGATGACAGCCTATCAGAAGCAACTGTTGATGCAGAAGTAAGTTATTTAGAATTAGATACTGATGCAAACTTAAAATTATATAAAAATGCAGATGTTTCTACTTTAGAAATTACTTCTGATGCAAAAGATGGTGAAGTTACTTTTACAAGTGGCGCAAAAGTGGAAGATATGAGTATTCGTGGCAGAATCCGTATTTCTGGCAGAGGCGATATTGAGGATATGACAACCTATGTCAGCGGTGTTCGTTCTAGCATCAGACCAGATAATTTGACAACAAGAGGTGAGGGAGAAAAACCTTCTTATACCAGTGGGGAAGGAGGTCATTCTTCTTCCAGCAGCAGTAGTGGCTCTGATTATGATGACTTGACGATTGACCGTGAAGACAGAAGATATGATGCTGATGGAGAAAGATACCATAATGTTACGATTGAAGCGGACGGTGTAGAATTTAGCGATGCTACAGTTTATAATCGCTTAACCATTACAAGAGATGTCGAAGATGGGGAAGTTATTATAGAAGATGTCAAAGTACGTGGAGATGTTTATATTTATGGTGGTGGTAAAAACTCTGTTATCTTCCGTGATTGCGATATTCAAGGCGACATTATCAGTGACAAAGATATTGACAGCAGATATGGTGAAGAACCTGTTGCTTTGGAATTTGAAGATGGTACGGAAGTTGGCGACATTCGCGTCAGAGGCGAAACCATTATCCGTGCGGAAAATGGTATTAAAATCAATACTGTGACAGTAGACAGAGTTTTAGATGAGGAATTAGAACTGGATGCAGAGATTTCTACCTTAAATATCTACAATGACTGTGACGTTCGAATTTTGGGACGCAGCAAAATTAATAAAGTAGAAGTATCTGCTAACAGAGATGTTACATTCCGTATGGAAAGTGGCAGCCGTATTGATACTTTAGATTCCAAATCTGATGTAGTATTAAGGGGAACCGGTACCGTTAAAACCATTAAAACAGACAAAACAATTTCCAAAGATAGTGGTATTGTCAATGATGACCAGGCTTCTACTTTTGTAGCAGTAACCAATATTTTGGGAATTCCAACAACTGGAACAACTGGAACACCGTTAACTTTAAATCCAATTGTAGTACCTTCAACTGCTTCTTATCAAACTGTAAAATGGACAACAGACAGTGGCATCATTGCAGATGATAAAACATTGACTGTATCAAAAGATGGCACCGTGCATTTGACAGCAACCATAGAAAATGGAAAAGAAATTGGTACAGCATTCACAAAGACCTTTACTATTGTATTTAGTAGTGGCGGCGGTGATACAGATACCCCTGACCCACCAACACCAGACAAAGGAAAAGTAACTAGCATTGAATCAGCAGCAAATAGCGTTGCAAAAGGTGGTAATTTAGAATTAACAGCAAAAGGCTCTAACTTGAGTGGAAAAACCATTAACTGGAGTATTTCTGGAAATTCTACTGGCACAAGCTTGAGTGCTACAACAGGTGAAAAAGTTACTTTGAATGTTGCAGCGACTGAGTCAACAACAAATAAAATTACTGTAAAAGCATGGGTAAAAGATGACCAAGCAAATGCGGCTAGTAAGGAAATTAGTGTTACAGAAAGCAGTAGTGGAAATAATCCATCATCCAAAGTAACAGGAATTAAGGCAAATAATTCAACTGACAATAGTGATGTGCTAATTATAGTAGGTAATACTATGACATTAGAAGCACAAGGTGAAAATTTGGATGATAAAACCATTAAATGGAGTATAATAGAAGCTGAAAATGCAGGTACAGGTTTTAAACCTGCAACTGGTAATATTACAAAAGAAGCAACTGGAAAAAGTGTTACATTAGCAGTTGCAGAACAGGAAACAGAAAAAACTCTTACTGTAAAAGCACAGATAGAGGGAGAACAAACAGCAGTAGAACGAAAATTTAATGTAAAAGCAAAAGTAACAGGTGTTGTAGTTTCTTCAAAACAATCTACAAATGCTCAAGTAAACAGTGCTCAAGTAAATGATGAATTTACTGTTGCTGCTGATGTATTAGGCTTTGCAACAAACAAAACAAAAATACAATGGCAGGTACTAGAAGGTACACAAAAATCAACAATTGTTGAAATTCCAGAAAGTACAACAGAAAATTCTACAACCTTAAAAATTAAATCTCAAAAGCCACAAGCTACAGAATTGACAGTACAAGCAAAAGTTGAAGGTACAACTGAAGATTTTGTTTCTTCTGAAACTAAAATTACTGTAACAGCAGATCCAAATGCACAATTATCAACAAAAGTAACAGAAGTTACAATTGATGATCCCCTTCACAAGAAAGATTGTGCAGAGAAAGATGACACATTTAAAGCAACAGCTGATTTAAAAGAAGGTGAAAGTATTGATTGGTCACTTGAGGGAAATAACATAAATAGCCTTGCAGAGATTACTCCAAATGAAAATAACAATAAAGAAGCAACAATCAGAATTAAAGACCAGTCAACACAAGAAGTACCATTAACAGTAAAAGCTCAAATTAAGAAAAATGGCACAATAGTTCCTAATTCAGCAAAAACTGTAAAAATGTATATTGTAGGCACTGCAATAACTATTGATATAGCCAATGCTCAAAATAATACACCTGTTCAAATTCATTCAGATGAAACAATTGAATTAACAGAAAACTTCATAGTGGGTGCAAGCGTATTTCCAATGAGTGATGAGAATGATGCTAAGACACCAAATATAGCATTAGAAAGTAGCAATACCAATATATTTACTGTAGCTAAAATAAGTAATAATGATAACCCTAAACTTATTAAATTTACATTAACACCAATAGCAGTAGGTACAGCCACATTAAAAGCAACAGTAGACAATATAGAAGTAACAAGGACTGTAAAAGTAAAATCTGTATCAGCGTCACAAAATGACGAACCACAACCAGAGGAAACGGCAACACCAACACAAAGTGACGAAATAGAACCAGCAACAACCATGACAGCAAAAAACTCTGTTCGTCGTGCGCCAGCTATTCCAGCGGTGCAGCCGGAAAAACCTTATGTAATAGATATCACCTTACCAACATTGGAAGGAGAAGTAGGTAAGAATTTTGATTTAAGCCAAGCAAACATGGAAGCAACCGGCGATTTTGAAATTGATTGGATAGTCGGCAGAGGTTTTGCAGAAACACCAGACGACCATACGGTACGCATGGACAGAGCTGGCAGCGTTATTATGACAGCAGTTGTTGTAAATGGTCAGCCAAATGGTGAGGTCTATACCAAAGACTTTGAAATTACCTTTGTAGAGCCAAAAGTAACAGTTGTTCCTGAAGAACCAAAAGAAGAAACTCCAGTGACTCCTGAAGAACCAAAAGAAGAAACTC
>CAJUKL010000071.1 GCA_910587195.1 uncultured Clostridia bacterium | reverse complement strand
CCTGATATCCCCGGCATGCATAGGCGTATTGGACTGCCCAGACTAGTATACTGCTCCCAAAAGCTAGCCCTGCCAGTATTTGAAACATTTGTTTCATAGTGTCCCTTCTTTTTCATTTTTTTGTTCTTGTGTTAGTTCTGCAACACCTCCTTCCAGCTGCTCTAAAAACTTTTGTAAATCTTGTTCATGAATATTTGCCACAGTCAAAATATCTTCCGCTGTGAAAATCCCTGTACCTGTGTTTAACTTGTCTAGGATTGCCTGTGTAATCAACTGATTTCTTTTTTCATACATTATCTTTCCACCTTTTTTCATGTCATTATTTCAACAACTGTATTGTACCTAAATACAGCAAACGAAATGTTTCTCTGCCTTTTGGAGTAATCAGCGTTTGTGTACCACTCCAATCTGTCTTTTCGTTGTAGGTTTCTTTTGTGGCAAATAAACCATTATTTTTATTTGCATAAGGCACTAATTTTCCTTTTTTATCCCTGTAAATATATTTTTTGTCAATCAAGAAATTGATAAATTCTTTTTCTCTGACATCAAATAATTTTGCTGTTTCTCTGAAATTTGTCAATGTCCCTCTTTCTACTAACTCATCAAAATAGTCTGCTTTTGGCTTCATAATTTGATTATTAACCGTCAATTCTGCATTTTTTAACTGTAATTCCCCGTTTTTGTTTTGTTCCTCTTTTAGCTGCATACATAACTTTATCATGGTATCTGGATTCAATAAGACTTGTTCCAGCGTTTCCGGTGTCATGTATGCGCCATGCTTGCGAATAGATTTTAAAACTGCTTTGACTTCTTTTTTGAAGTGCTTTGCAATCGGCTTTCTGCTTTGCATGAGCACCTCGTAAACGCCATCTTCTGTTAAGAACCATTGTTCTTTTTGCCCCTTTAATGCGTAAGGATTGTTTACGCATAACTTTTCTTCTTCATCAACCGTCTGTAACATTACTCTAGCATTACTGTGTTCAATCCACTCTGCAACCTCTCTTGCTAAAAACAACGGATTTTCAAAATCTCCATAAACGGTAAAAGGTTTCCCCAGTATTTCCTGTTGCTGTATTACTGTTAATTCATTCATTTGTATTCCACCCTTCAAAATATTCACATGCTTTTTGGTACACTATTCTACATTTCAACCTTGTTTTTACCTTTGTACAGCGTCCGGTATCGCAAGGTGAAAATACTTGATGCCGTTCATTGTAAACATAATATTTAGAAAAATATTGACAGTTACAACAAACCTTTTTATCATTTGAAATTATAATTACCACAATAATCACTCCTAAATTTGACTTTTTGTTTTTTTGATGTACAATAGTAGTAAGTTATTTATTTTTCTGACTACCATCAGGCTTGTCTATTCCAGTGCTGTCTGGAATAGGAAATAACTTTTCTACTGGTTCATGTAATACTTGGGCTATCAACTGGGCTGTGTAAACGTCTGGAACACGTTCACCATACTCATAACGTTGGTAACTCATTAATGAAATATTAACTTTGTTTGCAATTTCTAATTGCTTTAAACCTTGTTGTGTTCTTATTTGTTTCAATAATGTTGGTTTCATCACCTACCACCTTTTTATTTAACATTACCATTTGGTTATGTTGTGATTATATATTAACACTACCGTTTGGTTATATCAATACTTTTTTTGATATTTTTTAAATATTTTTTTGGAGGTGTTATTATGCCTTTTTCAGAACGATTACTTGCTTTAAGAAAAGAACGTAATTTAACTCAAAAGCAAGTATATGAAGCTGTAGATATGTCAGCACTTGGTTATCAAAGATATGAATATGGAACAAGAGAACCAGCATATAAAAATTTACTTGCTTTAGCTGACTACTTTGATGTTTCTCTTGATTATCTTGTTGGTCGCACCGACAACCCACAAATTAACAAATAACTACAGGAAGGATATCCCCATGAGTCAAATTGAAAAACTATTACTCTCTGTTTTAAGTGGTACACAAGACACAAATATTAAATTCTCTGACCTTCAAAAATTACTTCTTACCCTTCATTTTAGAGAACGTATTAGAGGGGACCACTTTATCTATACCAGAATAGGAATTGCTGAAAAAATAAATCTTCAGCCAATCGGCAACAAAGCAAAACCCTATCAAGTAAAACAGGTACGTAACATCATTTTAAAATATCAATTAGGAGATGATATTAATGTATAACTATGAAGTTATTCTTTATTGGAGCGATATAGATAATGCTTTTATTGCAGAAGTCCCTGAACTTCCTGGTTGTATGGCTGATGGCAAAACACGTTTAGAAGCAATACAAAATGTGGAAGTTATCATTAGTGAATGGATAGAAATAGCTAAGGAAGATGGGGAGGAAATACCTGTTCCAAAAGGAAAACTTATTTATGCTTAAAATTCTCTTTTGAGGCTGTCATTTGGCAGCCTTTTCTTCTGTTTTATTTTTCGTCTCCTCATAAATCTGCCGAATCCTTTCGATTCCTTTCTGGTTATAAAAGAAATTTTCCATTTCTTTATTGCTACTTGTTGATTTATGTTACTGTAAATTTCATCTTCTTATACCCCTTTCCTTCTGTCCTTTTCACGTAAAACCGCTTCTACGTGCTTTCTTGCAATTAACTTCATATCATTCTGTACCCTTTTTTTGCTATCCATTGAAAGCATTAAAACATGCAGTGCAATCAGTAATTCTGCCATCTCGTCTATCACTTTAGTTTCAAAAATATCTACATCAAAGCCGTTACTATAATCGTCTCTGTAATATTCTTCGTTACATTCTTCATCACCAAGTATGAGATTGTAATATTTTGACAGTTTAGCGACAAGGGTACCACTTTTTTCTATTGCTTTTCTCATTACTTGATATTGTGAAAAAGAATCGTTTAAGGTTTCAACATCTTTTTTTAACCCCTTGTTCATTTGCTATTCCCCTTTTTAATTCCTCTTTGTACTTTTTTATTTCATACCGAAATGCTATGTCAGCTATGACACATGTTACAGCCGTAATAACTGCAAATGTAACAAAATATTTCATTTAATACACCTACTTTTTTGTTATATTTTTTCCCATTTTTGTTATGTAAAAGCCCTACTTGACAAGGATTCCGCAATAGCTACCTTTGTCTGTTTTCCACTCCAGCATGACAGTAATATGCGCTGGGTCGGCACCAGCTGCTGTTAACTTGTCCGCAAATTTCTGGCAATCTTGCACCCATTCATCATAGAAAGAAGTGCCTTCTAGCTGCTTGCGCTTTCGAACCATGTACATTAGCTTGTCATAGCCATCTTCTAAACTACAAAAACTTACTTCCATCAAAATCCCTTCTTTCTGTTTTTTGGCTTACAGTATTTTATAAACTTTTTCAGGCATTCTTTTACAAAATAAAAACAAAATAGTAGCAATCCCATGCTTAAGGTTAACAGTATGTATAAAAATGCTAGGAAAATAATAAGAGTCATAACAATAACAATTCCTTTTAATAGTAGTATCATTTTTCTGTTGCTCCCTTTTATTTTTCTGTGTTTCACTGGATTTTAAGCAACCAGTCCTCAGTTGCTTGTACACCTCTCCAGTATGCAATATCCCACTCCGAAATTATTTTTATTCTGTTATCTGTGTTGCTTCTGCAATATTCTTTTTATCTTTTTCTGTTAAAACAACTTCACGTTGTTCTATAAAAACTTTAACTCTAAGTATGTTCTTATTTTCATAACAATCACGAATCAATCTTGTCAACTCTGTTATTGTTTCACATTCCTCAATATTGTCATATAAATAGCCATTTAATATAATCGCTTTATTATTTTGCCTGTAAATCATCTCTAAATACTCTTTTGTATCCACTAAAATAGGGTCTTACTCCGGGTCAGGGTTATCAACATCAATTTCTGTAAAAATGATATCAGCGTGCCAAGAACGCCCATTTTTCCAAAATACTACCCATTGAATTCCATCCATTAAATCCTCTTTGTATGCATTTATTAACTGTCTTAAACTAGCCATGTTTTAACCTCCTTGTTTTTTATCCGGTATTTGCAGCTTATGCTCAACCATGAAAGCTATTAATCCCATAAATTGACATTTATATTGCCAATATTTTAGGAATATTAATACTAAAAATAACCATTGAGCCAATTCAAAAAAAGATTTTCATAAAAAGCCTCCTATGATAATTGAATAAAGTTTCTTTTCCATCATGTTTTATTTCATAACTTGTAAAGATGTGTTACACCGCTTGGACATATGTTATATAAACTGCTAAAAAATTGCTTCCATTCTTGCTTTTGATGGTTTTATTGTTTGTTTTATCTTACTGTTGTTTCTGAAAAACTCTTTTAATTCTGTTAAATTTATCTTTGTAACACTACCACTTTTTATAGAAGCAATTTCACCTTTTTTGACTAAATCTCTAACACTACAGTCTGTAATAGCAGTTTTTGGGTCTTCCGCCTTTAAATCCCGTATTGCTTCGGGAATGGTTCGCCAATTTTCAACCATAGCATAGCTTGTAGCTTTTTCCTGCTTGGGAGGCGCATTTTTTTCAATGCAATATCTTTCGGTATCATTTACCTTAATTTCCAACAAAACACCTGTTATATCTGTTATTTTTTCACCGTCAATACTGATTCTAATATCATTTTGAGAAATGAAATCAATGCTAATATGCCGCATAGCAATCCCCTTTCTGATTTTCTTGTTTCTATCTGTTTTTATCAAAGCCGCCCTACTGACTTTCATAGTTTTTTTATTTGTAAAGATGTGTTGCACCGCTTGGACATTATTGCTGATAAGCTGTTTATTTTTCTCCTACAATTTGATAATCTTTTTCTATCAAATCATCCACTGTACAATTTAAAGCTTTTGCTATTAAATAACCTGTTTTTAAAGGTAAAGGTCTTATCCCTTTTTCAATATAACTTATCATAGCTGCTGAAATATTTGCTTCTTGTCCGAGTTCTTCTTGGCTCATTCTTTTAGCAACTCTTAGCAATCTAATGTTTTTTCCAACTTTTTCATCAGTAATCATTTTTTCACCACCATTTCTGTTTTTGTTTCTTTTTTCTGTTTTTTGTGATATAATTAAGTTAAATTTCTTAACTAGATTGATTTTTTTAACTTGGTTATATTATAATCCATATCTTTATGGATTTCAAACATTTTCTATAATTTTATGGATTTTTGGTAATTTCATATATTTATATGCTGAAAGAAGTGATTATATTGTATAATTCTACTAATGTAGCTGAAATGATTAAGAAAACAGCAAAATTAAAGAATATCCAACTAAAAGATATGTTAATTGAATTACAATTAAACAAAAATACACTTTCTAATATGTATAAAGGTTCTATGTTAAAAGGAGATAGTCTTGCCCGCATAGCAGATTACCTTAATTGCTCCGTTGATTATTTGTTAGGTCGCACCGATGAACATAGTAAAATAACAGGTTCCACTATAGCAGCTGAAAGAATAAAAGATACAAATATACAAAGTGATGTTATAGAAGATACTTCTATCATAGGTATCAACATAGAAAATACTAACATAGGTAATGCACATAAGAAAAGTAATCCAGAACTAGCAACAAGTGAAAATGAAGCTGAACTTCTTGAAATTTACCGCTCTTTAAATCTTCGTGACAAAACAACACTCATGAACTTTATTTTTAAAATAAAAGAGGAAGCTACCAAAGTATAAAATTGATTACAAATGAAAACAATTGTGAACAATTGAAAACATTTGCAATCAATTGTATTCAATTGCTTGCAAAAAGTAAAAAATAAGAAAAGGAGTAGAAATTTATGGAATTAAATAACAATCAGACCTTCACAAAGTTTCCGAATGAATTATTAGAAAACATCATGTGTTCTAAACTAAAAGCTACAGAAATAAAGATATTGCTTTGTGTTATCAGGTATACTTACGGATTCCATAGAGAACAACATCAGCTTTCTGTTTCTTTTATTCAAAAAGCTACTGACTTAAGTTATAATAACGTGCAAAAGGCTGTTCAGCACTTGATAGAAAAATCTATTTTAATTGAAACAAGAAAATATACTCCAACAACTCCGCGCTGTATTGCCATTAATCCCGATTTTGATTCTATATTTCAGCAAAATTATAGAGGTATTCATTCTAATACCTCTGCCGGTATTGCTACGTCTGTTATACCGACGCAAACACCGACGCAAAATGTTGTTGTGTCGCTTAAAAAGATGCAAACCGATACACAAAGCTATGGTGGTATTCATTCTAATACCTATACTGGTATTGAATTGATACCCACCCTTGGTATTCAATCAGATACCTCATGTCGTATTGCAGCGGATACCCAAGAAAGAAACCTTGAAAGAAAAACCTTAAAAAAAGAAGTTAAAGAAAATTTAAGGGTCAACACTTCTGTTGACAGTGGGGAAGGAAAACAACCATTTAATATGAATTTTTTTAAAAATCAAATTGCTCAACAATATCTTTTTGTTTCTACAGAAAAAAATACATATCCTTTTACCTTAGAAGAAGTTGCTAATATCTTTATATTTTATTATGAAGAATATAAAAAACATATGCACCAAGACCATCCAATATTAAGTAACAGTAACATGAAACAAATTATTGAAAATTTACCTTTCTGTATGGATAGCGAGCATAATGATGATATTGAGTTGCTTGCTGAATTTTATCCTGATATGATAAAAAAACATTTTGAAACCTCTTATAAAAATTGTGATTATAATATCCTTCATTTTATGAATGGTTTTATTAGAGCATTTCGATATTATGAAGTAATTTATGAGTAAAATACAAAAGAAAAATATTTCCTATTATTATCCTACAATACAGTATAAAATAAATTGTTGTAATATCCTGTTTATTGTGTTACAGTAAAGAAAGGGAGTTGATAACATGGCAACAAAAACAATTACGATACAAATGGACGAAGAACTAAAACAACAAGCAGAAGTTATTTTTGCGGATATGGGATTAAATATGACAACAGCTTTTACAATCTTTACCAAAGCCGTTGTCCGTCAAAATAAAATTCCATTTGAAATTGCCGCTGACCCATTTTACAGTGTAGAAAATCAACAGCATTTAAGTAGAGCGATTGCTGATTTAGAAGCAGGAAAAGGACAAATTCATGAAATAGTAGAGGTCGATGATGAATAAACTTTGGCAAGAGGAAGCATGGGAAGACTATATTTATTGGCAAACACAAGATAAAAAAACATTAAAGCGTATTAATCAGTTATTACAAGACATTGACCGAAACAGATATACTGGAATTGGAAAGCCTGAACCATTAAAAGGAAATCATACAGGTTGGTGGAGTCGTCGAATAGATGATATAAACAGACTGGTTTATCGTATTAATAGCGGACAAATTGAAATTGCACAATGTCGTTCTCATTATGGAGATAAATAATTGCTTAAGCTTATGAATGGCAGGAATTTGAGGATGGAACAGGCAGCCGTCGCTCTTTGTTAGGAGATGTGGGAGCGTCGCCCCACCAGATTTCTGTAACGATTATTTTTTTAACTGTCATATTTTTGACAGTTTTTTATTTATTATAATAAAAAATCCCCTAGTGCCTCGACATCACTAAGGGTCTTTAGAAAGGATTAATATAAATCATCTTTTTCAGATGTCCTTATTATATCAAAGCCGCCCTACGATTTCAAGTTTTTTTCAAAACGAGAAAGGATTGATATAATATGGCTACAATTCGAAAAAGAGGAAACGCTTACCAGATACGGGTGTCATGCGGTACAGATATTTACGGGAAAAAAATCGTTGAATCTATGACTTGGAAACCAGAAAAAGATATGACACCACGTCAAATTGAAAAAGAGTTAAACAAGATTGCAGTTCATTTTGAAG
>CAJUKL010000070.1:4032-7921 GCA_910587195.1 uncultured Clostridia bacterium | reverse complement strand
TCTTTATTTCTTACTTCCCTAGTCTTTATTTCTTACTTCCCTAGTCTTTATTTCTTACTTCCCTAGTCTTTATTTCTAAAAATCACTTTTTTTACTAGATATATTGATTTATCTAGTAAATTATTATAAACTTGTATTAATTTTTAATATATAAGGAGATTTAAACATGGCAATTAAAAAAAATTATATAATAAAAAAGAGAAATATATTGAACGAATTACGAGCTAATAATATGACTTTACAAGAACTTAGATTTTTTAGCATTTATCTTAGTAAAATTAATCCTGATAAATTAGAAACTCGTATGGTTCGATTCTCTTTAACAGATTTTCAAAAAATTATGGACTTTGGAAAGTTAAATATTAATCAATTAAAAAATACAACAAATAATCTTTTATCTAAAATTGTCAATATTCCAAATGAAAGAGGTGGATATTCTGCTTTTCAGCTTTTTAAAAAATGTAATGTAGATACAAATGAACATGGTGATTGGTATGTTGAAATAGATGCTCATGATGAAGCCTTACCTCTTATGTTTGAATTTAAAAATAAATTCTTTTCCTATCAACTATGGAATGCTTTACGTTTAAAGAGTACTAATCATCTACGAATGTATGAAATTTTAAAACAATATGAAAAAATTGGTGAAAGAATTCTTTTGGTAGAAGAACTTAGAGAACTTCTAGGTATTGATAAAAAAGAATATCTAAGATTTGATAACTTTAAAGTTTTTGTATTAAATAGTTGTCAGGAAGCCTTAGAAAAATATACAGATATAAAATTTACTTATGAGCCATATGGCAAAAAAGGGCGTGGTGGTAAAATATTAACTCTAAAATTCACTATACAACACAATGAAAATTACGAGAATCCAATTTCTTTAGAACAATTTATAAATTTAGATGAACAACCTCAAGAAATCAATCTGGTGGAACAACAATTTCACCGAAAACTTGAATTTTTATGTCAAGCTTGCAATAATGAATTTTCTATCCCTCAAATAAAAATTATTTATGACTTACTTCTTAAAATTCTTCCTTACAGATTATTAGAACAAGATACAGAAGTTTATGATTATATAAAGCGAAAGTATGATGAATTGAATTGGAGAGCTAGTTATACGACAATTACATATCGTTTTGGTTATTTAAAAAAAATTTTAGAAGCAGAAATTATTGAATAATATTTATTAAAATCTTGGATATATTGTCAAAAATCTAGCTTCATAAATAGTTAAATTACTTTTACTGAAAAAAACTTATAAGAGGGAGTCCAGCGGGAACGGCTGGCAAGTTTCCAACAACTGTGTAGCAGTTTTGGTATAACTTGCTATACCAATTGACTTTTGATATTTTTTAGGCTACACTGTAGCTAAAATTTATCATTAGGAATTTGGTATGAAAGGAGTCTAGCTTAATGGCTCATGTTGCAAAATATACTAGAGGAGCAGTCGGTCACTTATTTAAACATTTTGAACGAGCAAAAGATGAAAAGGGCGATTACATAAAGTTTAGCAATCAGGATATTGATACCAGTAAATCAAACTTGAATTATAATCTTGCTCCTTATCACAATCAACTAAAATATGTTCATGAAAGAATAGGAGAAGTACAATGTTTAAAGAGAAAGGATGTAAATGTGATATGTAGCTGGGTAATCACTATACCAAAAGAACTTCCAGAAAAGTATCAAGAAGATTTTTTTAAACTTTGCTATGAGTTTTTAAAAAATCGATATGATCCACAAGAAAAAAATGTTATATCTTCGTATGTTCATCTTGATGAAATTAGTCCTCATCTACATTATGCTTTTATTCCCGTAGTTTTTGACGAAAAGAAGAAAAAGGAGAAAGTTTCAGCAAAGGAGTTAATTACTAAAAAGGATTTACAAACATTTCATACAGATTTGCAAAAATTTATAGAGAAAAAATTATTAAAACCTCATGAGTATACCTTTGAATGTAATATTTTAAATGGGGCAACAGAAAACGGAAATTTTACTATACAAGGATTAAAAGCCAAAACATTAGAAGAACAAAATAGAAACGAATTAGAACGAATGCAAGAATTACTTTCTCAAAGTAATAAAAAGGCAAAAGAATTTCAAAAAATAGAACAAGAATATCAGAATACATTTCAAGAATTAGAGAAAACGCTTAAAACGCTCCAAAATGACGTTAAAATGCTTTCGGTGGATAAAAGTACCATGCTAGTAGAAAAAAACGCTTTAAAGGGCAAAATAAACGCTTTAAAGGGCAAGTTATTATCTTTGGAAGAGGTCAACAAAATTAATGTTAAAAAAACTATTACTGGAGGCATTAAAGGAATTAGCTATGAAGATATTATAAATCTTAAAGCGACTGCACAAAAAGTAAATGAGATTAGTAAAATGATGAATGAAAGCCAAGAAAAGTTAAAACAAGCAGAACGAGCGGAAAAGAGAGCAGAAAAACTCTTGAATGAGACAAAAAAAATGCCTATGAAACAACAAATGGAGCATATTCAATTGATAAAAGAAAATGAGAGTTTAAAGAGAAAGATAAAGGAAATTAATGAAATATTGGAGGAACTCCCAGATTTAAACAATCAAATTCAACAAAAAACTCAAAAAAATAAGCAATTTGATTATGATATGAATAGATAAAAACCCCTTGAATTTTTTTATTGGATTCAAGGGATTTTTTATCTTAGTAATTTATGCTTTGATAAACTAATAAGTTTAAGATACCAAGCAAAATTAGTAAATTCTTTTTCTTCTTGATACCATTATTTAGTCCTTTATAAATGCCATAATTGAATAGCTAATAAAAAACCTATTTTTAAACCAAGTTCTAAATAAATATCTTCTGATTTTCCATAATCAATAATTAACTGTTCAGATAATTCATCAATTATTGTTTGAGATAATTCTTTCTGCTGAAAAATAGAATTGGCAAACTCTGTAATATCCTTACCACATTTTTTTTCATAATCACTAATACGTTTTAATAAATTACTCTTTAGCATTGTTTCTTCTTCATCTTCATTTTCTGCTCCATATACAATAAAACTTAGAACATTTTTCCAATTTAGTCGATCTAAATAGTTATTCAAACACATTTTATTTCCTCCTTAATGTAAAATAATTTTATTACGTTTTATAACGTATATTATATGCTTTAAAACGTAATAAGTCAATATATAAGTGAATTTTATTATCATTATATGTATTCTTGTATTTTGACTTAATCCTTTTTTTAACGTATATTATCCATATTGGAGGTGACTATAATTATGTCTATGGCTAAAAAAATAAGAATTTTACTTATTGAACGAGATATGACAATGACAGATTTAGCAAAAAAGTTAGAAACATCAAAATCAAATCTTAGTGATAAGATGAAAAGAGATAATTTTTCAGAAAAGGAATTAATCGAAATTGCTGATGTTTTAAATAGTGATTTTAAGGGAAGTTTTATTATGAGAGATACTGGGAAAGAAATTTTATAGATAGTTCTTAGGGGATTGCGTTCCCCCTTTGGGGGCGGAGGGGGAGGGAAGAAAGTGTAAAATTGTAATTTGTTAATGGAACGGTTTTGTTGCTATAATGAAATGAAATGAAAGAGAGAGCTATCGAATACGATAGTTCTCTTTTTCATGCAATGAAATGACAGCAACAAAATAAATCAAATACAAGGGCGACCGTAGGGAGTGTATTTTACCCTTGTATTTGATTTAAGTGGAATGGATCTTAGTCTATAAATTTCATAAATGAAATTAGTTTTTTTGGCATTTTTTCTCCTTGTTTGTTAGTTTGTTTTTAATACTTGTTTTTAATACTTATTTTTAATACTTGTTTTCGGTGTCCGCAAACCCTTTATTTATGCGACTTTCAGAATTTACTTCCCTAG
>CAJUKL010000070.1:0-3932 GCA_910587195.1 uncultured Clostridia bacterium | reverse complement strand
TCTTTATTTCTTACTTCCCTAGTCTTTATTTCTTACTTCCCTAGTCTTTATTTCTTACTTCCCTAGTCTTTATTTCTAAAAATCACTTTTTTTACTAGATATATTGATTTATCTAGTAAATTATTATAAACTTGTATTAATTTTTAATATATAAGGAGATTTAAACATGGCAATTAAAAAAAATTATATAATAAAAAAGAGAAATATATTGAACGAATTACGAGCTAATAATATGACTTTACAAGAACTTAGATTTTTTAGCATTTATCTTAGTAAAATTAATCCTGATAAATTAGAAACTCGTATGGTTCGATTCTCTTTAACAGATTTTCAAAAAATTATGGACTTTGGAAAGTTAAATATTAATCAATTAAAAAATACAACAAATAATCTTTTATCTAAAATTGTCAATATTCCAAATGAAAGAGGTGGATATTCTGCTTTTCAGCTTTTTAAAAAATGTAATGTAGATACAAATGAACATGGTGATTGGTATGTTGAAATAGATGCTCATGATGAAGCCTTACCTCTTATGTTTGAATTTAAAAATAAATTCTTTTCCTATCAACTATGGAATGCTTTACGTTTAAAGAGTACTAATCATCTACGAATGTATGAAATTTTAAAACAATATGAAAAAATTGGTGAAAGAATTCTTTTGGTAGAAGAACTTAGAGAACTTCTAGGTATTGATAAAAAAGAATATCTAAGATTTGATAACTTTAAAGTTTTTGTATTAAATAGTTGTCAGGAAGCCTTAGAAAAATATACAGATATAAAATTTACTTATGAGCCATATGGCAAAAAAGGGCGTGGTGGTAAAATATTAACTCTAAAATTCACTATACAACACAATGAAAATTACGAGAATCCAATTTCTTTAGAACAATTTATAAATTTAGATGAACAACCTCAAGAAATCAATCTGGTGGAACAACAATTTCACCGAAAACTTGAATTTTTATGTCAAGCTTGCAATAATGAATTTTCTATCCCTCAAATAAAAATTATTTATGACTTACTTCTTAAAATTCTTCCTTACAGATTATTAGAACAAGATACAGAAGTTTATGATTATATAAAGCGAAAGTATGATGAATTGAATTGGAGAGCTAGTTATACGACAATTACATATCGTTTTGGTTATTTAAAAAAAATTTTAGAAGCAGAAATTATTGAATAATATTTATTAAAATCTTGGATATATTGTCAAAAATCTAGCTTCATAAATAGTTAAATTACTTTTACTGAAAAAAACTTATAAGAGGGAGTCCAGCGGGAACGGCTGGCAAGTTTCCAACAACTGTGTAGCAGTTTTGGTATAACTTGCTATACCAATTGACTTTTGATATTTTTTAGGCTACACTGTAGCTAAAATTTATCATTAGGAATTTGGTATGAAAGGAGTCTAGCTTAATGGCTCATGTTGCAAAATATACTAGAGGAGCAGTCGGTCACTTATTTAAACATTTTGAACGAGCAAAAGATGAAAAGGGCGATTACATAAAGTTTAGCAATCAGGATATTGATACCAGTAAATCAAACTTGAATTATAATCTTGCTCCTTATCACAATCAACTAAAATATGTTCATGAAAGAATAGGAGAAGTACAATGTTTAAAGAGAAAGGATGTAAATGTGATATGTAGCTGGGTAATCACTATACCAAAAGAACTTCCAGAAAAGTATCAAGAAGATTTTTTTAAACTTTGCTATGAGTTTTTAAAAAATCGATATGATCCACAAGAAAAAAATGTTATATCTTCGTATGTTCATCTTGATGAAATTAGTCCTCATCTACATTATGCTTTTATTCCCGTAGTTTTTGACGAAAAGAAGAAAAAGGAGAAAGTTTCAGCAAAGGAGTTAATTACTAAAAAGGATTTACAAACATTTCATACAGATTTGCAAAAATTTATAGAGAAAAAATTATTAAAACCTCATGAGTATACCTTTGAATGTAATATTTTAAATGGGGCAACAGAAAACGGAAATTTTACTATACAAGGATTAAAAGCCAAAACATTAGAAGAACAAAATAGAAACGAATTAGAACGAATGCAAGAATTACTTTCTCAAAGTAATAAAAAGGCAAAAGAATTTCAAAAAATAGAACAAGAATATCAGAATACATTTCAAGAATTAGAGAAAACGCTTAAAACGCTCCAAAATGACGTTAAAATGCTTTCGGTGGATAAAAGTACCATGCTAGTAGAAAAAAACGCTTTAAAGGGCAAAATAAACGCTTTAAAGGGCAAGTTATTATCTTTGGAAGAGGTCAACAAAATTAATGTTAAAAAAACTATTACTGGAGGCATTAAAGGAATTAGCTATGAAGATATTATAAATCTTAAAGCGACTGCACAAAAAGTAAATGAGATTAGTAAAATGATGAATGAAAGCCAAGAAAAGTTAAAACAAGCAGAACGAGCGGAAAAGAGAGCAGAAAAACTCTTGAATGAGACAAAAAAAATGCCTATGAAACAACAAATGGAGCATATTCAATTGATAAAAGAAAATGAGAGTTTAAAGAGAAAGATAAAGGAAATTAATGAAATATTGGAGGAACTCCCAGATTTAAACAATCAAATTCAACAAAAAACTCAAAAAAATAAGCAATTTGATTATGATATGAATAGATAAAAACCCCTTGAATTTTTTTATTGGATTCAAGGGATTTTTTATCTTAGTAATTTATGCTTTGATAAACTAATAAGTTTAAGATACCAAGCAAAATTAGTAAATTCTTTTTCTTCTTGATACCATTATTTAGTCCTTTATAAATGCCATAATTGAATAGCTAATAAAAAACCTATTTTTAAACCAAGTTCTAAATAAATATCTTCTGATTTTCCATAATCAATAATTAACTGTTCAGATAATTCATCAATTATTGTTTGAGATAATTCTTTCTGCTGAAAAATAGAATTGGCAAACTCTGTAATATCCTTACCACATTTTTTTTCATAATCACTAATACGTTTTAATAAATTACTCTTTAGCATTGTTTCTTCTTCATCTTCATTTTCTGCTCCATATACAATAAAACTTAGAACATTTTTCCAATTTAGTCGATCTAAATAGTTATTCAAACACATTTTATTTCCTCCTTAATGTAAAATAATTTTATTACGTTTTATAACGTATATTATATGCTTTAAAACGTAATAAGTCAATATATAAGTGAATTTTATTATCATTATATGTATTCTTGTATTTTGACTTAATCCTTTTTTTAACGTATATTATCCATATTGGAGGTGACTATAATTATGTCTATGGCTAAAAAAATAAGAATTTTACTTATTGAACGAGATATGACAATGACAGATTTAGCAAAAAAGTTAGAAACATCAAAATCAAATCTTAGTGATAAGATGAAAAGAGATAATTTTTCAGAAAAGGAATTAATCGAAATTGCTGATGTTTTAAATAGTGATTTTAAGGGAAGTTTTATTATGAGAGATACTGGGAAAGAAATTTTATAGATAGTTCTTAGGGGATTGCGTTCCCCCTTTGGGGGCGGAGGGGGAGGGAAGAAAGTGTAAAATTGTAATTTGTTAATGGAACGGTTTTGTTGCTATAATGAAATGAAATGAAAGAGAGAGCTATCGAATACGATAGTTCTCTTTTTCATGCAATGAAATGACAGCAACAAAATAAATCAAATACAAGGGCGACCGTAGGGAGTGTATTTTACCCTTGTATTTGATTTAAGTGGAATGGATCTTAGTCTATAAATTTCATAAATGAAATTAGTTTTTTTGGCATTTTTTCTCCTTGTTTGTTAGTTTGTTTTTAATACTTGTTTTTAATACTTATTTTTAATACTTGTTTTCGGTGTCCGCAAACCCTTTATTTATGCGACTTTCAGAATTTACTTCCCTAGTCTTTATTTCTTACTTCCCTAGTCTTTATTTCTTACTTCCCTA
>CAJUKL010000069.1 GCA_910587195.1 uncultured Clostridia bacterium | reverse complement strand
ATACCTTAGTTATCAGAAAAAAAGGAAGTAATGCAGACATTTACTATTTTCATGGCAAAAATATAGAAAGTACAAAAGACCATTTAACATTACAGGGGTTGGTAACAAAAGTGTTGGTTTTTGGAAAATCAGAAGAAGACCAAAGACCACCCCTTTTGGAAACAGTTGACGGTGACTTACAGTATGGAACTTTGCAGGAAATTATAACAAAAGACAGTAATAAAACATTGGACGATGCCAAAAAAGAAGCACAAAATATCTTAAAAGAAAAAGGAAAACCAGAAGAAACCATAACAGTGTCCACTGTTGATGTGCCTGTGTTAAGAAAAGGCGATAAAATCAAACTGGTTGCCGGAAATCTTTCCGGATATTTTATGATTGAAGGAATCCATCATGACGGTATGGCAAAAACAATGGAAATGGAGCTGGAAAGAGTATGAAAGGGATAAATCATTTAGGAAATGTCTTAAAAAAGGAAATGCAAAAAACAGCAGAAAGTCCGCTTGTGTTGGATTTTGGTGTAATACAGGAAGATTACAGCCTTTTAACCAATACATATCCCTTACCAATTCCCATAGAGGATTATTCCATCTGCAGAAGTGTAAGCTGGAATCCCGGAAAACCTATGACAATGACCTGCTGGGAAGGAGAAGCGCCCAAGGTGGAAGGATGGGAAAAAGAGGACTGGAGCGAAAAAGGCTGGAAAGGTGGCCCAAAAGAGCTTCACAAACCACCAGATACTTTCCCAGACCATGCACACAATCCAAAAGGAAAACATGACCATGGTGTTTGTGGAAGCGGGATTCATTATCATGATGTGTATTTGCCGGATAAAATGCGATGGATAAAACCAAATGACAGAGTTCTTGTAGCATGGGTAGGGGTAGATGCGGTAGTGATTGATTTAATAGTAAATGCAAAGGTGGTGCTGGAAGATGAATAATTTATTTCCAACATTTGCTGTACCTAAAGTGGTGGAAAACAAAATTCCAAAAGAAAACAGAACAAAAAAGAGTGTATATTTTGATTTTGAAAAAGGGGATTTTTCTTTGGAAAGCAATGGAGAAATCAAAACAGCAACGCCTTATGATGCTTGGGTACAGTGGTGTTTAAAAACAGTATTAACACAAAGATGGGCATTTTTGGCTTACAGTACGCAGGCAGGTGTCGAAATAGAGGAGGCATTTGCCCAACAGGACAGAAAAGCACAGGAAAGTTATATGGAAAAAACGATAACAGAAGCACTTTTGGCAGACCCTTATCAGAGAACAAAAAGAGTCTATGATTTTACATTTGTATGGAAAACAGATGGTGTAGAAGTTACTTTTTGGGTAAATGGTCTGTGGTATCAGGAAAAAGAATTGACAGCATTTTTAGTAAGATAAATAAAACATTTCTTGACGTATAATACTATATATGATACTATATATGCAGGAGGTGAGAAAATGGCAGGTATCGAAAAAATCATTGCAAAAATGAAAAATCAGCCAAATGGTATTAGAGATATAGAAGCACAAAAAGTGTTAGAATATTATGGATACCGTTTAGACAGGCAAAAGGGTTCCCACAAACAATATATCAATCAAAAAGGGGATGTAATTACAATAAAATCAGAAAATCCTTTAAAAGCAGTATATATTAAAGATATATTAAAAAGAATAGGGAGAATATAACTCCCTATCATTACCTGCCATAAAGCATATGAGTAAAACAGTAGAATATTATAAAAATTTACCTTACAATTTTATCATTCAGCGTATCAATGATGAAAGCGGCAACTATTATTATGGAAAAATATTAGAATTGGATGGTTGTCAAAGTACAGGTGACAGCTATAAAGAGGTATGGGAGAATTTACAGGAAGCAATGGAGGGCTACATTGAAACAAAGCTGGAAAATGGCTTTGATGTTCCTGAGCCTGTACAAACAGAAAATTACAGTGGAAAATTTGTTGTTCGATTACCAAAGTCATTACACTTTAAATTAGCAATGGAGGCAGAAAAAGAGGGAGTATCATTAAATCAATATGCTCTTTATAAATTAAGTAAATAGTTATAAAACGCTCTTTACAGGGCGTTTTTTTATTGCAGAAAAGAGGTGAAAAAATGCCTGATAGCTTTAGCATACCAGAATTTTTACAAACTTACAGTACGGAAGAAGTAATGGCAAAAATGTTAAAGCGATTACCGGATACTATCAGCAAAGAAGAAAATGGCTGGGTATGTGATTTGTTTTATCCGGTAGCCATTGCTTTGTCACGGGTTGTAGAATTTACCTTGACGGAAGCTGTTAGAAATATCATTCCGAAATATTCTTATGGTGATATTTTACTGGGACATGGGGAAAACAGAAATTTATTTTTAAAAGAAGCAACCCACGCAAAAGCAAAACTGACAATTACAGGCGTTGCTGGTACAAAAATATCACAAGGTGTTGCTTTTTCCACTGTTTCCACACCAGAACAAAGTGGGATTATATTTTATACTATGCAGGAATGTGAAATTACAGAAACAGGCATTGCAGAAGTAGAAAGTATTTGTGCAGAAGCAGGAAAAAAAGGAAATGTTGCAGCCGAAAGTATTATCCTTTTGGCAAAACCAGTCAAAGGAATTATTTCGGTTGTCAATCAAGAAAAAGCCTATGGTGGTTTTGAGCAGGAAACAGAAGATAGTTTTCGGCAAAGAATTGCAGAATTTGATGCCAATTTAGGCAATTCTTTTGTAGGCTCACCGGCAGACTACAGAAGATGGGCTTTGGAAGTGGCTGGAGTAGGGGGTGCAAATGTCATATCTGCACAGGATGATACCGGACTTGTAACAATTGTATTGGTAGATAATGAAGATTTGCCGGCTTCACAGGCAATCTGTGAAGAAGTAGAAAATCATATTATGCGATATGATGACTGGTATCAGAGATTGGCACCGATTAACGCCTTTTTAAAAGTGATTCCGGCAGAGCCTGTTACAATAAAAGTATCTGCAATTGTGGAGTTGGAATACGGCTATGACAAAGAACAGGTAAAAAAGGATTTTTTGCAAAATTTGCAAGCCTATTTAAAAACAGAAGAAGCACATACAGAAATCAAATATGCTGAAGTAGGTGCAACGCTTATTAATACAAAAGGTGTATGGGATTATAGAGAATTAAAACTAAATGAAGGCATGGAAAATATAGAAATTTCAGAGCGTTGTGTTGCAGTTGCAGAAGATGGAGATGTGATATTTTTATGAAGTATACAAGCAAAGACATACAAAAGATATTAACCAGTAAAACCGCAATCAACGGGCTGGATTATATTACACCAATTTATCAGGAAGCAAAAACCGCATTGTGGCTTATGGAGGCTATGGGTTTAGAAGCAGACTTAATTATAAAGTGGGTTGAGGAAATAGTACAGCAAATATTACCGCAAACGGCTGATTGGGCATTGGATTATTGGGAACAGGAATATAATTTGCCCGTTCATCCAGATATTTCACTGGAAGAAAGAAGGGAAAAAGTATTAACTGCTGTCAGAACAAGAGCACCTATGAATCCGGAAAAACTGGAAGAAGTATTGGAAATTATTTTTAAAATTGAAAAAGCAAAAGTCATAGAAAGAACAGCAAAAAATACTTTTGAAGTACAACTTTATAAGCAATTTTTAGAAGATGAATGGGCAGTTGTTTTTAAAACCATTGAAAAATATAAACCAGCACATTTAATACTGGAAGCAAAAAGTATTTTGGAAACGCCTTTTTCCATAGAATGTTATATAGATGGTGCGGTTTTTGGCCCTGTTTTAGAAACGATATTGCCAGAAACAGAAACAATTTATGATTTTCAGGTAACAGCACAGCTTGTGTCCGATTGTTGCAGCATAGAAAGTACAATATTACCAGAAATAATAGCTGAAAGGAGGAATTAAAATTGTCCTATGGATTTGTCATTACAGAAATGGGAAAAAATTTACTTGCAAAGTTAGGAACAGGGGAACAATTAAAGATTACACGAATTATGGTAGGAAAAGGGGAAATTGCAGAAGGACAGAACCCTGCTGATTTTACGGACTTAGTACAACCTGTAGCACAGGCAACTTCAACGCTGCCACTGGTCAAAGAAAATACCCTTTCTTTTATTGTGGAGTATCGAAATGATTTAAACGGTGGACTGGAAGAAGGATTCTGGTTAAAAGAATTTGGTGTTTTTGCGCAGGATGGAGAAAATGAGATTTTGCTTTATTATGCCACTTTGGGAGATTTTCCACAGTATGTACAGGCGTATATCAATGGGGTTGTCAATATAAAACGGTATCCTGTTACGATTGCGGTGTCTGATAAAACAGAAGTGGTTGTAAGCTACAATGTGCTTGCTTTTGTGACAGAAGAAAGAATGAAAGAATTTTCCGAAACAGATACCATACCCTATTTGGAAGGTGTTTTAGAAGAAACAGAAAACAAGATACAGCAAAAATTGGACGAAAAAGCAAATGTTGTGCATGAACATAGTGCAGATGAAATTACAAGCGGCATATTACCTGTCGAAAGAGGCGGTACAGGTGCAACAACGGCAGCAGATGCAAGGACAAATCTTGGTGCAGCGGCAAGTTCTCATACCCACAATTATGCAGGCTCTTCCAGTGCAGGCGGGGCAGCAACTTCATCTGTAAAGCTGCAAACAGCCAGAACCATTGATGGTATGAATTTTGATGGCAGTGCCAATATTGCGCATTTTGGAGTGTGTAGTACAGCCGCAGATGTTGCGGAAAAAACTGTAGCACTTGCAGGTTTTGTATTGGCAGAAGGGGCAAGGGTAGCTGTTTATTTTTCAAATAGTAATACACATAGCAATCCTAAATTAAATGTGAATGGTACAGGTGCAAAAGCGATTTCTTGTATCAAAGGTTCCTGGGCACCCGTTGGTCAATGGGAAGCGAATCAAATAGTAGAATTTGTTTATTATAGCAGCCATTGGATTATGATAACAGCAAACGCCCGCCGATTGTATACAGCTAGAAGTATTCGAACAAATTTAGGAAGTACAAGTAGTGCAAACTTTGATGGTACGGCAAATATTACGCCTGGTGTTACTGGCACCTTACCCATAGCAAACGGTGGTACAGGTGCCACATCTGCAAGTGCAGCTTTGAGTAATTTAGGCGGATTTTCTAAAACAGGTGGTACAATTTCAGGTAATGTTGATATAACTGGTAATGTAAGGTTAAAAGGTAGTGGTAACTTCGGTAATAAATTAAACTTTGGTGATAGTGATTATGTATCTATATCAGAACCTACTGATGATAATTTAGAGATTAAAGCTAGAGAAATGACTATAAAAGCATGGGACAGAACAAATAGTTGTATAAACTTAAGTGCGCAAAATAGCGTAAGGGTGACAAATGGAAAGTTTATGTCAAAATCAATTATGTCAGATTCAAATAATGATATGTTTTTAAATGGAGGAGAAAATATAATTATTGGAACACGTAATTTAATAGGATATACTATAAATGATTCTTTCGTTTCAACGGCGTCTGGTAGAATATTTACTTTGCAAGATAATCCAACATATTTATCTAGCTATAAAGCGGGAGATAAATTATATTTTTTTAATTTAGTTGGTTCTCAATCATATGAAACTTATATAGTTGAATCTATTGATGGTAATAAAGTAACCGTAACAAAAGATATTGTAGGTTTATCTTCAGAAAGAGGTTATCAAGGACATGTTTGTTTTGATAGACTAGTTGGTATAAATTCTGGTATATATGGAAATGCAGTGTTAGGATATAATAATATTAATATCGCTTCAAACTCATTTGTATTTGGAGATTCTAATAGAAGTATTGGTTCAAACTCATTTGTGTTTGGAGATCATCTTTCAAATAAATATAGAGATACATTTTTAGTTGGAAAATATAATAATATAGCATCAGGTAATTTTATTATAGGTAAAGGTACTTCTGGTAAATCTACAGCTAATTGTTTTCGTGTTACAGATACAGCTGTATATGCTACAGGAAATTACAATTCTACTGGTGCTGATTATGCAGAATATTTCCAGTGGAAAGACAATAATCCGAATAAAGAAGATAGGCGTGGTTTATTTGTATCGTTAGATGGTGATAAGATACAGTTGGCTGATTCCAAGGATAATTTTATTTTAGGGATTATTAGCGGAAATCCTTCTGTAATTGGTGATAGTTGCGAGGACCAATGGAATCATATGTTTGAATGTGATATTTATGGTACGCCTATTATGGAAGAAGTAGAAATACCGGAAAGAAAAGAACTAAAAGAAGTAATAAAAGAACCTATATATGATGAGAATGGTAATGAAATAGAACAAGAAAAAGAATATCAAGAAATCATTGTAGAAGAAACACACACTGAAATTAGACAAAAATTAAATCCAGAGTATGACCCAACACAAGAATATATTCCACGTTCTGAACGTCCGGAATGGGCTGTTGTTGGTATGATGGGAAAACTGGTTGTGATAGATGATGGAAGCTGTGAAGAAAATGGCTGGTGTACCGCAGGAGAAGGCGGGATTGCCGTAAAATCAGAAACACAAACAAAATTCAGAGTCATGAAAAGATTAGATAAAAAACATATTAAGGTATTGGTATTGTAAAGGGGTGGTAGTATGGCATATGGATTTGTAATAACAGTAGATGGAAGAAATTTACTTGCAAAACTGATAGCAGGAGAACAGTTAAAAATTACAAGGATTATGGTGGGAAAAGGGGAATTTGCAGAGGGACAAGACCCTGCTTATTTTACAGATTTAATACAACCTGTAGCGCAGGCAACTTCAACAAAGCCTGTTACAAGAAATGAAACGGTTTCCTTTGTGGTAGAATACAGAAGTGACTTAAACGGTGGACTAAAAGAAGGATTCTGGTTAAAAGAATTTGGTGTTTTTGCACAGGATGGAGAAAATGAGATTTTGCTTTATTATGCTACCTTGGCAGATTTTCCACAGTATGTCACAGCTTACAAGCATGGTGCTATTGACATTAGGAGGTATCCGGTAAGCATTGCAGTGTCTGATAAAATCAATGTTACTTTACAATATCCTATGGTTGCTTTTGTGACAGAGGAAAGTTTTCGAAAACTATTAGAGGTAGAAACCATTCCCTTTTTAGAACAAATGATAGAAAAATCCAGTATACAAAAGGACATTGTCATACCGGCGACAGGCTGGTTAAATGGTGCAGTAGGCGGTGGACGATACATAGATATTACACAGGATTTCATTACCGAAAAAATGATACCATTTGTTAGCATTTTTCCAGAAGATATGACCGTTGCAAGAATTTGTGGTATGAGTACCGCAGCAGAAACTAAAAATAAAATTTTGCGCCTTTATGCAGAAAAAGCACCTAGCAGAGAGATAAATGCAAGCCTTTTATTATTGAGAACTTCCAGCGGTACAGCAAGACAGGATTATTTGGAATATATTCAAAATTTAACCAGGGTAGAAGAATTTAAAAAGATAGAATAAGGAGGGAATCATATGGCAAAAGGATATGTCAATGTAAAAAATGTGAATCAATCCGATATTGATGATATTGATTTAACTTTAGATAACATAAAAGCACTGATAGGACAAACAGGAAATACGGGCGGTACTTCTACAGCTGGCACAGTTATGGCAAAGTCAAACAAGCTTTTAACGGATTGGACAACTGCAAGAGCCGGAAAAATAGATACAATTCATACCAATGCTTCTAATTTAAATACACGACTTACCAGTACAAGGGCTGGTTATTTAGACAAACTAGCGAATTTTGGCGCAACAGGAGATACTGGTGGCACTTCTACAGGGGGAACATTGACAGCAAAAGTGAATACAGCATTATCTAACATAGGACAAACAGGAAATACGGGTGGTAGTGCATCAGCTGGCACCATCATGGCAAAACTCAACAAACTTTTGACAGATTGGACAAGCACACGTGCCGGTTATATTGATAAATTGGCTAACTTTGGCACAACGGGCGAAACAGGTGGAAGTACCACATCTGGTACGATGATGGCGAAATTGAACAAACTTTTGGGAGATTGGACTACTACCCGGGCTGGCTATATCAATACGATTAATACCAATACATCACGTCTGACTACTACCCGAGCGGGTTATATTGACAAGCTAGCAAATTTTGGTGCAACAGGAGATACTGGCGGCAGCACAACAGCAGGCACGA
>CAJUKL010000068.1 GCA_910587195.1 uncultured Clostridia bacterium | reverse complement strand
ATTTATATTTTTTATGCTGATAAGAAAAGACGCAATTCATCCCCCACCTATAGAGACGGAGGAATTCTTGCTAAATTTGGTTAAAATTCAATATTTTCTTTCAAGAAAGCGTCCTAATACAATTTTTACACAAGTTCCCTTTTTTTCTTCTGAAGTAACATAAATTTCAGACTCTGTACCATAATACATATAAATCCTTTTTGCAACATTATGAATTCCAAAACCACCCCTTTGTTTAAATTCTATGTTACTCTCCCCAGTCAATTTTTTACGCAATTCTTCTAAAGTTTCTTTATTCATACCAATTCCATCATCTTTTACTTCAAAGACAATTTTTCCTTGCTGCAAATAGCCCTTTACAGTAATCATTCCACCACCTCGTTTATTTTTAATGCCATGATAAAGGGCATTTTCTACAATGGGCTGCAATATCATTTTTAACACAATTTTTTCCTTGATTTCCTCTGCAATTAAGATTTCATAGTCCAAAACATCTTCATATCTTATTTTTTGTATTTTTAAATAACTCCTAATGTGACTTTCTTCTTGTTCAATCGTAATAAAATCATTTCCGTTGGATAAGATTGTCCTAAAAAAATCACTTAAATCTGTTGTCATTTCCACAACCTGCTTATTTTTTCCGCCTTCTGCCATCCACACAATAGAATCTAAAGTATTATATAAAAAATGAGGATTAATTTGCTCTTGATGTAATTTAAGTTCTGCCAATCGAAGATTTTGTTGCTCTTGTTTTGTTTTTTCCATTAATGCTGCAATTTCATCACTCATTTTATTAAATGTTCTTGATAAAATATTAATTTCTTCTAAACTACCCAAGGACGCCCTTGCTTCTAACTCTCCCCGCCCTAATCTTTCTGCTGTTTTTTTCATATCGTCAATGGGTTTTGTTACAGATTTTGTAATTTTAAAAGAAAGTATAATGCCAATCGTTAACATACAAACTAAAAGGGAAATAAATATTTTAATAATTTGCTTCATTTGCTGCTCTAATTCATTTTGCAATTCTTCCATATGTAGAATTTCATAATGAATATATTCATTGACATAATCTTGTATCATAGAGCAAAGCCCCTGTATGTCATTTTCCCAAATAGACTTATTTTCTTCATACGTCCCTAATGCCTTGGAATTTTCCATCATTTTGTCAACCGCTGTTTCCAAAGAATCCAAACAAGATAAAATTCCCTTTATTTTAATATCACTATAGCTATCTGGAATCCTTTTAATTGTATATCGAAAATCAACTTTTGCCTTTTCTACCATATGAACAGGATTTTTTAAAGTAGCTGCATATTCTGTTTGTCCTTCTTTAATATCTCCTGTTTCAAACTCATCCGTATCAATCAAACCTATCATAACACGATACATGGAATATTCCATTTGCTCTTTAAATACTGTATTATAATTATTGGCAATATTCAAATTTGCCATAATTTCATTATAAGCATCAGAATAATTTCTTATCATAGCAAAAATACTTAATACCACAAAGGTCAAAGGAATTGCAATTACCAAAAGCAATAATATCAATCTCATTTTTAATGTTAATGTTTTTTTTACCATATTCCCCTCACCTATTACTATCATTTTTATAATCTTTTGGAGATTGTCCCATTACTTTCTTAAAAGTTGCACTAAAATAATGGGGGTCATGATAGCCTACTTGTTCTCCAATTTCCGCTGTTCTGAGTGTGGTGCATTTTAATAATTCGCAAGCCTTTTCAATTCTCATTTTTGTTAGATATTCCACAAAAGATTGCCCTGTTTTTTGTTTAAAAATCGAACTAAAATAACTGGCACTAATCCCAATTTCAACCGCAATTTTGTTTAGAGAAAAATCACTTTCTTGAAAATGCTGCGCAATATATTTTTTGGCTTCTTCTATCAAATCACCATATCTATCATTGGAAATATTATCTCTTACAGTCAATGCAAACAAAAATAATTCTTCCAAATAGGTTTTTGTGCTTTCTACCGTATTAATACTTTTAGGTATCAATTTAATATCCTTTTTTTGCTCTGGAATATCTTCTTGTTTAAGTTTTAATCCTTTTAAAAATTCCTGTACACAATAAAAAATATCCATTGTCATATACTGTCTTAGCAAAAGTGATTTATAATTGTGTTCCCCTACTGCACAAAAATATTCCTCAATAAAGGTTTTACATTCTTCTAGGGAACCCAATTTCAAAAAATCTTCTATCAATTTTCTATCTACGCCACTATAATCTGTTTTGTCTAAAAATTCTGTATATTTTTCATAACTTACAAAATATCGTTCTAGCAATTTACTTTTTTCTCGTTCTTCTTTTATGGTATCTGCCACTTTTTTTAAAGCATCAATCAAATTAGAGGAACTTACAGGTTTTAGCAAATAATCATTGATTCCAATTTTAATTGCTTCTTTTGCATAATCAAATTCATCATATCCACTCAAAATAATAATTTTTGTATCTGGCAATGCCTTTTTTACCAATCGACTTAATTCTAACCCATCCATAAAAGGCATTCTTACATCTGTAATCAAAATATCTGGTTCTGTCTTTAAAATCAAAGGATAGGCATATTCTCCATCTCCTGCTTCTCCCACAAATAAAAAACCATTTTCTTCCCAGTTGATATTATCTCTGATGCCATGCCGTATAATCACTTCATCTTCTACTAAAAATATTTTTATCATGACCTCATCTCCATCTCAATCCCTTTTATCCTATCATATCACTCGCCCAAAGAAAAAGAAAATAAAATTTAAAAAAAAAGGAAATTTTTTATGATTAAAAAAATTTCCTTAGTCTGTTAATAAAGTCAAAACCTTGGGCTTTGCCCAAACCCACCAACTTTTTTGAAAAAAAGTTGGATAAAAAACTTTATTGGAAAAACTAACATTTTTCCTTATAAAATCAATATTTTTAAGGATGCTAAACGTTCGGTAGACGTTCGCCCAGCAACGACCGGAATAAAATGGATACCGAAATCTCAAGGTTTTTTAACAAGCTGAGGAAATTTTTATGATTAAAAAAATTTCCTCAGAATAGCTTTTTATTTTAAGTGGAATACACGAACTAACTGCTTTAAAATTCTTGACTGTTCATTTAACTGTTGACTTGTAGCAGCACTTTGTTCTGCAGTAGCAGAATTTGTTTGCACCACGCTAGAAATTTGATTAATTTGTTCCTTCACTTGAGAAACAGAATCTGCTTCTTCCCTAGAATTATTTGCTATGGTACCAATGGTATTGATAATTTTATTAGCACCAGAAACAACAGAAGAAAGCTGTTCTGCAGTTTGGTTTACAATCGTTGTACCATTTTTTACAGCAGAAACAGAATGCTCTATTAACAAAGTGGTAGATTTTGAAGCATCTGCACTTTTTGCAGCTAAATTTCTAACTTCATCTGCTACAACTGCAAAGCCTTTTCCGGCAACACCAGCACGTGCCGCTTCCACAGAAGCATTTAAAGCAAGAATATTGGTCTGAAAAGCAATATCTTCAATCGTTTTAATAATTTTTCCAATTTCATTAGAACTATGATTGATTTCCTCAATCGCTTTTATCATTTCTTTCATTTTTTCATTGCTTTCCCCAATTTGAACTCCAATTTCATTTGCTTCCTTACTAGCAATCTCTGCATTTTGTGCCGTTTCTTCCACATGTTTCGAAATACCTGCAATAGTTCCTTCCAAATCTTCAATGGCACTTGCCTGTTCCACAGCACCTTGACTTAAAGCATTTGCTGCGATTGCCATTTGTTCCGAACCACTTGAAACTTGTTCTGAACTTTGTACAATCTGTGTCATGGTCTTATTAAGATTTTCAATAATAAAATTTAAAGACTCTTTAATGGAAACAAAATCCCCTATATATTCTTGTGCTGTAGAAACAGTTAAATCTCCTTCTGACATTGCCTTTAATATACTAGAAATTTCTCCAATATATTCTTTTAAACGAACTCTTGTGCTTTCAAAACTATGTGATAAAATGCCAATTTCATCATTGGAATGCATATTTTTATTTTCTGTAAAATTCAACTCTCCACGTTCCATTGTTTTTGCAACATTTGTCAGTTCCGCAAGTGGGTGAGAAACCATTTTTTTCAAAGAAACTGTCAATAACATAAGACTTATCAAAATAAGAATGCCACCTGCAATACAAGCTAATAAAATGGTAATGTTAAGATGGGATGTTGCTCTTGTTTCTGGAATCCCTGCAAAAATAATACCTTGCTCTCCATTTGCATAGGTAATTGGTACATAGGAACAAACATGTGGAATTCCAACAATATCATTCATACCTGTATAAGTTTTTCCCTGTCCAATTACAACTTCTGCAATTTGAGAAACTAACTTTGTTCCTGTAGCACATCTTCCATTTTGTTCAATGGTAGTATAAGCTCTGGTATCTCCTTCAAAAATAGTAAATTCATAACCAGTTTGCTGTTTCAGTTCATCTAACAATTTTGTCTGGTCATTTGTTTCAGGAAATTTTTCCAAATAATACGCTAACATATTTGTTCCACTAGTACATTCATTTTGTAGCATTTCCATAGCCAAGCCCCGAAACATAAAAACACATAACCCCACCACAATAACGGTATTAATGGCTAACATCCATGCTACAATTTTTCCCGCTTTATAACCAATTCTTTGTGGTTTTTTTTCTCCTTTTTGGAAATGACTCATTTTATCTCCCCCAAATTTTTGTAAAATAATAAACAATTAGAGCAATACTATATTCTATTATATAAAATTTATATAAAATTGCAAGGATAAAAATTATCTAAAATTTATTAAAACTAAAAATTTTTTTGATAAAAAAAGAGAGCAATGCTCTCTTTTAGTCCTCATAATCGTAATTATATTGTCCGGTTTCTTGTGCGTGTCTATAATTTTCATTTGCCACGCGAATAAATTCTGGGTCAGTCGCTTTTTCTGGTGGAATATAAGCTTTTCCTGGTTGACGCTGTCTTAAATTAAACTTATGCATTTCATTTTTTAACATATCTGCATTTTTCTGCATTTCCTTGCTAGAGTTTGCAGAATTTTTACTAATGTCAACATTATTTGCTGTTTCTCTCATAATACTGGAAATATTTGTTCTAATTTCTTCCAAACACTTTAACTGTTCCATAGAAGAAGAAGATTCTTCCTGTATAATGGATGTAATATTATTGATTTCATCTACAATAATTTCAAACATTCTCAAAGCTTCCACAGAAATTTTGCTTCCCATCACTGCTTTATTGATAGTATTTTCAATTAAGGCTTTACTTTTTTCTGCTGCATCTGTACTTTTTAAAGCAAGTTCACGAACTTCATTTGCAACAACAGCAAACCCTTTTCCAGACTCTCCAGCTCTTGCTGCTTCCACAGAAGCATTCAGTGCTAAAATATTTGTTTGAAAAGCAATATCATCAATATTTTTAATAACTTGAGAAACCTTTTGAGAAGCTGTTTTCATTTCTTCTACAGACTGTGCTAAAACATTCATTTTTTCATTGCTTTCCTGTGCATTTGTTCGAATAACATCAGAAATAGAAGCCGCTTCTGCCATATGTTCTGAACTTTTGGTTATCAAATTAGAAGCATCATCAATGGAAGAAGATAAATCATTGACCGTTTGCGCCTGTACATGTGCACTATCTGCTAAATCATGGCTAACATTTGCAATATAGGTGGAACCTTCTGCAACTTTGTGCGCTACTTTTAATATCTCTGAAAAAAGTGCATCATTACTTTGTACCATACGATATAAGTTTTTACCTAAGGTATCTTTACTGGAACGAATATCTACAAAGACTGTCATATCACCATCTGCAACACGTTTTACAACTCTTACATTTTCTTGAATACTATTTGCAAGTTGTTTAAAAGAATCAATCATAATTGCAATTTCATTATTGGGTTCAATATCTCCATAATCAAAATTAAAATCTAAGGTATCAGCACCTTCCGAAAGTTCTTTAGACCATGCTGCAATGGAAGCCATTGGAGCTGATATTTTTGTAGAAGTTTTATTTGCTAATGTTACACTTACAATAATTGCAAATAATGTCAGTAATACAATACAAACAATGGAAATCATCAGCAGTGTATTTAAATCTTTATCTGCTTGTTGTGCTATTTGTGTATATCTTTGTGCAAAAGCTGTTAAATTTTCAATCAAGATACTTATTTTTGGTTCATAAACCTGTATAAATTCATCATATTTTGCTTTTCTTTGTTCTTCACTTAATTGATTTATGTCACTTGCAAAACTATGTACTTCAGAGTGAACACCTTTAATTGCTTGAATTCTGCTTACAATTTCTGTATCTGTAATATTGTGTTCATTTTGTGACAGCCATGTACCAAAAGAACAAGTTTCTGGATTCAAATTTCCTTCAAAGTCTGCACCACTATGCATACTATCCATTAACTGTAATATCCAATTGTAATGAGAAGATAGCATATCTTTTGCAACTGTTTCTTGTGTGGAACTTTCCGAAACAATTTTGTATCTGCTATATATCATAGCTTGAAACAAAAATAAGACTGCCACAACAAGTATCGTAATAGAAGTAATAAATAAATATCCTCTCAAAATTTGATACTTGGTTGTTCCTTTTGCATTACTTTTTTTCTCAATTTCATCTTCCTTTGCCTTAATAAACAAGATTATCTCCCCCAAGCTAAAATTTATTAAAAATTTAACAGTAATAAAAACAACTATCTTTATAATATCGGCTAATTTTACAAAAACTTAAGAACATTTTATAAAAAAGTAGACAATTTTAATAGCTTTATACTTTTTTGACGCTCCCATACCAAAAAATATAGATTCTTAATTATATAAATTTCGAAATATATTTAAAAATATATAAAATGAATCTATTGTATTAAGACTTTCACTTATATTTCTTTAACATCAACTATCTCCTACCTTTCTCCTTTTGATTTTCAATATTACTTCTTTATCATTTGTATATTTTTCTATTATTAAAATTATCAGATACTCAATAAATTGCTTGCTTTCGTTAAAATACTTCATTAACTATTATAGCAAACAATATTCTTATTTACAAATCTTTCTTTTAAAGAATATTATGTAAAAATTTGCTTCTAAAAAACATTGTACATGATTCTTTGCTACTCTACAATAGAAAAGAGGTGATATTTATGCGTTTATTTCGTATTGGTATCGTAGTTATGATAATATTGATGTGTATTCCAAGAAAAGTACAGGCTTTTGAAAATACAATCTATTCAATTTCTCATTTCCATTGTATAATAGAGAGTAGGGAAAATGTATCTTATCTTTCTGTTTTATTGTATGAAAAATAAGAAACTTATGTTCAAAAATTTTTTGAGATACAACTGATATGATGCAAAGGAGAAAGAAAAATGGAAATGATATTTGCAACCAAAAACAAAGGAAAAATCAAAGAAATCAAACAAATTTTGCCCGATTTTGACATTCTTTCTATGGAAGATGCTGGTATTTCTATAGATATTATAGAGGACGGAAAAACATTTATAGAAAACGCTATTAAAAAAGCAAGTGAAATTGCAAAAATATCTGGCAAAATAGCACTTGCAGATGATTCTGGTTTAGAGATTGATTTTTTAAATGGAACACCGGGAATTCACTCTGCAAGATACTTAGGAGAAAATACTCCCTATGTTGAAAAAAACAATCATATTTTACATGAAATGGAAAATGTTCCAGAACAACAAAGAACTGCAAGATTTGTTTGTGCAATCGCAGCTGTTTTTCCAAATGGAAAAATAATAACAGCACAAGATACCATAGAAGGAAGAATTGCTTTTGAAAGCAAGGGAACAAATGGGTTTGGATATGACCCCATCTTTTTTGTGCCAGAACTAGGTAAAACAACGGCAGAACTATCCCCAGAACAAAAAAATGCCATTAGCCACAGAGGAAAGGCTTTACAAAAAATGAAACAATTATTATTACAAGAGGAGGTGCATTAACCTTGAAACTCTTGGTAATTAGTGACACACATGGGTATTTATCAAATGCAAGAGATGTATTAAACCGAATTGGAAAATATATGAGTGGTGTCATTCATTTAGGCGACCATTCTTATGATGCAGAAGATTTAAAAACAGAATACCCTGACTTACCTTTTTATATTGTGCGGGGAAACAACGATTTTGGGAGTAAAGCACCCAATACTGCAACATTATCATTAAACGGCAAAAAATTAGTTTTAACGCATGGACATTTACAGCAAGTGTATTGGAGTTATGACAGTTTATATTATTGGGCAGAAGAACAAGGAGCAGATGTTGTACTTTTTGGACATACACACCGTCCAGTCAATGATAACAAAGGACGTATATTAGTATTTAATCCGGGTAGCATTTCCATGCCAAGAGGGGTTCCTCAGCCCACTTTTGGTATTCTTGAAATTGCAAAAAACGGTATGATATATGGCTCTATTATGGAATACATTGACTCTCAAACCTTTTTAAGAAAAGCCTAATTACCTTTCTTGAAAGAAAGGTAGCAAAAGAACTTTTGCACCGACCAGAGCGAAGTGTAGCCTTTGGAGAAACTTTTTAAAAAAGAAAAAAGTTTCTCCAATCACTTCTATCTTTTATTAAATTTATAATAAACTACTTCTTTGTTTTACTTTTTTAAAAGAAATTTTTAAAAATTTTAAAAAAACTCTTGACATTGTCCAAAAATTATGTAATAATAATTTTCGTTGATTACATATCTTTGCGGGTGTAGTTCAATGGTAGAACGTCAGCCTTCCAAGCTGAACACGTGAGTTC
>CAJUKL010000067.1 GCA_910587195.1 uncultured Clostridia bacterium | reverse complement strand
ACTTTTGTATAAAACTTCGTTTTGCAGGTGTGCGTTGGAGTGGAATGGTTGTTTTAGATGAATAACAACGGAGCACCAGAGGTTAAAAATATATTCTGTTCTGTTTGTAAAAGACAAAGTTTTTAGTCAAGTTTTTTTCCAAAAACTTGAAAGTGTAAAATTTTTATTTTTATTATCAAGAAAGGAGTGGAAACTTTTGAGAGTAGACAAGTTTTTAAAAGTATCCCGCATTATCAAAAGAAGAACGATTGCAAATGAAGCCTGTGACGCTGGACGTGTTACCATCAACGGAAAAGTGGTAAAAGCAGGAGCAGATGTCAAAGTAGGCGACATTATAGAAATTAAATTTGGCAGCCAAACAAGCAAAATCGAAGTGGTCAATTTGACAGAATCTGTAAAAAAAGAAGATGCTGCAAGTATGTATAAAAGTTTATAAATATTGTTCTGAAACAAATATGCTGTCCATATATTATAAAAAAGGCAAAAATTCAATTTTTTATAATAGATTGGGAGGAGATTTTTTTGGCAGAAGGAACAAAAAGAGAAAAACATAAAATTATATTAGAAGATAGAGAAAGATTGAGTATGACTGGTGTAATTGATGTTCTTTCTTTTGATGAGGACAGCATTATTGCAGACACCGAAAAAGGCATGCTATTATTACGAGGCAGCAATATTCATGTAGGCAAGTTAAATTTAGAAGAGGGAGAAGTAACCGTAGACGGCACTATAGATACGATTGAATACAGTGAAGATGGTATTGCCAAAGGCAAAAATAGTTTATTCAATCGTATTTTTAAATAAAAGGAGTAAATGGGTATGATTCTTTCTCTCAATGAACAGGCAAGACTTTTTTTATTTGTTATTTTAGCAGGTGCTTCTATTGGTGCAGTCTATGATACCTTACGCATTTTTCGTAAAATGATACCACATAGTATGATGTTGATTCAGTTAGAAGATGCTTTTTATTGGCTTGGAACTGCTTTTTTTCTTTTTTTTATGCTATTACAGCAAAATTATGGGGAAATTCGTTTTTTTATTATTCTGGGCGTTTTTTTAGGAATGATATGCTATTTTTTTACTTTAAGTCCTTTGATTAATAAGATTTCAGATAAAATTGTTGCCATTCTTCATAAAATTTTATTGACTTTCTTTACAATTTTATTGACTCCTTTTCGTTTAATTTATCTCTTATTGCGGAAACCTGTTAAAAAAACAAATACTTTTTTTCACAAAAAAATGAAAAAAGTATTGCAATTTTGTAAAGGATATGCAAAAATAAAAAAAAGACATTTTTGTAGAAATGTAAAAATACTGTTTCATAAGAAATAAAAAAAGAAACCCTTTTTTTAAAAAAAGGAGAAATTATTATGAAAAAAGATATAAACAGAAAAAAACGTCCTTTTGATAAAACAATTGTATTATTTTTTATGGTGTTATTTTTTATTGCAGTTACAATTGGAATTGCAAGCCAATTAAAAATTTATGGACAATATAAACAAGAAGCAGAAGAAATTTTAGTTCAAATACAAGAAGAACAAGAAAAAAATGCAGAATATTTAAGAGAAAAAGAATATTACAATAGCGATGATTATATTGAAAAAGTGGCTAGACAACAGCTTGGTCTGGTTATGCCAAACGAGATTCTTTATGTGAATAATGCCAAAAATTAAAAAATTAAAAAATTTTAAAAAAATGTCAAAAAAACTATTGACAAATCATAAAATGACGTTTATAATAGGTCAAGTAACAGCGAGTAATGTTTTGGCGGAGTAGCTCAGTTGGCTAGAGCACGCGGTTCATACCCGCGGTGTCAGGGGTTCAAATCCCTTCTCCGCTACTTTTTTCAAAATGAGGCCCGTTGGTCAAGCGGTCAAGACGCGGCCCTCTCACGGCTGAAACAAGGGTTCGATTCCCTTACGGGTCAGCTATATAAAATTTAAAATTTAAAATTGTTTTTAAGGGAGTTTAGCTCAGCTGGGAGAGCATCTGCCTTACAAGCAGAGGGTCACAGGTTCGAGCCCTGTAACTCCCATAAACTAAGAATGTGTAAAATACACATTCTTTTTATTTTCTCTTTTTCTCTCTTTGTTCTGTCAATTTTATTTTTTGCATATTGTAATTATAAAGAACATAAAAAGGAGAAACTTTATGGAAGGGATTACTATTTTTTTAATTGCACTTAGTTTAGCAATGGACGCTTTTGCTGTTTCGATTGCAAATGGCATTACTTGTTTTTCTAAAAAAAATGCACTAAAACAAGGAATTTATTTTGGTTCTTTTCAGTTTTTAATGCCATTATTCGGCTGGTTTTTAGGCATCAACATTAAAAGTTATATGGAAGCCATTGACCACTGGATTGCTTTTGCTTTGCTGGCTTTGATTGGGGGAGGTATGATAATCGACAGTTTCCAAAAAAAAGAACAAAAAAGAGCTTTAACAAACAAAGATTTTCTTTTGCAGGCGATTGCAACAAGTATCGATGCTTTTGCAGTTGGAGTTAGTTTTGCAATTTTAGAAGTACATATTATGGAAGCATCTGCCATCATTGGTATAGTCGCATTTTTTCTTTCTTATATAGGTGGAGTATTGGGAAAACATTTAGGTCGGTTTTTAGAAAAAAAGGCATCTATTGCAGGTGGATTTCTTTTAATTGCGATTGGTGTTAAAATATTATTAGAACATATATTTTTTTAACCAACTTTTTTGAAAAAAAGTTGGACAAAAAACTTTAACTTTTGCAAACAGAACAGATTCTAAATTTTAACTGATAGTGCTCCTTTGTTGTTCATTTAAAGCAACTGTTCAACTCCAACATACAGATGCGAAACGCCAGTTGTCTACACTTTCTTTCGGTCGGTGCAAAATGTCCACTGGACGTTTTGCACCCCTTCAAAAACACGCTTGCAAGCGTAAAAGACCTTGGGAACTTTGTTCCCAAACCCTTACAAGCTTTTTGAAAAAAGCTTGACCAAAAACTTTATCTTTTGCATACGGTACAGAGTGAAAGATTTTAGCCGTTGGTGCTCCGTTGTTATTCATCTAAAGCAACTGTTCAACTCCAACACACAGATGCGAAACGCTAGTTGTCTACGCTTCGTTTCGGTCGGTGCAAAAGTTCTTTGCTACCTTTCTTTCAAGAAAGTAAGTTGCATATTAAAAATATATGTGTTAGTATGAAAATGTGGAGGGTAAAAAATATGGAAAAAATAAAAAATGATATGGAAAATCCATTAGGTTTAGAACCCATTGGAAAATTATTAAAAAGTTTTGCAGTGCCTTCTGTTGTATCCTTTTTGGTAAACAATTTATATAATATTGTAGACCAAGTATTTATTGGACAAGGAGTAGGCTATCAAGGAAATGCCGCAACAACGGTTGCTTTTCCCATTGTAACGATTGTTTTAGCACTTTCTTTATTGATTGGTGCTGGTGGTAGTGCATATGCTTCTATTCGCTTAGGAGAAGGAAAATTTGACCTAGCAGAAAAAGTATTAGGCAATATGATGACTATATTGATTATTTTAGGTTTTTTTGTTTCTGGAATTGGTTTTTTATTTTTTGAGCCAATGCTGCGGCTTTTTGGTGCAACAGATAGTATTATGCAGTATGCAAAAGACTATTCCAGTATTATATTAATGGGTGTGCCTTTTATGATGATAGGGGCAGGTCTTTCTAATATGGCACGTACAGACGGCAGCCCTAAAATGGCTATGATTAGTATGTTGATTGGAGCAATTTTAAATACTATTTTAGACCCCATTTATATTTTTGTGCTGCATTGGGGTGTAAAAGGAGCAGCAATTGCAACCATTACTTCACAAATTTTATCTGCCATTATTTTGATTTGGTATTTTAGAAGAAAAGGTAGAATGAAATTAAAAAAGAAATATTTAAAACCTGATTGGAAATTTATTATAGATTTTTGTTCTTTAGGAATTTCCAGCTTTATTGTGCAAACTGCAAACACCATGTTGCAAGTTATTTTAAATAATTCTTTAGTACACTATGGAAATGCTTGTGAAGTAGGTGGAGATGTTGCTTTAAGTGCTGTTGGCATTGTTTTAAAAGTAAGTGCAATCTTAATAGGGATTAACATTGGTATTAGTACAGGTGCACAGCCTATTGTCGGCTTTAATTATGGTGCAAAAAAACCGCAAAGAATCAAGGATACTTATTTGCTTTCGGTTAAAATTGCAACTCTTTGTTCCATTGTGGGTTGGATAGGATGCGTCTTTTTTCCAAAGTATCTTTTGGTGATTTTTGGTTCTGGTGATGCAGCTTTTATGAATTTTGCCATAAAAAGTATGAGAGTTTATATGTTTGGTATTTTTATTTCTGGTGTGCAAATTGTTTCAACAGGATATTTCCAAGCAACAGGACAAGCCTTAAAAGCTTCTATTCTCTCTATGCTTCGTCAAGTAATCCTATTGATTCCATTAATCGTAGTATTCCCTCTTTTTTGGGGATTAGATGGCATTTTAGTTGCAGGGCCGGTTGCAGATGTTGCTTCTGGTTTAATTGTATCATTCTTTATTTTGCAGGAACTGAAAAAATTAAATCATTGGATAAAAGAATAAAAAGGAGATGACAATGTGGCACTGGCAGTAATTGGACAACTTACTACAATGGTACTGTTAATGGTAGTAGGATTTTTATTAAACAAAACAGGATATTTAAAAGATACAAAAGGACTTTCTATTGTTCTGACAAAAGTAGCAGTACCCGCAAATATGGTTGTACTGCTGCAAAGAGAATATTCTTATGAAATATTGATTGGATTTTTAAAAGCAGGTGGCGGCACATTATTACTTTGTGTATTAGGAACCATTTTATTTTTAATCGTTGGAAAATGTTTAAAAATGGATTTTCCAGAATTAGGATTGTTTTCTGGTGGTGGTGTATATAGTAATGTTATCTTTATGGGGCAGCCACTTGTAACTGCAATGTTTGGAGAAGAAGGACTGATATATTGTGTGGCGGTTATGTTTGCAAGTAATGTATACTTATTTACTGTTTGTTCTATTTTATTTTCTTATAAATGTGGTGTTGCAAAACCTCCTATTAAAATGATAAAAGATGCTTTTTTCAATTTGATTTGTTTTTCTGCCATTATAGGTATTGTTCTTTTTGTAAACTCTATTTCTTTGCCAGAGCCACTTTATAATGCTTTACATTATGCTTCTATTACAACAGTCTGCCTTTCTATGATTGTTATAGGTTCTCTTTTAGCGGCAGCAAAAATAAAAGAGGTTTTAAAAGATAAAACAGTATACATCTTTAGCTTTTTTACCTTAATTGTAATGCCTGTGATTACCAAGTTTTTAATGAGTTTTATGATGGATGGAGTTGCGTTAGGCGTGATTGTAATATTGATGGCAACACCAGCAGCAGCGGCGTTACCTTCTTTTGCAGGAGGATATGGTAACGATGAAAAAAGAGCATCAGAATATGTTTTTGTATCAACTGTACTTTCTGTTATCACGTTACCGCTTGCAGCAAAATTTTTATGCTAAAGTTTTAGAAAACAGGTGATGATAATGATAAATGATTTAATAGAAGCGTTTACAAAATTAGAGGCTGTGGAAGCTATTGCTCTCGGTGGCTCCAGAGCAGCGGATACCTTTGATGAAGCTTCTGATTATGATGTATACCTATACATAACTGAGCCGATACAAGAAAAAGCACGCCAAAAAATTTTGTCACAATATTGTAGCTATATGGAAATAGGAAATCATTTTTGGGAGTATGAAGATAATTGCACCTTAAAAAATGGAATAGATATTGATATTTTATATCGTAATTTAGATGATTTTTGTAAAGAAGTGGAAAGGGTGGTAGTAGATTGTCAACCAGCAAATGCTTATACTACTTGTATGTGGCACAATCTATTGTACTGTAAGATTATGTATGATAAAAATGGTCGTTTCCAAAAAGCGCAAAATAAATTTACTGTCCCTTATCCCAAAGCATTAAAAAAGGCAATTATTCAAAGGCAATTACAGCTAATGGACTCTGCTATGCCAGCTTATAAAATACAAATTGAAAAGGCAATCAAAAGAAAAGACTTTGTAAGTGTTAACCATAGAGTAACTGAATTTTTAGCCTCTTATTTTGATTTATTGTTTGCCCTAAATGAAAAAACACATTCTGGAGAAAAACGATTGATAACCTTATGTTGTCAAAATTGTACGATTTTACCTAAAAATTTTGAAAAAAATTTAAATGAATTATTTGCACATCTGTTTGAATTTCAAGTGATAGATAACATTTATCATATGATAGAAGAAGTCAAGCGGATATTGTAGAAAAGAGGCGAAAAAATGGGAAAAATTTATCATGGCATTATGGGATTAGTGGTAGGAGATGCTTTAGGTGTTCCTGTAGAATTTGAAGAACGGGATAGCTTTCAAGTAACAGATATGATTGGTTATGGAACGTATCGACAGCCACCAGGAACATGGTCTGATGACAGCAGCATGACACTTGCAACCTTAGAAAGCATAACAAGATTAGGTCGTATTGATTTAAAAGATATTATGCAAAATTTTTTTCAATGGCTACGTCATGCAGCATTTACGCCATATGGAGAGGTCTTTGATTGCGGCATTGCAACACAACAAGCAATTTTACGCTATGCAAAAGGCGAAAAATTAGAAAATTGTGGTGGAAAATCTTTTATGGATAATGGAAATGGTGCTTTAATGAGAATTTTACCGATTGTATTTATTCCACATACGCAAGAGGAGATAGATGCAGTAGGAGGACTAACGCACGCCCATGAGATTTCAAAAATAGGTTGTCGTTTATACCTTACTGTTGCAGAACAAATTTTAAAGGGAAAAGAAGTTGTTTTTCCCAAAGAAATACCTTATTATCAAATAGACAATTTAAAAAATTTAATCCGTGACGAAATTAAAAGTAGCGGCTACGTTGTGGACACCTTGGAAGCAGCACTTTGGTGTTTTTACACCACAGAAAATTATAAAAATTGTGTATTAAAAGCAGTTAATTTAGGTGGTGATACAGATACTATTGCGGCTGTTGCAGGCGGGCTTGCCGGCTTATTTTATGGCTGTGGTGGCAAAAAAGGGATTCCTGAAGAATGGATTGCTAAAATTGCGAAAAAGGATTGGATAAAAGAGTTATGTGATAAAGCAGAAGCACAATTTTGTTTATCCTAAAAAACGATAAGGAGATTGCATATGAATATTATAGCAAATGTAAGGGCACAAGTTCCACTGATTCATTGTATTACAAATTATGTTACTGTAAATGATGTTGCAAATATTTTACTTGCTTGTGGAGGTTCCCCAATTATGGCAGATGATGCCCAGGAAGCAGCAGAGATGTCATCTATTTGTAATGGTACTGTTATCAACATTGGCACATTAAATGCAAGAACTGTTGATTCTATGATAACGGCAGGAAAAAAAGCCAACGAATTAGGGCATATTGTGGTACTTGACCCAGTCGGTGCAGGCGCAACAACATTGCGAACAGAAACAACATTCCGTCTTTTAAATGAAATTCAATTTTCTGTTATTCGAGGTAATATTTCTGAAATCAAAACAGTCTATCAAGGCAGCGGTACAACAAAGGGGGTGGATGCAGATGTGAGCGATACTGTTACAGAAAAGAATCTTGAGGAAGTGATTACTTTTGCAAAACAATTAAGCCAAAAAACAGGAGCCATTATTGCTATTACTGGCGCGATTGATATTGTAGCAGATAGCACCAAAGCATATGTTATTCGAAATGGACATGCTATGATGTCTAAAATTACAGGCACAGGCTGTATGTTAACAGGGATGGTAGCTGCCTATTGTGCTGCTAATCCACAAAATAAATTAGAAGCAACAGTTGCAGCCGTTTCTGCTATGGGCTATTGTGGGGAAATTGCTTTTGCAAAGACACAAAAAGAAAATTCTGGTACTTCTAGCTTTCGTATGCATTTGATTGATGCTGTTAGTCAGTTAGATGACAATACTTTATTAGGAGGTCGTAACATTGAAAGTAGAGAATAAAACAATGCTTGTTTATGCTGTCACTGACCGCACTTGGCTAAACGGGCAAACTTTAGAAGAACAAGTAGAACAAACAATCAAAGGCGGCGCAACTTTGATACAGCTTCGGGAAAAAGAATTAGAGAATGATGCCTTTTTAGAACAAGCCATCAAAATAAAAAAAATTACAGACAAGTACCATATTCCTTTTATCATCAATGACAATGTGGAAATTGCACTTGCGGTAAATGCAGATGGTGTTCATGTTGGACAAAAAGATATGGAAGCAGGAGAAGTGCGCAAAAAAATGGGAGAAAATAAAATTATTGGTGTTTCTGTGCAGACAGTGGAGCAGGCACTCCTTGCACAAAAACAGGGTGCAGATTATTTAGGCGTGGGTGCTGTTTTTTCCACCTCTACAAAATTAGATGCAAGTGAAGTTTCTCTTGAAACATTGCAACAAATTTGTAAAGCTGTTTCGATTCCTGTTGTTGCCATTGGTGGAATTACAGCAAAAAATGTTTTACAACTTAAAAAAAGTGGAATTGATGGAATTGCTGTTGTTTCTGCCATTTTTGCACAAAAAAATATTGAGCAGGCAACCAAAGAACTTGTGTCTTTAGCAAAACAATTATAAAAATAAACTCTACTAACTTTCTGTGAACTACCCATTATCTAAAGCTAATGGGATTGCGGTCGCACTATTTCAAAAAAGTTAGTAGAGTTAAAATCTGCAAGTTTTTTTAGTTATTTTCTTTTTCCATAACATAATTTACAAGCTAAATGCGAAAAGCCCACTCCTTTAGGGGTGGGATGAAAGCAT
>CAJUKL010000066.1 GCA_910587195.1 uncultured Clostridia bacterium | reverse complement strand
TTGTTATGGCTGAACGACAACAGACTACCAGAGATAAAAAACGAAAATCTGTTCCATGTGCGAAAGGGAAAGTTTTTGGTCAAGCTTTTTTCAAAAAGCTTGTAGGGTTTTAGGGACAATGTCCCTAAGGTCTTAATCTTTTTACGCTAGGAAGTATGTTTTTGAAGTTGGTGACATACTCCCAACGCCTATAGAGGCGGAGGAATTCTTGCTAAATTTGGTTAAATTTTTTTTAAAAAGTCTGTCAGTTTTCTTACTTTATGAGTGGAGCAGTTGCAAATTCCCATTTTTTGTATTACAATTCTTTTAGCTTTATTTTGCTGTATTATTGACAATTAGGAGGTTTATCATGAATATTGGTTTGTTTACGGACACTTATTTTCCGCAAATTAACGGTGTTGCTACCTCTGTCCATACCCTAGCTGGTGCTTTGCGGGCAAGAGGACATCACGTTTATATTTTTACACCGAAAGACCCACATACTACAACAGAACAAAAAGATGAATTTGTGATACCAATGCCTAGTTTGCCTTTTATGCTGTTGCGTAATTATCGTGTGGGATTAGTTTATTCTCCTCGTGCCTTAAATCAAATTTCGCATTTACATTTAGATGTTGTGCACACGCAGACAGAGTTTCCTTTGGGTATTTTTGGAAAATTGCTTTCTTCTGTTAAAAAAATTCCAATGGTGCACACCTACCATACGATGTATGAAGATTATGTCCATTATATTGCCAATGGCTATCTTGTTACGCCAGCTATGGCAAAAGAATTTAGTAAACTGTTTTGTAACAGTGCAACTACTGTTGTTGCGCCTACAGAAAAAGCAAAACATTTTTTAGAAGAATATGGCGTAACAAAGCCAATCGAAATTATACCAACAGGAATTGACACAACTTTGTTTGCAAAAAAGAATTTTTTAGAACAAGATACCCTTGCACTAAAAACATCATTGGGACTAGAAGCAGATACCCCTGTAATTTTATCTTTGGGACGTGTAGCAAAAGAAAAAAGTATTGATGTAATATTGCGTGCTTTGCCAAAATTGTTTGAAAAAATACCAGCAGCACGTATGGTAATTGTGGGAGATGGCCCAGAAAAAGAAAATTTAGAACAGCTTGCAAAAGAGTTAGAAATTGGGCATAAGGTTCTTTTTATTGGTGCAAAACCTTGGGCAGAAATTGGAAAGTATTATCAAATTGGTACTGTATTTTGTAGTGCTTCTGTTTCAGAAACACAAGGCTTAACCTTTGCAGAAGCCATGGCAGGTGGGATTCCTGTGATTGCAAAAAAAGATGAATCTATTGAAAATATAATTGAACATAATAAAACAGGCTTACTTTTTGAAACAGAAGAAGATTTGACAGAGAAACTTTATTTGCTTTTAAGTACACCAGCATTACAAAAAAGACTTTCTGACGCTTCTCTTAACAAAATGGAATTGCTTTCTGTGGAAGCCTTTGCAGAACATATGGAGCAATTATATGAAAAAACAATTTCTATGTATCATTCTGAAACAACGCAAGAACATTTTTCAAAACGTCCGCTTTCGGCTGGTGTCAAGGCAGTAAAAAGCATTTCAGGTTTACCAAAAAAGGTAGTCAAAAAAGGATTGTATTTACCATTATTATATAAAAATATTGCTCGCATAGAAGAAAATAAAATAAATAGAAAAGAGAATGGAGAAATTGATATGCCAAAATGGGAACAAAACCTTCGTCAAATAGAGCCTTATGTTCCGGGAGAACAATCAAAAGATAAGGATATTATTAAATTAAATGCAAATGAAAATCCTTATCCACCTTCCCCAAAAGCAATCGAAGCATTCAAAAATATAGATGCAAATTGTTTACGTTTGTATCCAAATGCAAATTCTTCCAAATTAAAGGCAGCGATTGCAAAACATTTTCATGTGAGAGAAAGTCAGGTTTTTGTGGGAAATGGTTCTGATGAGGTTATTGCATTTGCTTTTATGGCTTGTTTCCATTCTTCAAAACCAATTTTATTTCCAGACATTACTTATTCCTTTTATCCAGTATGGTGTTCTCTTTTAGAAATTGATTATAACACTATTCCTTTAGATAAAAATTTCCAAATTGATATTAAGGATTATTTTAGAGAGAATGGTGGTATTATATTGCCAAATCCTAATGCACCAACAGGAATTGGACAAAAAAAAGAGGATATTGTGCAACTTTTAGAAAAAAACAAAGACTCAGTTGTCATTATTGATGAAGCATATGTTGATTTTGGCGCATATTCTGCCATAGAATTGTTAGACCAATATCCAAACCTTTTGATTGTGCATACGTTTTCAAAATCTCGTTCTCTTGCGGGAATGCGGATTGGTATGGCAATGGGTAGCGAAAAAATTATTCAAACATTGGAAGCAGTAAAAAATTCTTATAACTCTTATACAATGGATAGTGTTGCGATTGAAGTTGGTGCAGCTTCTATTTTAGATGAGGCGTATTTTAAAGAAACTTGCCAAAAAATTATAGCGACCAGAGAACGTACTACAAAAGCATTGCAAAATATGGGTTTTTCTGTTTTTCCAAGTCAATCCAATTTTTTATTTGTAACACATTCCAAAGTTGAGGCAAAAGAAATTTTTGAAACCTTAAAAGAAAAAAATATTTTTATACGCTATTTTAATTTGCCTCGCATTAACAATCATTTACGCATTACTATTGGTACAGATAAGGAAATGGATATTTTATTGCAAAATATAGAAAAAATAATAAAGCATTAACCAAAAACTTTATTTTTTGTGAATGGATATAGAAGGAATTTTTAACCGATGGTATTCTGTTGTCGTTTATCTCTAACAACTGTTTAACACACAGCAGTAAAACGAAGTTTTGCATAAAAGTTCTTTGCTACCTTTCTTTCAAGAAAGTAACGGTTGCTAGGAAGGGATATATCGTTTATAATAGAATTAAAAAAAGGAATGTGGTGAATTGTATTGAATAGCACAGAAAAAGCAATAAAACTGTTTCAGCACATCAAGCAAGTCTATGAAACAAGATACAAAGTCATTACCAATGTACAACAAGAGCAATGGTATCAATATTTAGATGAGTTACCTCTTAGTAAAAAATTTCTAAAATGTCCTTTTTTAGACCAGACAAAAGGAAAAGAAAATGTCATACTAGAAGTCATAAAACCGGATATGGAACCTTGTCCTCCAATACCAGATTACTTAGAAGTATGGATTAATACAGATTGGAAAGACCCTAATAATCAAATTGTATTTAAAGAAAGTATCCTTAAAAATGAAAATGGAGTAGGAAAAAAAGTTACCTTCCAAGAATTTTTTAAAGATGCTGAAGCACAACAGGAATTGTATGATTGGGTAAATATAAGAACTAAATGGATAGAAAGCCGAAAAAATGTAAAACAACAAAAAAGATATAAACAATTAGAACTGATTTTTAGAAAGTTTTGGAATCAATATCAAAGTCTAAAAAAGGAATCTCTGGAAATTGTGCTAGGGCAAGGCGTTTTAGTTCGGGAACAAATAGAGTATCCTATTCTTTTAAAAAGGGTAACTCTTGACTTTGATGTTGAAAATAATACAATTCGTATTATAGATACAGATGCTCCTTCTGAACTGAATGTAGCATTATTAAAACAGTTAGAAAATGTTGATGAAAAAGCTATTAATGCTGTAAAAGCAGATTTAGAAAAAAGTCACCCTTTGGCAAAAGATACAAGAAAATTATTAGAAAACCTTACCTATAATTTGAATGTTTTTGCAGTTTATCGGGATAATGGTGAAAAAATAGAAAATGAAACAGTTATATACAATAAACCTATTTTGCTGGTACGAGAAAAAGTAAATAATATATTACCGGCCCTTGATGAAATTATTAATGAAATAAAACAGACGAATACGGTTTCTCCTCCGTTGCAAAATATGATAGAAAAAGGTCTGCTAAAAAAAGAAGAACCCAAACAGGAAGAAATACCACAGAAAGAATTAAGCGAAGAAGAACAAATTGCAAAGCAAAAAGAACAGGAAAAACAGGAATTTATACAAAAAATTTCTATCATACGTGGAGAAGATAAAACAATGTTGCTGGCAAAAGCAGCAAATAAAGAACAAATTGAAATTGGGCATTGTATGGAAACATCTGATGTTGTAGTGGTGCAAAGTCCTCCAGGTACAGCAAAAGCACATATGATAGCCAATTTGATGGGGCATTTTTTGGCAGAAGGCAATAGTGTACTTGTAACAAGTCACACACAAAAAGCACTTTCAACTTTAAAAGAAAAAATAGAACCAGAATTGCAGCATTTATGTATTTCTTTGTTGGAAAGTGACAAAGATGACATAGAACATTCGATTGATGGAATGATGAAATACTTATCTTCTCATAAGTATGACAAAGTTTATGATGATGCGATTGTATCAGAAAGGCAAAGAAAAGAAATAATTGCTAGCTTGCAAACAGTAAGAAATACACTTTATGATATACAACAGAAAGAATATGAAATGATTCCGTTTTCAGGAGAACAATATACACCATCAGAAGTGGCTGACTTTGTATGCGAAAATAGAGAGGAAATGTCTTATATTCCTGGAGAAATTGCCATAGGAGTGCCGCTTCCTGTTTCTGTAAAATCGTTGGAATTTCTTTACCAGTTAAATAACTCCATGACAAGAGAACAAGAATTAGAATTATTGTATGGATTGCCAAACCCTGAAGATTTTATGTCACCAGAAACATTTGCAAAAAATACAGCAGAAAAAAATTCTTTTATGGTCAAATTAATTACCTTGCAGGGAAAAATAAAAGATTATGTTACGGTAGATGTTGTAAAAAATACAGCAAGTATTCAGGATACTCCACTGTATAATAATCTGAATACGGAAAAAATAGAAGAAATCAAAGAATTTTTTAGGCAATATCCAGAAGAAAAAAAGTTTTTAGATTGGGAGCTTTCTGCTATTTCTTCTGCAAAACAGCGTCAAAAACAAAAAGGATTTCGAAAAGAAGAACTTACAAATGAATGGCAGGAATTGGTGGATGTCTTGCAAGATGCTCATGAATATCATATGCGAGATAATGAAGAAAATCAAATTTTAAGAAAAAGAGTAGAGTTTGACCCAGAATATATTTCTGATAAAAATTTAGAACTGCTTTATAAATTAAGAGAACAAATACAGCAACGTGGCAAAAAAATGGGAAAACTGTTTTCTTTACTCCACAAAGATATTATGTATTTGTATGATACACTTGAAATTAATGGAAAACATATTTCTTCTGTGGCAGATTGTGATGATTTAATTGTTACAATGAGCATGGAATTAAAACGTAAAGAAATTGAAAGACTTTGGGTAAAATTGATAGAAGAACAAGATGGTATGCCTTTTTATCGCTTGGGAGAAGCACCAGAACAAGAGGGAATTAAAATGATAGACCAGATTGAAGAACGGTTGAATTGGCATAAAACAGTTTATGAACCAATTCAAAAAGTCGCTTTAGAATGTGGTTTGTCGCCTTTGTGTTTTGAAACACCAGAAGAAATAACCTCTCCTATTGAAGAAGCAGAACATGATATTAATTTAATCTATAAATTGCTTCCAGACTATATTGCAGTAGCAGAATTGATAGAAGTGGATTTACCAAATAGTAACAATGTTTTGCAAGAAGCTATTCAAGCTTTGGAAGAATCAAAATCACAAGAGTTTAAAACTTCCAATATTTGTAATAATATGCTGATTGCTATGCAGGAACAAGATGCAGAAAGATATGAAAAGGCATATAAAGAATTAGTAGCAGCTTATCAAAAAAATCATAATTATGGAAAAAGAAGCCGTATTTTAGATAAAATTGAAGCTGTTGCACCAAAATGGGCAGAAGCAATTCGAAATCGGCAAGGGATTCATGGAAAAACAACTTGCCCTGAAAATATAAAAGGTGCTTGGAACTGGAAACAATTTTCTATGATAGTAGATGATATTATTAAATTGCCTTTTGATGAAATGCAAAAACAGTTAAAACAATTAGGTAGTACATTACAAAAAACAACAGCAAAATTGGTAGAAAGCAAAACCTGGAGCCGTATTTTTGAAGAAATGAAAAAGAACAGCAGTCAAAAACAGATTTTGCAGGATTGGAAAAATGTTGTTGTAGAAAAAGGAAAAATGGCACCAGAAGCACAACAATTAATGCTACAATGTCAACCTATTTTGCCAGCTTGGATTATGTCTATCAATCAAGTGTTAGAACAATTTAATCCTGCAAAAAATAAATTTGATATTGCAATTATTGATGAAGCAAATCAATGCAATTTGTCTTCCCTTGCTATTTTACAAATGGCAAAAAAAGTAATTGTATTAGGAGATAAAAAACAATTTGGGCCATCTATTATTCCAGCAGAAATTAATATTAGAAACTTGATAGGAATTGTAAATGCACAACTTTATGACGCAAGACATTCGTTGTATGATATTGCAGAAGCAAGATTTGAAACCATTATGTTAAAAGAACATTTTAGAAGCCTTCCTCATATTATTGGATATAATAATCGCACTTTTTATGATAATCAACTACAGCCTTTAAGAAGCGATAAAAATGTTGCAGTAAAACCAGCAACTATTTCTTATCGTGTAAAGGGTAGCAAAGACAGTAAAAATAGAAATGTAGCAGAAGCAAAAAATATTGTTGCACTAATGTTAGCTTGCATGGAACAGCCAGAATATCAAAATATGACTTTTGGCGTTATCTCGTTAGGTGGAGCAGAACAAGCCAGATTAATTCAAAAACTTTCTTTTGACAAAATTGATACAAAAGAATATGAACAAAGACAAATATTATGTGGAGAAGCTTCTTATTTTCAAAATGAAGAAAGAGATATTATTTTTATCTCTTTAGTGGATAATGATGGAGAAGTAACATATCAACCAGAAATGCGAAACTATAATGTTGCGGTAAGCCGGGCAAAAAATCAGTTGTGGGTTGTACATTCTCTTGATGTACGACGTGACCTAAAACCAGAGGACATTAGAAAAGATTTTATAGAATATGTTACCAATCCGGCTACTTTTGACCAAACAAAACCTAGTTCTTATTTTGAAAAAGCAGTTACAAAAGCTCTTATCAAACGTGGATATCATATTATACCAAAATGGCGCGCTGGAAATTTCTATATTGATATGGTAGCAGTTTATCAAGATAATAGGGTCGCAATTACGTGTGACGGTAAAAAATATGAAGATAGTGATGATGACTTACTACAAGATATGGAAAAACAAGCAACGCTAGAAAGAGCTGGCTGGAAGTTTGTTAGAATTAGAGGTAGTGAATATTATAATAATCCAGAACAAATGTTAGACCGAATTGCTGCAAATTTAAAAGAACTCGGAATTGAACCAGAACCAAGTCATAAACCAAACTTTACAGATTTACAAAGAAAAGTTAGAGTCAGAGCTTCTCAGATTATTAATGAATGGAAAAAAGAAACAGAAGAACAATAATCAAAAAACCTTAAAGGAGTTTTCCTTTAAGGTTTTAGTTTATCCAAGAACTTTTGTAAAAAACTAGCGTTTTGCTGCCATATATTGAGAATAGTTGCTTTAGGTAAGCAACAGGAAAAAATATTGTTATTCCATCTACAAGCAAAAATTTATTTTAAAATTTAAAAAATAGGAGAAAAATTATGATTCAACAAAAAAATAATTTAAAATATATTACATTTCAAAATTTAGAAAACACAAATGCAGTAAAACATTGTGTAACAACACGTTTAGGAGGAGTAAGTACTGGTATTTATGCAGAACTAAATTTAAGTTTTTCTAGGGGTGAAGCAGCAGAAAAAGTATTGCAAAATTACGATATTCTTTGTAATACACTTAATTTTGACAAAAATAGTTTTGTACTTTGTCACCAAACACATACAACTAATATCAGAGTTGTTACAGAACAGGACAGAGGAATGGGTGTAACCAAAAAGAGTACCATTAAAAATACAGATGGTTTGGTGACAAATATTCCGGGAATTCAGCTTGTTGTATTTTGTGCTGATTGTGTACCCATATTGCTTTTTGACCCTAATAAAAAAGCGATTGCTGCTATTCATGCCGGCTGGAGAGGTACTGTCAATGGAATTGCTAAAAAGGCAATCCAAAAAATGGAACTTAATTATGGCACTCATGCAAAAGACATTATAGCAGGAATTGGCCCTTCCATTGGACAATGTTGTTTTCAAGTAGATGAACCTGTTGTCAAAGAGTTTCGTCAAAAACTTCCCTTTGCAGAGGATGTTATTATGAAAGATACTGTACCAGAAAGATATAAAATTGATTTATGGGAAACCAATAAACGTATTTTAATGGATTGTGGTGTAGAACAGAATAACATTGAACTGACAAAAATTTGTACAATGTGCCATACAGATTTATTTTACTCTCATAGAGTGATGGGAAATGATAGAGGAAATATGGCAGGTATTATTGCCTTAAAATAGCAGGATATGTTTATTGTCGCTTCAACCACAACAAACACTCAGTTCCAACTCACAGCAGCAAAACGAAGTTTTTACACAGAAGTTCTTTGCTTACTTTCTTTCAGGAAAACGTGATGAAAGTAAGACCTTCTTGGGGAAACTTTTTTCGCTTGTGAAAAGTTTCCCCAAAGTCTACGCTTCGCTCGGGTCGGTGCAGAACAAGCGTCCATTGGACGCCTTGCACCCTTTTAAAAACACGCTTCCAAGTGTAAAAAGATTAAGACCTTGAGAGCTCTGCTCTCAAACTCTCGCAAGCTTTTTGAAAAAAGCTTGACCAAAAACTTTATCTTTTACATACGCAACAAAATCTCATTTTTAGCTGATAGTGTTCTGTTGTCGTTCAACTAAAGCAACTATTCCACTTCAACGTACAGCAGCAAAACG